>JABWBM010000141.1 GCA_013360495.1 Planctomycetaceae bacterium
GACCGCCTGATCCCAGATGGCTCTGGCTTCATCGCGAAGTTTGTTGTGGGAAGCGGTGGCTCGTTTGCCGTCAAAGGATTCGCGCAAGAACCGGATGCGGCGTTCCATCGAGCCGATCATTGTCCCGATGGTCTGCATCGTGCTCCGAACCATTGCCTGTTCTTCCTCGGGATAGTGGGCAACATTGAAATCAAGCTGCGGATCGTTCTCAAGGTACCAGTCCTTCGATGCTCTCCGCACGAGGTTCTTGCGCGGCGCTTTCGGCGGCCGCATGCGCTGCTTCATCACGATGTTGCGCGCCATACGCTCATAATCGACTCGGGACGGGGTGTGCATGGTCGGCACCTGCATGGGTTTCATAAGCGGGTTCTCCTTGGGGTTGTGGACAGTGGGAAAGGGCTTATTTTGAGCGCCCGGATGAAATTGCAGAGGGATCAGCATGCCCGGATCGCTCGATCATATTCTTCACGGCATGAACGATTTCCTCCGCGCGCTGAATATCGTTTCCGTGTACCTCAGCGAACTGTAATGAGCGAATGTTGGCCAGCATGCCTTGGGCCATGGTTGCAACCTGACGGAACATCGCGGCGCTTTGTTCGATGGTTTCAAACGCTTCATTCAAGTGGCCGAAGAACTCGTCCAGCACCAGCCGGTCTTGCATCAATGCGTAAACGAGACGTTTGATCTCGGGATCGCCCTGGGTGACGCTCTCAACATAGGTTTGAATCCGGCTGGCCCGATCTTCCTCCACGGATATATCCTTTGCTGATGCTCGCACGATCCCCTTGCTTGATCGTTTGGATGCGAAGGCCTTTTGCTTGATGAGGACGTTTCGAGCCATGCGCTCAATATCATATGGCGGCTGAGCGGTTTTCACGGGCTGTTCTCCTTGTGCTGTGGAACGAATGATTTTGAAAAGTGACATCCTAGACATGTCATGGTCAGCCTCGGGGCCGTGATCTAGCTGGTTTTCATGGCGATTCGATAATCTAGCACGTTTTATCGCTGCGCAAAATGTGTGGTGCTCCGGCTCATTCGCGTTTGTCAACCGTCAAGCGCCGCGTCCATCATGAATGGGCTATCGTTCTCGCTCGCGTGCCACGTGGGCTTCATTTCGCTTGAGCGGATCAACCGGTGCAATGATGGACACGACGCCTCTGACAATGGTCGAGTGAAACAAGGGCGATCAGACGCCCTTGATGTATCGCAACATTTTAGGCTTGCTTCCCTTGGCGATATGAATGAAAATGAGCAACGGCTACACGCCACCATAATTGAACCAAGTCTAATCGACTGAAATCCTTACCTAGTTCTTTGGGCCTACCGGCACCTTGGGTGTCAACGATTTGAGATTTGGAGATGATTATGGGAAAGCAGAAGAAAAACATTGGCAAACTGTCAGAAGCGGATCTGGAACACGCGATTCGGGAAGGAGCGGGTCACGATCACGGGATCGAAACTCGACATCTATCGAAAATTGAAGATGTTGAGGAGACAGTGGATGGTTTGCTTTTCACCTTGGAGCGGCATCCCAGTGTTCTAGGTTTTCAGACAAAGGGAATGCCAAGCGGTCTATTTGTGCCCATAAAATGTCGGTATCTATTACGCAACGACCACACTGTATCGCTGGTCGCTCAGGAGATCGGAGAGCTGCATTTCGATTGTGATGCACTGATAGGTGGCTTTATAGAGAATACGATCGAATTAGATAAACAACTTAGCGCGCTCGAAGAAGGAATTGATCAGGAAGCAGAATCTGCTTGTCGCTACATTGCCGATCGAGCGAAAGACAGTCTTGACGACCTCAAGCTAGACTTGTCGGGAGTAGACTTTGATGAATTCCGGAGTGCGTATGGAAAAGAGCTTTGCCAGAAAGCCATTGCACACCTTGAAGAGTTGCGTGATAGCTTTTAACTCGAATACCTCGGGCAACTTAACCTGCACTGACCACTTCGACCTGTCACCCCTCGACCATGAGCAAGCGCGACATTTCTGCAACGTCCTGAGACCTGCGGATTCACCATATTCAGAGCGATCAATCGATATCGTAGCGATTCCGTCCTCGGAGACGATAGATCGGTTCGTCGTCAACCCGCAGAATGATGCCGACGTCACGCAATGCCTTGACGATGGTGGGAGTTGGCGCCTTGGAAGGGAGAAGCAGACGACCTTCGCCAAGGTCGATGCTGCCCGGAAGATGCGCGAGCAATTTGTCGCGCACGTGGTCACTGGAATACTCGACCATCAAAGCGGGTTTGGGTTCAACCACCATATCCGGCTGAACGTCTCCATAGCGCCGGATTTCCGTCACGACGTTCTGGGGAAGCTCGTGCTTGGTGATCCGGTCAAGCAGTGTGAGGATGTTCTCTACGCTCATGCCGGAACGGACGGCGCTAGCGACGGATTCCCTGGTGATGCGGAAACGGTTGGCTGGATGCGGCTCCGAGTGTTTGAGGTCGGTGATGATCCGCTGTTTCGCCGCTCCCTTGAGCGTATCAAGTTTGTAAGCAAGGTCAGGAATCGCAAAACGAGCGATTTCAGCGAGCAACAAAGGATGGGCGGCGCCGATATTGATCTCGAAGTCCGGACTGACGATCGCGAAATCGAATTGATAGATCGAATCTGCGGATACCTGCTCCGGATTCCAGTTTGGGTTCAACGAATCGAGCAGGATGTGCAGCATGGGGCCGGTTACGACTTCATAGGCCGCTACGCCCTTTTCTCTGGCGGCGGGAATATCCTCAATAGCCACCGCGCCAAAGGGTTCGAAGAAGGTTGCGATGACCGAGTACATGGTCATCATCGCGCAGATTTCCGGCGGCAGTTCCGGCCGGTCGTAGCGCGGGACTTGACCATAGATATACGTTTGAGTCAGGTACTGGCCCCATTCGAGAATCTGATAGCAGGTATGGGCCTTGCCCTGTGGAGCGTCGGCCAATACCTGCCCGAAATTCTTGACGACTTCCCAGCGCGGAATGCCGCCCGAGTCCATGGGATGCTTATCACCGGGTCGCATGGAGTATATATCTCCCTGGCGTCCCCAAAATATTTCCGGGTCATTGAATTCGCATTTTTCACGAAAGAGCATGCATAGGCGGGCGATGGGATTAAAGCCAAGCAATTGCCGCCCATAATCCGTAAGACGCGCGAAACGCCGTTTGCCCACCGTATCCGCTGTGATCATGCGGCCAAAGACCACATCCTGCATCGCATAGTCCGCGCGCTGTGGTAGTGAATGTTCATGCTTCGCCGGAATCAGTCTCGCCATCAGTCGCCGGAAATCGACTTCATGGAGTTCGATATGCGCGGTCTTGATGCCTGGGCCGCTGGCGCAATAGGAAAGCGCTGTGGTGAAATCCGCTCCATGCATTGAAGTGAAAGGATCGAGAGATACTTTACCGGGGGCTGCGATGCTCCGAAGGGTTTGCCGGAACACCTTGGCTTGCGCCGCCGCTTTTGCATCCGCGAGGTTGTCCGGCATTTTGGCGGGAGCTTTGTTCGCGCCCGTCACGAGTTGCCGGGGGTGCCGCATTTGAAGCTCGGATTGTCCGCCAGCTTCAATGAACGCTTGGTGCAGGAGATTCAGGGCCAGCGAAGAACCGAACCTAGAGCGGACGGCCATTGCGCATGCGGCAAGCGAAACATCTTTCTTGATGGCCAGAAGCTGCCGGACAAACTCCATCTTTTCCCGAATCACCGGGGAAGTCTGATCCGCCGCTGGTTGTTGCGATCTCACTTCGCCGCCTCGCTTGAATTTGTGCGCCTGACACCGCCGAGACCGCGAATCTAGCACGAATGGGATGCGACGTCCAAGAATGCGTTGATGAGTCGTTCATTGTTTCTGAAAAGTAAAGTTTCCCTGAGATTTCCGACCTGTCACCCCTCGACTGGACACGTCAACAACGTTCGGGAGCGATCTCTCAACGTTCTGAGAGCGATGTGTTGACGCTTGGAAAGTAGGCATCCGTGGGTTCATGGATGTTTATGCTTCGAAGTCCCACTGATTTTCGGCCCGTTCCCTCCAAAGCAAGTAATCATGTACGAGGTTCTCGCGCTCATCGTAATAGGCATATCCCTCAATAAGATCAACGATATCGTGAAGGCCCATTTTTCGCAGCGCCGCTATCGAAGCGTCTAGGTTGTAGTACGGATCCTTAAAAATCCAGACTATGAAACATGCTTCATAGAGATAGAGCTTGCACATGCAGAACGATGTCGTTACACGCCGGAATCCCCACTTTCCAAATATGTTGTCCGTGAGTTCTAGGCCGCGCTGGCGCGCCGCATTGTGCAGTACTTCCATGTCTTGGAAGAACGCGGGTTCGAGCACATGTTTGACAACTTGACCGTCGAAAAGATTGCGAAAAAACTCCTGGATTTTGGAATCCCCAACCTCGGAATGAATCTCGATCTCGGCCCCATACTTCTTGAGAACTTGTGCAACAGTTATTTCCTTCTCTTTACCCTCGGTCGCCGTACTGCTTGTCATGTGATTGTTCCTTTCTATATGTTGGTTTATGGTTTTCGAAGTGTAGTGATGTGCTGAATGATCTCTTCAACAAGTTCCTGAGCCACTTGAACGTCATCGCTTGAGTATCCGTGAATGTGCAGGCTCCAGACGTCATTGAGCGACCGGACCAAATCACGGGCTATCATAAGGGCCGCGCTCGCTTCGTTTCCGATGGTCAGTTGCTCACGAATAAGCTTTTGCATGCTGATCGTGAAAATGTGACGGCCATAGAGCGTGAAGATCAGCGGTTTCAGATGAGGGAATTTCCGAGCCAAGTCCGAAAGCATAAAGTGCTCGTCCTTGGGCCGGGTAATGATCGCCTGCATGGGTTCACGAAACAGGTCGTCCAGAATGATCTGCCTCGGGGGTTCTGGGAGTCCGTGGTGCCCGACATAGAGGTGGGATCTATTCGCGGATTTCTGGTGGACGATGAGTCTGGCTGCGTTCATGGGTTTTCTGTGTCCCTTACTGTTCGAGAAATGCTCACCGTCATTGAGTCTGTGCTAGCACGACCTAAATGCTTTTTTCTTTAATGTTGACCGACCGCTCCATGAATGAGTCCGGCGCTAGCACATAAGAAATTTGTTTTCTTTATGTTGACCGGAAAATCGAAAGAAGGCCGCATCTGCCGACCGTGAGTTCGCGCTCTGCTCATGAGCGTTTGAGACACAAACTCTTTAAAATATTCGAGCAGAAAAAGGCAGGGCCGCTTGTGTGCGAGACTTCCGCGAATCGGCATCGCCTCACGATGCAGCGAATTCCCCTGACACGGAGCGGAAGCAGCCGTAACCGGCATCGAAGTGTTGTGAAAAGAACGAGTCCGCATCCACAATCAACGCGGCGTCATTCCCGGTGTGCTTGTCCACGTCGATGAGCAACGCCAGAGCGTTTCGGTAATGCGATGCCCGAACGAGTAACATGGGACAGAGGTTTCCATCAAGCTCAAGACGTTTGGCTTCGGAGCGCCGCAACAAATCGCGAGCCGAGTCATGCGCGCCGCAGATATGAGCGATCTGCGTCGCTGTGACCAGGACAACGAACTCCTTCATCCCCTTCTCATGGGGCGTTTCCAGCGTGTCCTGTGCGTCTCGCAAAAACTCGTCGACGAGTTTTCGCTTGCCGGTCTGAACAGCGGTTAACAGGTAGCGGGCCCTGACGGCAATAAACCATTCAGGAGTAATGCCGGACTGCGCCTTGCCGACGTATCGGGCATAGGCGGCTTCCAGAGCCTCTTCATTTTCCAGCGTAGAGAGCGGCGCGTAGCACGATGCCCGCCGTCAGATTGCGGTGTTCATCGTCCATATGCGCGAAGGACTGCTCGATCAGAGATCTGCCCTCAAGCATGTTCCCGAGCTCGAGTTCACTCCACCCAAACAGCATGCAAAGCGGATGCATCTCGCGCCAACCTTGGGAGTAGGATTCAACCATGGCCCGAAATCCTTTGAGTAGACCTCGGGCTTCAACAAGGTGGCCGTTCTGAATCAGCACCCGGCCAAAAGCGGTGCATTCCCGCGCATCTTCAGGGGTAAGTCTGGCTTTATTGCGGAACATGCGCGAGAAGCTCTCCCTGCGATAGTCCAGCGCACGGGCGAAGTCCAACTGCTTGAAATGGTAATTGGCAAAGAGTCCGAGTTGATCGAGCTCCAGCTTTTCGTTGTCGCACAGGGGAACAAGCTGTTCGATGGCGGTCTTGAGCTCGCCCGCCCGCTCGAGCTTGTGTTGCTCAAGGGCCCTGGCCATGTCCTGCAAAAGCTCTTCAAGATAGGGCCGAGTCTTGCGCCTTAAATCGTTGCGAAGCGCCTCATAGGCGGCGAGCGTCTCGCTCAGTTCCCTAAAAATTCGATTTCGCTCCTTCCCCGTCAGTGAGCCGAGCTTCATGCGCGATACGGCAGCCATGGCCTTGACCAGTTCCGTCATGTCCTTGGCCATACTCGATACCTGATCGGAAACTTCGCTCAGGCTCATGGCCCCCTGCCCGGCGAGGAGCCATGCCGGATTGATATTGAGCCCCTCTACCAGCCGGGAGCACAGTTCAGCCGGGATACGGGTACCCTTGACGTAGCGGTAGATGTAATGGGCCGGGATACCCGTTCGCCGGGCGACCTCGGCCTGGGTGTGCTGCTCGCAGACGGCCACGAAGCGCTGATGCAGTTCTTTCTCGGTGTCGCTTCCCATTCGGGAACCTCGTTACCTCGCACTTCCAATTCAGGAAGTTAACTTAACTCAATTCCTTGCTCACGTCTATCCTTTTTGTAGCCTTTGTGAGATCGCTCGGGTTGTTTTCTGAAGACGGTTCTGGACAAAGGGGGATGGCATGAGGATACGGATCAAGCATTCTTTTCCAACAAGTCCTCCACCCTTCTTCATATTTTTGCAAGCCCTCCGCATCGCTCATATTTATGAATGATGTTGCATGCATTGCCGAACTTTCAAATTCATATTTCGACATGATTGGTGATAATAAAGGCGTGCCCGACAGATGAAACACACCACTCCTCTGGACAGGGCATCAACTTCTCATCGGAAAGGGACGCTGGCCGTCGGCGCTCGTCCGGTGGAGCAACAGACGAAGGGCGCATGATGAAGCTCAAGAAGAATGTGCTGTTCAGCGCAGCGGGCCTGCTGTTCGTTCTGGGAGTTTCCCTCGTTTTCGGCATGTGCTTCCCGCTTGCTCAGGTTTCGTTTGACGGCTCCGGGCAGATAGAACCGAATGGCCCGGCCCCCAATCCCCAACAGCCCATTTTCCCGAAGGATGGCCCAAAGCTTGGCCCGCCGGGGGACTACATTGATCTGCCTCCTTCGCTGCCCATTTTCGACGAGCCGGTGCTCGATGTCCCCGACGTCGATGGAACGGTGTACGCGCTCGCCGAACGAAACGGTGTGATCTATCTTGGCGGCCAGTTCACCACCTGCGGCGGCCTTCCTCGCAAGAACATCGCCGCCATTGATTTTGCCACGCGCTCGGTCACCGATTGGGCGCCACAAGTTGAAGGGACGGTGCATGCCATCGAGGTCACCGATGCCCATGCCTTCGTCGGCGGACGCTTCACCGTTCCGGGCAAGCGAACGCTCAACAATCTCGCATGTATCGACATTGACGACGACGATGCCATGCCGGAGTTTCCAGCGGCAGATGCGGGGGTATTCGCGCTCGAAATGGTAGGGAACGACCTCTACGTAGGAGGAGCTTTCCGTCACCTCTCAGGAGAATGGTGTCCGCATCTTGGCCGGCTTTCGGTGAAAGCCGATGGCACGGCTGATCTCGCCGACTGGAACCCCGCTCTGAACGGAACCGTTCGTGACATCCTGATGGCAGCCGATGAAGCCAAGGACGCAGGCACGCTCTATGTCGGCGGCGAGTTCACAAAGGTCGGCGATGATACGCGTACTGCTCTGGCGGCTTTCGATGCCGATGGAAAAGTGCTTTTGTTTGCGCCGGAGATTGACGGGAAGGTTTATGCGCTGACCCATTGGTATTGGGGTGGAGGCGTTTCATTCTATCTCGGTGGAGAGTTCACGACCGTCAACGGACAAGCGCGCCAGAATCTCGCCGCCTTTGAGTTCACCGCACCGCCGACGAACGAGAACTTTACCTTCTACGAATGGGCGCCTGCGCCCAATGGGAAAGTGCTCGGTCTCGATCAGGTAGGTGTTGAGCGAATCGCCGTAGGAGACTTCACCGAGTTCGGCGGCAAGACGCGCAAATACATCGCGGCCAAGGGAGGCGCCGCATGGGGCCCGAACGCCCCAATGCCGAAGTGGAACCCAAAGGCCGACGCCATAACGCACACCGTCCTCTCCATGCCCTCGATATCGGCGGTAGCCGTAGGCGGCGCCTTCACGACCATCGGCGGCTATTCTTTCACGGGTTTCGCTGTTCTGCCCGCGCCACAGGGCAAAGCGCCGCCGCAGCCATTCCTGCAGATCACGGTCAACGGTCAGCCGTTTGGCAATGGCGGAACGTTTGATTTCGGGCAGATCAGCCTTGAAGGTGGACCGAGCAGTCCGATGACGGTGGAGATTTCCAATTCCGGCAACGACCAGATGACCTACACCATCGGCGGCGGCAACGCAGAGTTCGACGTTGGTGCTGTCGGTACGGGCGGGAATATCCCTGTGGGCGGGTCGATTTCCTTTGATACCACCTTCGATCCTGCGACTCCGGGCACGAAATCAAGCGTGATATCCATCGGTCATGACGCGCCTAACCAGCCGACGCCGTTCACCATCAACCTCGCGGGCGAAGGGGTGATTCCTTTCTCGACGGCACAATACATCACCCCCGCGATGTTGACCCAAGGGGAGCCCGCCCTGCAATCCTCGAATGCGACGACGGTGTTGGCGTTCACTTTGGGAAATCTGTTGAGCACGAAACTTGAGCTGACGGAAGTGGCGCTTGAATTCGAGCTTGTCGCCGGCGGTCCCATAGGGGCCGGAGGCTTGCAGGCGGTGGTCTATATCGACAAAAACATGAACGGCATATTGGAAGAGGAGGGCTTTTCCACTCACGTCTTCGGCGAGGCTGCGCTGACGCCGAAGAGCGATATTCCCGCACTCACTCTAGGTCTACCGGTGCAGATGACCTTTGGCATGGAAATCCAGCCGAGCTTTATCGCGGAAGTTCAGGCGGGGCTTGTCCCGGAACTGCCCGTCGGAGGGGCCATCAATATCGGCGTGGAGATATGGAACGTATCCGCCGGTGGGACGGTTCGTGTGGAGTTCATCGAGGGTGCGACCGTCCCGGTTGAAGGAGGAAGCCCGCCGGTGGAACTCGTCGCCGCGCCAGCTACAGATGTCGAGGACACCCCAACCTTTGCGGACGAAGTTCCGGAGTGCGATATCAATTGCGCGACGGAACCTTGGTCGTTGTGCCTGGTTCCCAACTTGAGTTGGACGACGGGAAACGATACGGAATGTCCGAAGGATGAAATCACGCTTACGTGGAATGCGACCTGTGAGGTTGAGACGGTTTCCTTCGAATGCGACACAATGAAACTCGAGGAGGTCGGCCAAGAGGACATTTCAAGCAACGGTATGACGGTTAGCCAGACTTTCAAACCCTTAAAGAAGAGCGAGGCATGCGGGGACTGCACGGTCACAGCGACGGTGCAATACGCTGACGAAGATGCCAAGGTCATCAAAAATGCCGATGCCTGTAGCGGTACCGTCTTCGAGGTCAGGGTCTATCCGGTGCTACCAAATAATGGGTGTGTACTTGACTTGGAAAATGCCATTGGCAACGAGGTTCCAGATGCCTTTACCTATCCTGAGAATGAGGCACCGCCGACAGTTGACGATGGAGACGTAGGCGCCCCTGAGTCCCGCATCGACCCTGATCGCACACTTGACGGGAACGGTGGTTTCGGCAGCGCGATTGATATGCTCGAGAGTATGAATCCAGTGCCGGTGATCGTTCCCGGATTCGACGAAAATTGTCTCCAGTCCGCCACGGTTACGCTCTGCTCGTCAACGACAGTGGCGAATAACAAGGCGATTGCTTTTCACTATACCGTCCTACCGACGATGGAAAACGGAAGCAACTGCCCGGGGGCGCCAAAACTGACCATTAGCCAGTTCGATGTAACAGGCATGACCAAGGGAAGAACGGCGATTGTCGTGAAGAAGAACTTTGCCCCCTCGTCGCTTGGATCTCCCTCTCAGAACGATATCGCAGACAATCTGACAGGCAGTGGCGCCACGACTGACATCGAGGACAATCCACTCGACCCAAGTGTCGGCAGGGACGTTACGAATATCGATCCATCGACGTCGCCGACGGGAGGCAAAGGGACGGAAGAGCGATTCATCTACCTCAGCCCCTTGCCGCCCAATGGCGGCCCCCCTCTCGAGTTTTGCAATATCGTGCTCTTCTCGGTCGCCTGCAAGGAGGACATGCCCGGTATCCCGGTCGCGGCGATTCAGTTGTGTGCTTTGCCAGCCCTCCAACTCAGGATGTGTTTTCACTTCTGGGAAAATGACGGGCTTAGCGAAACGCAACACACGATGCTTGTGGATGACTTCATGGCGCGCGCCACTGTCTTGCTGGCACGTTGCTGCATCGTTCCCCAAGTCGACTTTATCGACGGTAAAAACCACGCCCTAATTACGATCAACGGGATCAATTTACCCGAGGGACTTGACGGCACAGGCGACCTCGATATCGACGGCATGAACGAAGCGACCGTCGCCTCGGAAATCCGCGAAGAACGGGCCTGTGACGATCCGGAGGTGCTCAACATCTTTTTCTTCCCTAAAGGAATAACAAAGAGCGATACTGGAGGCATGACACAGACCCTTCTTGGAGGAACGTTCACTGCGCCCAACCCGCCGGGACTTTCCAGCGATGTGACCATCGCTGACGCTGACCGGTTTATCATCATACCGCTGGGTACGGAAGTAAACGACGGTGAGGAAGAAGCGAGCAAGAATGTTTACGAAGGAACGAACATTCGATGCACGGAAGTGCTCTCTCACGAAATCGCACATGCCTTGGGAATCCCGCATCCGGATTTTATGGGCGTGTCCGACAACGAGCAGAAGGAACGTATCATGCGCCCAACAGTGGACGAGGACGACTTCGAAAGTCCGCCCAAACCGGGGGGCGAAAGTCCTCCGCCGAATTTCCGCAGCCCACGAGCTATGCGCTTTACCGAGAACGAATGCTTGACGATGCGAAGTCACCTCGGCCCCGGTAACAACTGGATATTCAACAAATAAGAGAGTGAGAAAAGAGAATCATGCTGCGTGCTCGGCTTGAAGAGCTATTTTGGGTAATCGCAATGCTCGCGAGCACGACAGGTTGCCAATTAACGCCGAAACATGACTCTCGCGCTTCAGGTTCAAACAAAACAAAGCCGATTACCGCGGAGCAGTATATTACGCCAGCCATGCTTGTTCGCGGCGAGCCGGGGCTGTCTACCGGAAACGCTACGACTGTTCTCGGATGTACGCTGACGAATTGTCTGCGCGGTCAACAACTCGAACTGAAAGCGCTCACGCTTGAATTCGAACTGACCTCTGGCGAATTCATTTTGCCGGATGATCTTCAAGCGACGATCTACATTGACAAGAACAAGAACGGCGTGTTGGATGAACCAGGATTTTCTTCTCATGTCTTCGGCGAGGCTGCACTGACGCCACGTATCTTCACCCCATCGTTGACAAAGAACGTTCCGGTGCAATTGACCTTCATGCTTTCAATTCATCCTCAATTCAAGGCTGAGTATGATGCAGCAAGAAAAATGTTCGTTGACGGGGACTATGTGCGCCGCCCCATCTTGCCTAGCGACGGTGCCGTCAATGTTGGCATCGAGATATGGAATGTTGCTGCAGCGGGAACGGTTCGCTTCAAGCTCGTTGGGGTGACTACAACAACGACAGGGGCTTGGGAAGAAAGAACGACCGAATTTCAGACGGTGGTAGAGGAAGATTCAACATTTGTTCGTCGTCGGTGAGGTAAAGTGACGCACGCTACAATACCATCCATGTGCGCGACGTGGCATCGAGGAATTGTGGGGCATCAATAGCCGGGTAACGAACGCTCAGACGGTGTGTCACACCGGAGCAATGACTAGCGCAAGACTCCGCCGCCCAGAACCTTGTAGAGCGTCACGGTGTTGGAGAGCTCCTGGCGCAACGCATCGATTTCGGCCTGTTGCGCCGCTAGCATGTCGTCCTGTGCAATGAGCGATTCAAGCAGACTGTCGAGCCCCGCTTCGTAACGTGCATGTGCAAGCGTGTAGGCTTCTTCCCGTGCGCTTGCGAGGCGGCGCTGGGCATCAAGTTGCTCCCGAATCAGGCGGCGTGCTGCGAGACTGTTGTTGACTTCACGAAAGCCGTTCTGGATCGCTTTCTCGTAGCGGGCGACAGCGATATTCTTGCGAACTTCACTGTAATCAAGATTCGCAGCGTTGCGCCCGTTGTCGAAGATCGGAATGCTGATCTGAGGAATGAAGCTCCACGCTCCGGCGGCTTCGGTCGTGAAGAGGTCGCCGAGGTCGTTGCTCGCAAATCCGACACTTCCCGTCAGCGTGATTCGGGGGAAGAAGGCCGCGCGTGCGGCACCGATGTTGGCGTTGGCGGACTTGAGCTGGTGCTCGGCTTCACGGACGTCAGGACGTTTCAGCAGGACATTCGAAGGCAGCGCGATGGGGAGGTCCTCCAGAATGGTTGTGTTCTCAAGGGAGGCCTCGGCGGGCAGCAGCGACTCATCGTGCTTGCCGATCAGCAGGGCCAGCGCGTTGCGGTCTTCCTCAACAAAGCGGGAATAGATGGCGCGCGAAACCTTGACGGATTCGACGGCGGCTTGAGCGGAGGCAAGGTCGAGCTTTGACGACAGGCCGATCTCCTGACGCGCCGTGACGAGTTCGAGAGACTTCTCGCGGGAGGCAAGTGATCGCTGGAGAAGATCGAGGGTCTCGCGATCGACGAGCCATTGCAGGTAAGCGTTGACGGTTTCAGCTATCAACGTCACCTGAGCTGCGTCGCGGGCAGCTTCCGTCGCAAAGAAGGTCTCGAGTGCGGCCTCACTTTCGTTGTGCACACGACCGAAGAGGTCGAGTTCGAAGGCCGTGCTCGCGAGATTGGCTTGGTAGTGGTTGGCGGTTCTGCCATCGGGCCCGGCTCCCTCGGCTTCGGTGAGGTGCTGATGCGAGCTATTCGCCGCGGCGTCGATCTGGAGAAGCTGGTCGGCTTTTTCGATGCGGTAGAGCGCGCGGGCCGCCTCGACGTTGAGGACGGCGATGCGCAGGTCACGATTGTTGTCGAGTGCTGCGTCGATCACGGCCTGTAACTCAGGTGATGTGAAGAATTCCTTCCAGCCTATGGCGGAGATGTGGGAAGAATCGCGCTCGGCGTCGTCTGCGGTATTCCATTCACTCGGAACTGGGAGCTCCGGCTGCTTATAGTCAGGGCTCATATCACAGCCAACGGCGATCAGAACGAAGGGGAGAGCGAAATGAAGCGTTTTCATGCCTTCTCCTCCTGGTTCGAATTCCGCTTGCGTCGGCGCTGCATCATCACGAAGAAGAGCGGCACGAAGAAAATGGCAACGGTTGTGGCGGCGATCATGCCGCCCATCACGCCGATACCGATAGCATTCTGGCTGGCGGAGCCTGCACCGCTTGCAATAGCGAGAGGCAGTACGCCAAGGATGAAGGCCATCGAGGTCATGATGATCGGTCTGAAACGCAGCTTGGCAGCCGTTAGTGCGGCGTCGACCGCTGTGTAGCCTTGGGTATAGAGTTCCTTTGCGAACTCGACGATCAGGATCGCGTTCTTGGCGACGAGACCGACGGTCGTCAGGAGTGCAACCTGGAAGTAGACGTCGTTGCTCAATTGCTTGAACCATGTGGCCGCAACGGCACCGAGGACGCCGAGGGGAACGCTCAGAATGACGGCGAAGGGCACCGACCAGCTTTCATAGAGTGCGGCCAGACACAGGAAAACGACAAGAATCGAAAGGCCGTAGAGCATCGGCGCCTGCGATCCCGAAAGGCGTTCTTCATATGAGAGTCCGGTCCATTCCACGGCAAAGCCGAGCGGGAGTTGTGCAACAAGAGCTTCCATCTCGGCCATTGCCTCACCGGTGCTGACGCCGGGAGCCACGGAGCCTTGAATGTTGACGGAAGCGACACCATTGAAACGCTCAAGCTTCGGCGAGCCGTACGACCAGCGTCCTTTGGAGAACGACGTAAAGGAAACCATTTCGCCCTGGTTGTTGCGGACATACCACTTATCGATGTCCTCCGGCAGCATGCGGTGTTCTGCATCTGCCTGCATGTAGACCTTCTTAACGCGCCCCTCGTCGACGAAGTCGTTGACGTAGGTGGAGCCCCATGCAGTCCGGAGCGTCTGGTTGATGTCAGCAAGTGAGAGGCCAAGAGCGCTTGCCTTTTCCGTATCGATATCGAGTTTGTATTGTGGAACGTCGTCGAGACCATTGGGACGAACGGCAACGAGCTTCGGGTTCTGCGCCGCCATGCCCAGGAGTTGGTTGCGTGCCTGCATCAAAGCTTCATGGCCGAGGCCGCCTCGATCGATCAATTGCATATCGAACCCGGACGCAGTTCCGAGTTCGCGGATGGGTGGAGGAGAAATCGCGAAAGCCGTTGCATCCTTGATCTGCGCCAATGCCCCTGTCGTCCGAGCCGAAATCGCGAAGGTTGACTGGTCGGAGTTTGGCCGCTCGTCCCAGTCCTTGAGGGCGATGAAACCTATGCCTGCGTTCTGCGCGGCGCCGGCGAAGCTGAAACCCA
>JABWBM010000008.1 GCA_013360495.1 Planctomycetaceae bacterium
TACACGCCCATGTGGGAGTGCGTGTCGATCAGGCCCGGCGTGAGGAAGCGACCGGCCGCGTCCACGACACGGGCATCCTCGGGTGGCTGCATGTCCCCCGGTCCCAGGCTTTCGATCTTCCCGTTGCGGATGAGCATGTAGCCGCCCCGAATGACGGTGCTGTTGCCCGTCAGAATTTCCGCGCGGCGAAACAGGATCCATTCGGATACGTGCCGGGGGGCGTCGATGGGGTCTGTGACGTTGACACCGAGCCGAAAGGGTAGAAGCTGTGCGCTTCCCGAGCGTGCCAGCACCGGCAACGGCCCTGAGCAGCCTGCGACTCCCGAAATCATGAGCGCTGAGGCGACAAATCGGAGTTGCATAGAAGTACCGGCAGGTGAAATCTTCACATGTTATCCCGTCAAATCGGATTCCCGTTTCTCCGTGGAGAGACGCAGCGGAGGCAGTCATGGACACGAAGGGTTGGGCAGGGTTTTTCGTCGCCGGGAGTCGCGCGGCGGCGCGGGTGGGAGCGCTCGCCACAATCGCCTTGGTGTTGTTGGTGGGCTGCGGGGATCCGGTGGAGAAGCTGTACAGGAAGTATCACGAGCAGGTCTCCTCCGTTGGCGACATCAACGACGACATGGTGCGCAAGTACGCGCGGACCATTCGCCTTCTGCGCGCCGAGGGCGTGAATTTCCAGCGGAGTCTTGCCGACGATCCCCGCGGTCAGAAGGAGGGCTTCGCGCGGATCGAGCGGGCCATCCAGAAGGGAGGGTTCAAGGACTATCCGGAGTTCGTTCGGGTGAACGCGAAGATCGCCTGGGCCTGGAACCTGGCGCAGGCGCGCATCGGCATGGAGCAACAGAAGAATCTCAACAAGTGGGCCCAGGGGGCGACGGACGAAGGGATTCGCAAGATCGATGAGACGCTCGCGGACCCCGAAGTTCCGGAGAGTGCCAAGGTCGAGTTACGAAAGACGCGCGAACAGTTGATGAAACAGAAGGGTGTGATCGCCGAGAATTGGCAGAAGAACAAGCGGTGGGCCGACTGGGCCATGAACTTCACGATTCCGCTCACGAACGAAAAAGACATTGCCGTCGTGGTTCGCAACAAGGACGAACTCATGGAGGCTTTCACGGGACTCTCCAAGGCGCAGCTGGAGGCGATTCAGGAGCATTCGCTCAAGCAATTGCAGTTGGACTGAGCCAGGGCTCGAAGCGCTGGATCGCCCAACTAAAGTCGGAAGCGGGCGGCCCGCGGGTTGGGTCGGAAGGCGTCGGCCAGGCGCCGTTTCTGCCAGTCTACCAGCGCCCAGGCGTCGATGCGGCGGTTGGCGCCGAGGTTTTCGTCGATCTGGCCGAGCAGCACGAAGTGTTCCGCCAGCGCGGGTTTCCACAGCACGAAGATATTAAAGAAGTACAATGTGTTTCGCTCGAAGCAAGCAGAGCGGACCGCGTAGAGGTGCCGCCGAACATCGTCGGGCGTGTAGTAGAGATCCGGGCCGGAATTCACCGAGCGCAGGATGACCGGGGAGGTTCTGTCCAGCGCGTACGGGATCAAGAGTTTTTGGATCTGGCCGCGCTCGACCAATCGCATATCGATCTCCTCGACGGGGATCACTTCGACCGGGTCGGTGCCGTAGATGTCCGAAAGTTCGACGCGCGGGTTGTAGGGCGCGATCACGTCGGAGACGTGAAGAAACGCGTTTTTCTTGTAGCCGATGTCGACGAACACGGCCTGTATGGCGGGCTCGGTGTTCGACACCACGCCACGGTAGATATCGCCGACGTGTTTGAGTTGTGACGGGCGGTCGAGGAAGTACTCGTGCAGCAGACCGTCTTTGGTCACAGCGATGCGATATTCGTCGCCGTCGCTGACATTCATCAAAATTCTCGTAGCCATAAACACTTGTCTTTCACTGGAGAGACGCGGGAATGCGCGGAAGCCGGATCAGGAGGTCGCGAGAAGTGTGCGGGTTTTCACGATGGTCAGTTCGAGCGGATCGATGCCGAGCCATTCGAGAAATTCAAAGGGCTTGACTCCGCCTTCGTTCGTCTGAACCAGTTCGAACGAAAGTGTATTGCGCTCCATGCTGACGGCGCGAACGTACTCTTTGAGGTGAATGGTTCGCGTCCTGTCCTTGCGGCTCCGAACAATGGCTGGGTCGCTGGACTGCGCGAAGCGTTCGAGAGCTTCCGTGATCTTCCCGGCTAATTCGGGCGAAAGATCGACCGAATACGCGCACGCTTCGACACGAGCGGCGGCGTTGAGCGCCGTCACATCGCACGAAAGCAAAGCGAGCCCTTCAGGGAGCTGCGCGCCAAGGCGGTCTTTCACCGCATCGGCGGGCAGCGATTCGATCAAGTCCACATCGACGATTTCGTCCAATGATTCGACCCCGAGCGGGAGCGCAAGGGCAAACACGAGTTTTGGCCGTGGATTGAACCCTTGTGTGTGCGCGACAGCCATGCCGGCGCGACGGAGCGCCCGCTCGAAAACCTGCATCAGATCGCGATGGGAAATGAACCTGAGCCGGCCTCGCTTGGAGAACCTTAACCGGTATCGTTGCATTCCTGTCGTCTGTCAAAGAACCGGCGAGCGGCCGGTTGCACGCTTCATCGGTGCGGAGAGCGGCTCACGCCGCCCTGACACAGATGGATCGTCCCGCGAACGGCCGCTTCAACAGAAGCAGCCATCCGCAAGACCTGTCGCTCGCGGCCGCGCCGACCATCGGCGCAGCCAAAAAATCATTTCGACTTCCCGTCCTTTTCAGGATCAACGAGGTCGAGTGTCATCTTTACATTGCCGGAAAGCTGGGTCCCGCCCAGCCCCGACCCGGCGTAATCCGCTTCCAGCGTGACGCTCACGACGACGCCCTTCTTCGCGTCGACCAGCATCACGCCGCGCATCGCCGGGACGGCGACGCTCAATCCGTTGTTCAATGTCACTTGCTTGTTCGACGGCGTTGCCACCACGTCGAACAACGCGCAATGCGCTTCGTCCTTCGTCCCGTAGACATTTGTCAGTGTCAGGGAAAGGGCGCAATCGACACCTTCCGCCGACGCCGTGCCGAGGGAAAGCCGCGCATTCCGGTTGACGGTTCCGCCGGTTTTACATTCGACCTTCGCTATGCCCGGGAACGCCAGGCGCATGAAGATCGTGGGGTCGATCAGGCGTTGCGGAAGATCGACGCTGCTGGATGCGCTCAATGTCGCTCCGTGGGAGAGACGCGTGGCCATATTGTCCGGACCGATCTCCGCGAATGCCGCGGGCTTCTTAAGGTTGGAGGCCAGCGAGCCGGGACTTGGCAGTCCGTCCGCTTTGTCCGACCGTTTTTTCCCATCGAGCCACAGCTGATTTTCCGCGCCATCTTTATCGCTCACGCTCAGGCCCCAACGCTTGCCGTTGAGCATGCTGTCGATGTCGATGCGTGTATATTGAAGTTTGGCGGTAAACTCTTCTGCGTCCTTGGGCTTTTCAAGAGTGATGTCCATCCCGGCAGTCATGAGCGACGAGACGTCCGACGCCGCGGATCCGTCATGCGCCGCGACATCGCCAAAAACCGAAGCCTTGTAGTGAAGCTTCATCTCGGCTTCGAGACCGCTCTTGATGATGACGGTTTTGTCTTTCCAATCCGCGGTGACGTCATCGCCGCGTTTCGAGGTGTAATACCCCTTCTCAGTCTCGGCGTTGACGGCGATTCCGTTGATGCTCAAGGGAAGGCAAACAAGAATGGTAGCCGCGAATACGCGTTTCATGAACTTCCTCACGAGAAGGCAGCATGGTAGGTCAAGGGCGCGGAAAGTCAATGCTGGCTCAAAAACATCCCAAAGCTCTGTCATATATGTCATAACGGGGAGCGTCTCAAAGACTTGCGCTCACACGGCTGGATTGATAAACGGCAGCGTGCCTGAAGGTTGGGCGAAAATTATTCGGGTAGTCACAATATGTAGGGTTGGATTCCGATGGCGGGCATGGGCAATCTGAGTGGCCTGATGCAGCAGGCGCAAAAGATGCAGCGCGACCTGCAGCGTCTTCAAGCCGAGCTCAAGGAGCGCATGGTGGAAGGCTCGGCCGCCGACGGCGCCATCAAAGTGATCGCGTCGGGCGACCAGCGCGTCATGTCCGTCCGCCTCGATTCGTCCGTTGTCGATCCTGACGATACTGAAACGCTTGAGGACCTTTTGATAATCGCTGTGAACAGCGCCCTCGACAAAGCGCGCCAGCTTCAAAAAGATGAAACGGAAAAAGTCACAGGCGGATTGAACATCCCGGGAATGTTTTGATGGCGCAAATTTATACGTTTCTCCGCGCCAGATTTTTCAATAAACCACTGGAGACCCCTTATGTAACCTGATGCCCACGCCCATCACCACCAACAACAAACACAACTTTGATCGTACTTCACCGGGAATTTCACACCATGACAAGCACCAAAACAGACCGACTTCAGCATTTTGGTATCAAACTCTTCTCCGGCATCTCACCTGAATCCACGGACCTGCTCGCCGAAGGGGCGAAGCACGTGCCATTTCAGATGGGACAGACCGTTGTCGCCGCAGGCCAAAAATATCCAGGACTGATCTGTGTTCTTTCGGGCCAACTCAAGTATGCGCGCGCGAATCGCTCAGGCAAGGAACAGGTTTTCGAGATCGCCGATCAAGGGGACACGCTCGGTTATGAGGGCATCGCGTCAAATCATGCCATCGACCATGACGTTGCCGGGCGAAAAAACGGCGAATACCTGCTTGTACATTATTCGAACGTCCGCAAAGCGATGGAGCGAGATCCCGTGCTCGCGCTCAATGTTGTCAGGGAAGCCGGCGCATCGCTCACGCGCATGAGGAAGCTCGCCGATGCTCTGAGCTTGAAAGACGCCAATGAACGGTTGGCAGCGTGGCTCGTTACATGGATCGAGTCGTCACGCAAGGAAACGCCGGACGAACCTTTTCAGGCGGTGCTTCCCTTTACCCAGTCGGAAATCGCGGCGCAGGTTGGAACGGTGCGCGAAGTGATCTCGCGCGGCTTCACGCGCATGGAGCGCGAAGGCTTGCTGACCGTGTCCGGCAAGCGCATCCGCATCTTGTCTCTCGACGGCCTGCGCAAGTATTCGAGCGCAACGGCGTAGGATTTCGCCGCCATTGGTCGAGCTCCATCGAGTTGATCAAGCCCTTCCATGCCGGGCGCGTGGTGGCGTCGAGTGTGGGCACGAGCTAAAACCTGCCTATAGGCAAGGGGTCCAACATTCCGCTTCAGCGGATCGAACGCTCGATCCTGCTGCTTCGCGGCGCGAAGGTGCTGCTGGACGCTGATTTGGCGGAGTTGTATGGGGTGGACGTAAAACAAGTTATTCGTTCTGTAAAACGGAACCTTGATCGATTCCCAGAAGAATTCATGTTTCAACTGACCAAAGAAGAGTTTGAAAACTTGAGGTACCAATTTGGCACCTCAAGTTCATGGGGTGGTCGCCGCTACCGGCCCTATGCGTTTACCGAACAGGGCGTCGCTATGCTCTCGTCCGTGCTGCGCAGCCCGCGAGCTGTTGCGGTCAACATCGAGATTATGCGTGCGTTTGTCCGTCTGCGCGAGATGATTGCGTCGCATAAAGAATTGGCCGCGAAACTCGCCGCCCTCGAACGCAAATACGACAAGCAATTCGCCCAAGTCTTCGAAGCGATTCGGGCGTTGATGGTCGATCACCATTCGACAAGCAAGGACAAGGTCGGTTTTCGCCCCAATTAGCGGTAATCTTGAGGTCGAAAATTGCGACCTCAAAAACGATGATGGAATTAAACTTGAGGTGCCAAATTGGGATCTCAAAGATAATGGAATGACCGGAGATATGCTTATACGGGAGTGAGGCTCATGAACCTTGTATCTCAAATACTGTTTTTGGTGTTCGTTGTCATTCTCGTGGCTTGCGGCGACGCAGCATCTGTAACGGATCACCATTTGGTAGATAGCGCAAGCCATTTGAATGACGAGCCGATCGAGAAAAATGAGAAACCCGCGACCGTTGTAGAAACCATCAAGCTCGAGGGCATGACGACCCCTGTCGCCTCTGCTGACGGAAAGGTCCAGACAATACACTACGGATTGACAATCGATTTCGAATCGCCGCAGAAACCTCCGGCGCTTTGGAAAACAGGGGGCGGTTCGAACGTCCTTCGGGCTTTCGCCGACGACGTCATGAAAAAATTTCAATTTGAGCAAATACAAGATGCCGACTTCGAAGCCCGTTATTGTGCCGACCTGAAAGATTTTCTGAATTTGCATATCGTCACCAAGGCATTGCGTGTGGAAATGACAGAACTTCGTGTCGAACCGCGGGAGGAGCATGGTCGATTCGATCCTGTGGTGGATGCATGGCTAAAACTCGAAAATCTTGTAACGCCTGTGCCTGCTTCGGGCGGCAAAGTATCTACGGTGCGATACGGCCTTCTAATTCGATTCGAAGGAAATGTAACAGAGCAAGCCGAAACCATGGCGCGCTGGGAACAGAGCCGCAACCACGACGTTCTGCGCTCTTTCGCCGATGACGTGATGAAAAAATATGATATGGATCGTGTACGCGACGAAAGCTTCAAACGAGTCTATGCCGAAGAACTTCGCAAGACGATCAACCTCCAAATCACTGACAAAGTCGATAGGATCGTCGTCACTGAACTTCGTTATGATTGAAGACCGCGCTCTTGCCTTGCAAGACCCTACGCGGTTGAAGAAAGACAAGATAATGTCTGCCAAGAACAACCCCTGGACGCTCGAACGCAAGACGCCCATCGCCGCGCCGCGGGGAACGGTCAAGTCCTGCAAGACGTGGCAGGCGGAGGCCGCGCTACGCTGCCTGATGAATAACCTCGACGCCGAAGTGGCCGAAGACCCATCACACCTCGTGGTCTATGGCGGCACAGGTCAAGCTGCCCGCAACTGGGAGTGCTTCGACGCCATCGTGCGCGAACTCAAGCGTCTCGAAGCTGATGAGACTTTGCTTGTGCAGTCCGGCAAACCCGTCGCCGTCTTTCGCACGCACGAAGACGCGCCGCGCGTGCTGATCGCCAACTCCAACCTCGTCGGCAAGTGGGCCACGTGGGAGCACTTCAATAACCTCAAGGAACGCGGCCTGATGATGTTCGGCCAGATGACGGCCGGTTCGTGGATCTACATCGGGACACAGGGGATTTTGCAAGGTACTTACGAAACATTGGTGGCGGCAGGCCGCAAGCATTACAGTAGCCCGAGCCTCGCGGGCAAGCTCTTCGTCAGTGGTGGCCTCGGCGGCATGGGCGGAGCGCAACCATTAGCCATGTCCATGGCGGGTGGCACGTCGCTCTTTGCCGATGTCGATCAAAAGCGCATCGACTTTCGCCTGCGCACCAAGTATCTGGACGAAAGCATCAGCGACCTCGACAAGGCCATCGACACCGCGCTGAAATATCGCGAGGGGAAAATCGCCAAGTCCATCGGCTGGTGCGGCAACGCCGTGACCTTGCTCAAGCGCTTGATTGAACGTAAAGCCCTGCCCGATTTGCTCTCCGATCAAACCTCGGCCCATGACCCGCTCAACGGCTATGTACCCGATACCGTGAACCTCGAACAAGCGCTCAAGTTGCGCAAGGACGATCCCAAACGCTATGAGAAAGAAAGTTTCGAGACCATGGCCCGGCATGTGCGCGCCATGCTCGAACTGCAAAAGCGCGGCGCCAATACTTTCGACTACGGCAATAATCTGCGTGGCTTCGCCAAGGAAGCGGGCGTGAGAGAAGCCTTCGATTTCCCGGGTTTTGTTCCGGCCTACATCCGGCCGCAGTTTTGCGAGGGACGTGGCCCCTTCCGTTGGGTGGCGCTCTCGGGCGATCCAAAGGATATCTACGCCACCGACGAAGCGTTGCTGGGCTTGTTCCCCAAGGACGATGCCCTTGCCAATTGGCTCAAGAAAGCCCGTGAGCGTGTGAAGTTTCAGGGCTTGCCCGCGCGTATCTGTTGGCTCGGCTATGGCGAGCGCGACAAAGCAGGATTGCTTTTCAACGATCTCGTAAAAACCGGCGTGGTCAGCGCGCCCATCGCCATTGGCCGCGATCACCTCGACTCCGGCTCCGTCGCCTCGCCCAATCGTGAAACCGAGAGCATGAAGGACGGCACCGACGCCGTGGCCGACTGGCCGATCTTGAATGCGCTCGTCAACACAGCCGCGGGCGCCTCGTGGGTCAGCTTCCACCACGGCGGCGGTGTCGGCATCGGCTATTCGCTGCACGCGGGACAGGTGATCGTCGCGGACGGGACCGAAGCAGCCGCAAGACGCTTGAAACGCGTGCTTACCACCGACCCCGGCATGGGCATCGCGCGCCATGTGGACGCCGGCTACGACGAAGCCAAGACGCATAACGAGCGCATGGGTGAAAATGCGGTTCGCATCCCGATGTTTGATGCGTAAGTTGCGGCGAAAGAGAATCTCTGTAGTCTCTCCCCGTGCGCTACGGCTTCGTCATCGATAATCGCGTTTGCATCGGCTGCCACGCCTGCACGGTCGCGTGTAAGGCCGAGCACTTGGTCCCCATCGGCGTCAACCGCACCTGGGTCAAATATATCGAGAAGGGAACATACCCGGATGTGCGCCGCCATTTTCAGGTGACGCGCTGCAACCACTGCGAGGACGCCCCTTGCGTCACCATCTGCCCCACCAGCGCGCTTTTCACCCGCAAGGACGGCATCGTCGACTTCGACAATCGCCGCTGCATCGGCTGCAAATCCTGCACTCAGGCCTGCCCCTACGACGCCATCTACATCGACCCCAACAACGACACAGCCGCGAAGTGCAACTTCTGCGCCCACCGTATCGAGCAGGGCCTGAACCCCTCGTGCGTCAACGTCTGCCCCGAGCAAGCCATCCGCTATGGCGACCTCGACGACCCGAATTCAGATATCTCGCGCCTGATCGCCACCAATGACGCGCGCGCGCGAAAGCCCGAGGCGGGCACCAAACCCAAACTCTTCTATATAGAAAGTGAATCGGCGGCCCTCGTGCCGGGCGCAACGGCGACATCGCCGCAGTCCGTGTGGTCGTCGCAGGTGCGCGGCGTCGGCCATAACGAGGGCGTCGAAGGTTCGCAACTCGATCTGCTCGGCATCGTTCGCAAAGCGCAAGTCACCCATCAGACGAATACCGGTAATTCGTCGCAGGCTCTCGATGGCCTGCTGCGCGAACTTGAAACCGCCACGGGCGAGACGAAGGTGCGCCGCGCCTATGACCAGCCCGACAAGGGCGTCATGTGGGGATGGGAGGTGGCCGCCTACATCATGACCAAGGCGATCTCGGCGGGGCTTGGGCTGATCGCGGCGCTAACCTTCCTGCTCCCTCAACTCGATATCGGCGCTGAAATGCTCGGCGGCGTATCGGGTTCCGACCAAACATGGCTCGCGGCTGTTGCGCTTCTCTTCCTTGCGCTGACTGGTGGCTTGTTGATCAAAGACCTCGACCGGCCCGATCGCTTCCTTTATGTATTGCTGCGGCCACAGTGGAACTCATGGCTGGTGCGCGGCGGCTATATCATCACGGCTTACGGTGGCCTGCTGTCTGTATGGCTGCTCAACGCGCTGATATTCGATGACAATGGATTGTTCGGTGCGCTGGCGTGGCCGCTGGGGTTCGTTGCGCTGGCGACGGCGGTGTACACGGCGTTTCTGTTTAAGCAGGCGAAGGGGCGGGACTTCTGGCAAAGCCCGCTCTTGGTGCCGCACATGCTGGTGCATGCGCCGCTGGCAGGCTGCGCGGTGCTCTCGCTTGTTGGCTACGCACCGAAAGAGTTATTCATCGCCTGCCTGATTGTCAATGCGGCGATCCTGATCTATGAAGTATGCGGCAAGCACAAGTCGAAGGATGCAGCCGAAACCGCGAGGTCTATGGAAAGCGGAAAAGCGGGTGACATTTTTCGGATATACGTCATTCTCTACGGACACATTCTCCCGATGCTGTGGCTACTCATCCCAAACCTTCCATTACCAATGATGGCGGGGGTTTTTGTTCTCATTGGCATGGCGGTCACGGAATACCTGTGGGTCTACCTGCCTCAGCAACGCCCGAATGTTTGAAAACGAATGAAGAGAAGAGGATTATCCACAGATGTCGCAGATGGCCGCAGATGAAGAAAAGCCAGACCCGCAAACACACGAAATCATCGGGGCCGCGATGGAAGTGCACCGAATTTTGGGACATGGATTTTTGGAAATGGTTTATCAGCAGGCGTTGGCCCGCGAGTTCACAACGCGATGCATTCCATTTCGTAGGGAAGTTGCGCTTGTTATTGCATATAAGAACGAGCCATTGGATTGCGCGTATAAGGCGGATTTCATATGCCATGAAGAGATCATCGTCGAAACTAAAGCTATTTCTGCTCTTTCAGGCGTCGATCACGCTCAGTTGATGAACTACCTCAAGGCAACGAAACTACGGCGTGGTCTTCTTCTCAATTTTGGATCGCCGCGACTTCAAGTAAAACGAATGGTCTGTGATTGGAAGTCTTGAATTCTTATCTGCGGCCATCTGCGGCATCTGTGGACAAAATTCTTATGAAAGCTTCACTCATAGAAAAAATAGCGTCCAAGCTCGGGTTCATACCGGACCTTGGGCAGGAGCACGGAGTTGCCAATCCTGTTGCGGGTATCGAAACGTCACCCTTTCCGCTCAGTTCCTATCCGCCCGAGGATGCATGGGATCACTGGGAGGAGTTCGACGCACAGAGCTGGCCCCTGCGCGAAAAGCGCGCCTACAGCATCGTGCCGACCACATGTTTCAACTGCGAGTCTGCCTGCGGCTTGCTCGCCTACGTCGACAAGGCTGACAACAACGTGCGCAAGTTTGAGGGCAACCCGCTGCACCCCGGTTCCCGTGGCCGCAACTGCGCCAAGGGCCCCGCAACCAAGAATCAGATCGACGATCCCGACCGCATCTTGTACCCGTTAAAACGCGCGGGCGCGCGCGGCGAGGGCAAGTGGCAGCGTGTGAGTTGGGCCGAAGCGTTAAAGGACATCGGCGGACGCATCGGCGCGGCCTTCGATGCCCAGCGCCAAAATCACGTCGTCTATCACGTGGGCCGCCCCGGCCATGAGGGGTATATGGACCGCGTGCTCAACGGCTGGGGTATTGACGGCCACAACTCGCACACCACGATTTGCTCCGCAGGCGCGCGCCACGGCTATAGCTTGTGGATGAAGCACGATCGCCCCTCGCCCGACCACACCAACGCAAAGCTCATCCTGCTCGTCTCGGCGCACCTCGAATCGGGCCACTACTTCAACCCCCACGCCCAGCGCATCATGGAGGGCGTGATGAAGGGCGCGAAGCTCGTCGTTCTCGACCCGCGCCTCTCCAACACCGCGTCCATGGCCGACGAATGGATCCCCTGCTACCCGGGATCGGAAGCCGCCATCTTCCTCGCCGTCGCGCGGCTGATGCTGATCAATAAGACCTACAGTGAGAAGCAGTTCAAACACTGGACCAACTGGCGCGAGTTCATGGCGGCTGAGCATCCGAAGAAGCCGCAGACCTTCGAGGCCTTCTGCGACGTGTTGCTGGAGCTCTGGGCTGACTTCACGCCGGAGTTCGCGGCCAAAGAGGCGCAGATACCCGTCGCCCAAATCCACACGCTCTACAACCTCGTGGCCAAGTGCGAGGGACGGCTCGCGGCGCACACCTGGCGCGCGGGCAGCATCGGTAACCTCGGCGGCTGGCAGGTCGCGCGCACGTTGCACCTGCTCTCTGTGATGACCGGCGGTGTCGGGGTCAAGGGCGGTACGCTTCCCTCAGCGTGGAACAAGTTCAAACCCTCGTTTTTTGTCACGCCACCCGCGCACAAATTCTGGAACCAGTTTCAATTCCCCGACGAGTGGAGCGTGGCGCAGTACGAGATGTCGCATTGCCTCCCGCACCTGCTGCGCGAGAAAAACGAAAAGATCGACGTCTACTTCACGCGCGTCTTCAACCCCGTCTGGACCTACCCCGACGGATTCTCATGGATCGAAATGCTGCGCAATGAGCAGCGCATCGGCCTGCACGTGGCCCTCACGCCGACGTGGAACGAAACCGCGTACTTCGCCGATTACGTATTGCCCATGGGCCACGGCAGCGAGCGCCACGACCTCAATTCCTACGAAACCGACAGCGGCATGTGGATCGCCTTCCGCCAGCCGGTACTACGTGAAGTCGCACGGCGTGCGGGCAAGACATTCAAGCGTACGTATGAGGTCAACCCCGGCGAAGTATGGGAGGAGGACGAATTCTGGATCGACCTGTCATGGGCCATTGACCCTGACGGCGAACGCGGCATCCGGCGCTACTTCGAAAGCCCCCACGATCCGAAACAACCCGTGAGCGTCGATGAATATTACGAACACATTTTCAACAACGTCCCCGGCCTGCCAGAGGCGGCGAAAGCACGCGGGTTATCGCCGCTAGACTATATGCGGCGCGTGGGCGCGTTTCAGGTGCGCGAGCATTGCTACGGCAAGCATCTCGCCAAGGTCAACGAAGGCGTGATGAAGGACGCGCACATCGACGACTTCGGGCGCGTGCTGACGGGCGATGGCCGTACCCTCGGCGTGATGGTGGACGGCGTGGCCTACGAAGGCTTCCCCACACCGTCAAGGCGCATGGAAATCTGGTCGGGTTCCATGAAAGAGCACGGCTGGCCGGAGAAGGAGTACACGCTCCCCTTCACCATCAAGAGCCACGTGCATCCGGATAATGTCGATCGCGACAAGGGCGAGATGTGCCTGATTCCCACATTCCGGCTCCCTACGTTAATCCATACACGTACTGGTCAGGCGAAGTGGCTCAACGAAATCTCCAACATGAATCCGCTCTGGATGCACCCGGACGATTTGAAGCGCTATCAGCTTCGCAACGGCGACCTCGTGCGCGTCAACACCGAGATCGGTTACTTCGTCGATCGCGTCTGGGCGACTGAAGCCATCAAGCCCGGCATCTGCGCGTGCTCGCACCACATGGGCCGCTGGCGGCGGCCGGGCGATCCGAACGGCAACCGCTATTCGGCGAACCTTGTCGACATCGTCGAGACCGCCAAGGGTCAGTGGAAGATGACGCCGCTCTCAGCCCCCAAGCCTTTTAAAAGCAATGACCCGGACAGCGAGCGCATTTTCTGGGGCACGGGCGGTGTGCACCAGAATGCTGCAGCCCCCATCCACCCCGATCCCGTATCGGGCGGCAACTGCTGGCTGCAAAAAATCCGCATCGAGAAAGCGAAACCCAGCGACAACTACGGCGATGTTGTGGCCGACACCGACAAGGCCCACGAGGTTTATTTACAATGGAAGGCGCTGTGCCGCCCGGTGACGAAACAGGGCGCATGGCGCCGCATCCCCTGGCTCAACCGCCCGCTGGCCCCGACCGGACAAGCGTGGAAGAAGGATTAAAGTTGCGGCATCTTTCCGCCTTGGGGGATTTCGATCACGATGCCTTGTTCGTTGACGCGCATCAGCGAGAGGTTCCGCGCGAAACGCGCCAGCAGCACGCCGCCAAGCCCAAGCCAGATCAGCATCGCGAACATCACTGGCGGCAAGCTGGCCTCGGGCAGATCGCCCACAACAAAGCACGAGACGAAGACGCCAAGCCCGATGGTCGTGATGGTGATCCCGCCGAAGGCCGCTGAATCCCGTGAAGTGCGCCGCACCAGCGCGATGCCCCAGGCGGCAGCGACTGCCGCGCACAACGCGACAATCGCCAACAATTGTTTGTCGCCCTTCAAACCGGAATACGCGCCCACGCCATACACACCGGCGCCGGTGACGATGGCGGCGATGGTGAGGCGCGTGCTCGCGCCCGGGGGGCGTTCCGCGGGCTTGGGTTCGGCTGTCGTGCGCTCTGGCAGATGATGAAAAACATTGCCGCAAAACGCGCAGCGGTATTTCCGGCCTGACAACAATACGGTGACGTTGAGGGCGTGGCCGCACTCCGAGCAGGTGTAGTAACGTTGAGGAGTGACGCGCGCGGTGGCCATCGGCGCCGAGATTAGTCCGTGAGAAGCAACGCCACAAGAGCCGCCGCCAATCCTGCGATAAGAAGCCCAAGCGCGATGCCCACGATCAGCCAGCGCCGCCCTATCCGCGTGTCGGGGAACATCAGCGCGAGCATTTCGCCCGCGTTCTGCGGCCGCTTGGCGCGGTCGATCTCGATACAAGTCATGACGGCCGTGGTGAAGCTGCGGGGCAAGTCGGGCGCGAGCTCCCAGAGCGGCTTCGTCCCGGCCATCTGCGCCGCAAGCACCGCATCCCGCCCGAAGGGGAGATGTCCCGACGCGAGATAATAGAGCGTGGCGCCGAGGGAGAACACGTCGCTGCACGCGTCCGATTCGCCGCCGCTCAAGACCTCCGGCGCGGCGTAGGCGGGCGTCGCGAACTTCGGCTTGTCGCGCCCGGCGGCCACAAGGCGCACATCGCCGGCGAGGCCGAAATCCGTCACCTTCACGGAGCCAAGGTGGTCGCAGATGATGTTGTCGGGCTTGATGTCTCGGTGCAGCACGCCCGCTGCATGGGCTGACGCGATACCTTCCACCACCTGCCGCGAGACAAAGAGCAGATTGTTGGGCGCGAGACGCCCGTCGCGTTTGACCCAGCGGGCGAGGTCCATGCCCGGCGCGTAATCCATGGCGATGTAGGTCTGGCCGTCGGCCTCGCCGACGTCGACCACTTGCACGATTGACGGATGATTGAGCCGCGCGAGCGCTTGAGCCTCACGCCGGAAAGCTTCGATCACCTGTTCGCGTTGCGGGGCGTCGCCACGCAGGATTTTCACGGCCACGGGTTTGTCGAGGAAGACGTGATGGGCGCGGTAGACCGTCCCCATGCCGCCGCGTGCGATCAGTTCGAGCAGTTCGTAGTTTGCCATGCGCAGAGGGAGAGCAGGGACGGTAGTGCTCCTGGCCGATGCGGTTTCCTTGTTGGCCATGATTGACTCCCCCGTGAAATATCCCGTATGCGCGAGCGCTGCCCTGCTAATATACGTCGGGGAGTCTTCAATGGCGAATTCAGAGCAGCCTGGACCGAACAACGATGCGACCGAAAAGGCCGACATGATTGCCCGCATCGAGGCGGAACTCTCGCGCCGCCAAGACCAACCCAAGAAGAAAGCCACTGCTGCGCCCGCGAAATTCCGCGAGGGCGTTTACATGCTGATCTTCGAAGTGTTTCTGATTTTCATGTTCGGCGGGATTTATGGCCGCGCCATCGAACAGGTCGAACAAACCGGCGCGCGCAAGGGCGGCGGTTTCTGGGAGGAGCGGCTGCGCGATCTCCGGGAAATCTCCGGTGGATTCACGCGTCAGCTTGGCGAAATGTGGGCCATCGAAGCGGGACTGATGGCAACGGCATTGCTCGTCGCCTTCGCTATTCGCAATGAGAAACCACGCCGGAGATTCTTCGCGCTGCTGGTGGCGGCGACCATGACGATCCTGAGCCTGAAGGTCTTCACCGCCATGATGGGGAATATCCGGTAGTGGCAGCTCATCGCAGTTTGCGGTAGCGTCACGCGCCCCCGCGTGACGGACAAATCAAACAACAAGACGTCCTGCGAGGGCGAATGAAATGAGCCGAGCGGAAGCGAATGCCTGTGGCATAAGCTTCCGATCAGGACGCTACGAATCTCCATGACGACCCCCGACACACCATCCGCTCCGCCCACCATGAGCCACACGCTGCGTTCCGCGGGCGTCACATCCATCGGGACATTCACTTCGCGCCTGCTCGGCCTTGGCCGCGATGTGGCGATGGCGTCGTTCTTCGGGGCGGGGGCCGCGGTCGACGCGTTTTTCATGGCGTTTATGATCCCGAACCTCTTTCGCGCGCTCTTTGGCGAAGGGGCCTTGAGCCAGATCGCCATACCCGCGCTCGCGCGCGTTAAAGAAACCAGGCCCCACACAGACGCCGAACGTCTCGTCTCAATCCTGATGGGCATCCTTGTTCTGATCCTCGCGGCGATTACCGTCATTGGGTGCGCAGGTATATGGGTGGCCGAGCCGGAGTGGTTCGGCTTCGAGGGCGATACGGCAAAATGGGAACAGTTCCGGCGCTACTTCACCGTCCTCTTCCCTCTCGTGCTCTGTTTTTGCGTTGCGGCGCTGCAAACGGGGGTGCTCAACACCTGGGGCCGCTTCGCGGTTCCGTCGCTGATGTCGGCGCTGCAAAACGTCTTGTGGATTTCCGCTATCGCGTTCGCTGTTACGCTTTTTCCTGAGAAACCTATCGAAGAGCGACTATCGATCGTCTGCGCTGGCATCCTGCTCGGCGGGCTCGCCCAAGTCGCCGTGCAATGGCAGAGCATGCGAAACCTCGGATTTCATGTCCGCCCGCGAGTCACATTCCGTGATGAGAATGTGCGTGAGGTTGGACGGGCCGTGCTGCCCGTGCTTTTGGCGAGCGGCGTGACGCAGATCAATTTACTGCTCGGGATGGTCATGGCCGAATGGCTCGTCGAGGGCGACGGCGCGGTGGCAGCGTATGGCTACGCCAACCGTTTCTATCAGTTCCCGCTCGGCATCGTGAGCATCGCCATGGGAACCGCGATTTTCCCGATGCTCGCGCGCTACGCCTCGCGCGGCGAGCACGAAAAAGTCACTGGCGGTTTGTTAAACGGCATCCGCCTGCTGATGTTCATCGCGTTGCCCGCGACGGCGGGCCTGCTGATCCTCAACGACGCTATTATCACCAGCGTGTATATGAGGGGGGAGTTTTCCGCCAACGATGCCATGCGTTCGGGCCGGGTGCTGTTGTTCCTTTCGATGGGGCTGCCGGTGGTTTCGGCGTCAATCATCCTGCTGCGCGGGTTTCACGCCATTGGGGAGCGGCGCACGCCGATGCGTGTGGCGTTGGCCTCTGTCGTCGTGAGTTTCGTTACGAACTACCTTCTCGTACAGACGACACTGGAGGAAGCGGGAATCGCGGCAGGCGCGCTGATCGCGTCGTGTTTCAATCTTGCGGCATTGGCGTTGATTCTGCGCCGTCGGTTGAAGGGGACGCTGATCGAGTCTGCGCGGCTCGATTCGATCCCGGTTTCCGACCGTCTCGCGCAGCCGATGTCGCGCACGATGGTTCGAGAGTTTACGGGGTCGCTCTTGCGCGCTGGTGCGCTCTCGGGCGCCATGGCCGCCGGGGTGTGGGGCGCGCTGAAGGCACTGCCTCCCGTCGAGCGTGGGGACCTGCAGGGCATCGCGACGACGCTCGGCGCGGTGGGCATCGGCATGGCGGTTTACGCTGTCTTGAGCGTCCTGTTCGCGCGTAATGAAATCCGCGAACTCTTGCGGCGCTAGGTCTTCGCGAACCTCACCGAATAGACCGGCGGAAAGTTGTTGCCGGCGCACTGCCATGATTCGCCGCGATCCTCGGAGATGTACAGGTTGCCCGTGGTGCTGGCGAAGGCGAGCCGGTCGCCGCTGATGTCAAGCGCATGACGGAAGACGATGTCATAGCATTGCTGTTGCGGCAGTCCCTTGCGCAATTCCTTCCATGTCTTGCCGCCATCGTCAGTGCGGCAGACCAGCAACGCGCCTTTGATGGCGGCGCGGTTCATGTCGGCCTCGGCGGGTACAACCCATGCGACGTCGGGGTTCTTCTCGTCTGCGGTGATGGGAAAGCCGAATCGGGCCGGGCCCTTCTCCTGTGAAACTCTTGTCCATGTCTTCGCGCCGTCGGTTGAGCGGAAGATGCCGCCGTGGTTCTGCTGCCAGAGTGTGTCAGGGTTTGACGGAGAAGCCACGACACAGTGCGGATCATGCCCGGCCACGGGCTGCTGCTCATCGGGAGTGCCGATCGATGCCATACCCTTGTTACGAGGCGTCCAAGTCTTGCCGTCATCGGTTGTCTCGAACACGCCGGCGCTGCTGATGGCGACGAATACGTGTTTCGAGTCGCGCGGGTCGACGATGATGGAATGAATTGCCGGAAAATCGCGGCCGCCGCCCGTCCAGTCGGTGAGACGCGAAGGGTGGTCCCAGAGGCCGCGCACGAGTTCCCAGGATTCGCCGCCGTCGTTGCTGACGAAAAGGCCACCGGGTTCGGTTCCTATATAGAGGCGTTTGGGCTTATCTTTGCCGCCTTCGGCCATGCACCACATGTAACTCAAGACCGCCGGCGCGCGTTTGGCTTTGCCGGCCTCGGAGAGTTGGAAGTCGGCGCCAAAGAGTTCGTGAATGGGAGCTCCCTGCATCTCGCCGTCGGGATACTTGGGACGTTCGGTTTCCTTCCATGTTTCGCCCATGTCGGTTGAACGCTGCAATTTCTGGCCCCAATGGCCGTGGTCAAGACAAGCCCAGAGCGCGCCGTTGCGCGAGTCAACCATGGCGTAGGACACTGGAGCGCCGGCGTGCGCCTGACGCAGCAGACTCCAGTGGCCCTTCTTGTCGCGCTGAACGATGATGAGGCCCTTGCGGGTACCGAGAAGAAGCGTATCGCTTGCCATATTCACTCCAAAAGATTTTTAACCACGGGCACAAAGGCCGCCAAGGAAGACACAAAACGGACAAATCGCGTTCCAAGTTTTATAAAAACCTCGCGATATTATCTTCTTCCTTTGTGTTCTTGTGGTTCAAATTCTTTCTCCCCCGGAATGGCTCAAGTCACGGCAGGGACAGGCCGATAGCCCCGATGAGGCTGCCATATCGGCCGCCCTACGTTATTGAACGATTGCCCAATAGGACTCCAAGAGTCCCCAACAGAGCGGAATACCCATGGCTATTCTCGACAAGTTCCTCGGCATGTTCTCGCAAGACATCGGCATCGACCTCGGCACGGCCAACTGCGTCGTCGGCACGCGTATGGAAGGTATCGTGCTCTGCGAACCCTCCGTGGTCGCCGTCAACAAGGACACGCAGGAAGTATTGATGAACGGCGCCGCCGTCGGCAACTCCGCGAAGAAGATGCTCGACAAGGTTCCGGGAAACGTCGAGGCCATCCGCCCGCTCAAAAACGGCGTGATCGCAAGCTTCGAAATCACCGAAGCCATGATCGCCTATTTCATCCGCAAAGTTTCGAACCGTAGCTGGGGCATCAAGCCGCGCCTGATCGTCTCCGTCCCCATGGGCATCACCAGCGTGGAAAAGCGCGCGGTGGTGGAATCCTGCGAACGGGCCGGGGCGCGCGAAGTCTACCTCATCGAACAGCCTATGGCCGCAGCCCTTGGCGCCGGCCTGCCCATCAGCGACCCCGCCGGCTCCATGATCGTCGACATCGGTGGCGGCACCAGCGACGTTGCCGTGATTTCGCTATCAGGTGTCGTTGAATACTGCACGCTGCGCACCGCGGGCGACGACCTGAACAACGCCATCGTCGACCACATGAAGAAGAACTACAACCTGCTCGTGGGTGAGCAGACGGCCGAGCGCATCAAGATCAGCATCGGGTCCGTGGCCCCGCTCGCCGAAATCGGCGAGCAGGAAATGACCATGGACGTCAAAGGCCGCTCGACTCGCACGCACCTGCCGGGCAAAGCGGTGATTTCCTCCGTCGAAGTACGCGAAGCTTTGCGTCCCGTGGCGGACAAGATCGTCGAAGCCATCAAAGATGTTCTCAAGCGCACGCCCCCCGAACTGGCGGCTGACCTCGTTGACCGCGGCATCACGCTCGCGGGTGGCGGCGCCTACCTGCGCGGCTTGGCCTGGCTGATCGAGAAGGAAGTGGGCCTGTCCTGCAAAGCGTGCGACGAGCCGCTTTATGCCGTCGCGCGCGGCACGGCCGCCGTGATGGAGTCCTTCGAGCAGCTCAAGGATGTGCTACAGTCCAGCAACGACATATAAGCTCGTATAATTGAGTCGTGACTACGCCCCGCTTAACGCGGGGCGTTTTCGTTGATGCGTTCATTGAACGCGCCGAAGCCTGTATCGTTTCCCGCCGGTCATCTCACGCCAAGCCTTTTGCACAGCCGTCAAGCCCGCACAGAATATGAATCGAACACATACCCTCTTTTTTGCGCGCGGCGAAAGAATCGCCGCGCTTTCTGGAGCAACGCAGTGGAATATGCCGAGCGCGATAGTTTCTCCGCGATCGCGACAACATTGCGATAGTGGGTAGCCCGAACGAGCAAGGGCGGTGATTCTTCCGGATCCATTGCGCCAAAACATTCGTCCGACGCTTTCAAATGATCGGTCGCGCGCCGTTCATCTCCCGCGATCCGCGCGAGCTGCGTCGCGGTGACCTCCATAATGAAAGTATTGATCGATGCGCGTTTCCCTGTGCCGGGATTGTCCGGAATCGCTTTGAAGGACTCGATGAAAGGATCAATGATGTTTTTGCTTGGTTCGAAAAGCGCCTGATAGAGATATTTCGCCCGGGCGTAGTTCTGAGTTTCTGGCCCGATCACGGCCTGCTTGCCGAGGACATACTGGTCGCATGCCCTTTTCACCTGTTCGGGCCGTTCCGTCCAGCAGGCGAACTGCACGATGGTCGGCGCAACGCGTCCCCCCGTTCGAGCGCGCTCCAAGATCTCATCGAAGTTTTGCAATCCGAGATAGAGCTGAGCGCGCAAGGGAATACCGCGGTATTGATCCTGATAGTGCTGCGTCATGCCGGAGAACGCCTGACCGATGCGGGCGGCGCCGCGATGAAGGCTGCCGCTTTCGATATCGAGCCATCCGGTAAGCATGGAAAGCAGCCTGCGCACCTGCCATTCCTTTCCGCGCCTGCCGGTGAGCGCAAGCATGGCGCGGCATACAGCCCGGCTTTCTCCCATAAGCCCGTTCTTGAAAAGCACATGGGCGAAATTGCAGGCGTCGAGACAGTCCGCCTCCGTGACGCGGGTTCCTTTGCGCAACGCGCGCGTGAACGACTCGCGTTGCAGGTCCATGGCGCGCTCGAACCGCAGCTTTTTGAACTCATAGGCCGCCGACACGGCGACGAGACGCGAGTCCAGCTCATCGTCGTCGCACAGCCTTGACACCTGATCGAGCGCGGTTTTGAGAAAGTCCGCGCGTTTGAGTTCGGAGGCGTTCACTGCGGCGTCAAATTCCACCAAGAGTTCCCGGTAGGTTGCGGTCACCCTCTCATTGAGTTGCTTGCGAACGGTCTCGTACGCGCCGAGCGCCGTGTTGAGCTCGTTGACCATTTTCGCGTGGGCCTTACCGGTCAGCGCGCCAAGGCGCATCTTCGAGATGTTGGTCATCGCCTGCACCAGCTCGACGATGTTGGACGCGGTTTCCCCGGCGCCGGCAGCGATGTCGGAGAGGAAGGGGGCGCCCTCGCCCGTCAGCAGCCATGCCGGGTTGACGCCGGCGTTCTTCACCAGCGCAGCGCCGAACTCGATGGGCACGCGGGTACCGCGCAGATAGCGGCTGACGTTGTTGCGGGTGGTTCCGACCTTGCGGGCGATTTCGGCCTGGTTGATGTGGTCACAAAGCTGGTTGAGGCGTTGACGAATCCCATCTGAAGCGAAAGCGTCCATACGACTCTCCTCTACCTGAATGCCGACGATGCCCTGCGTCGAGTTACAGTTTAGATACAAACAGGCGGCTTGTACCTATTAAGGAACCATTTCCCACGCCGTCACAACATTCAATCTGTAAGTACTGTACCATATTTGCAAGTCAGGGCGAATGGAGCGTTTCCATAAGCGACCGAGATAAGGCGATAAGGAGTTATGTATGAACACGATGTCAAAAATGATGGTTGGGACAACGGTTGTCGTCTGCGCACTATTTACCTCGCTTTGCGATAATGTTGTGGGTGCTGTGGCGATTGGAGGGGGAAGTGGTGAACGCGCCGCTGAAGGCCTTCCGGCCGGGCCAACCAAAACTTATACCGGAACCATACGAGCCCTTGGGTCTGGGACTGCAATAGATGTAACAATTATTCCTGGGCGTGGGTCAATCGAGATTAAGAGAGGGGGAGCTTACGGCCCGTCGCTCGGAAAACAATCCGGGACTTGGAAACTGGGAAATGAAGGGAAGTGGAACTTTCAAGGTGGTTATGGCATCAATGCTTGGAACGTGAATTGTCCTGGTTCTGGCCATGCCAACTTGGACCTGCTCGGCGCAGACGGCGAGCCGGGGTCCGATGGGGAACCGGATACCACCATGCAAGTCAACGTCAATTGATGATTGGCGGGTTATTCGTGATTCGCAGAAAACCTCACGCTGTTCATTGGGAGCTAGTTCCATATTGGGTTCAATAAACCGTCGCGTCCCGCAATTGGATCACTTTGTGTAAGCAACATAGCACTCATTCGGCTTCGCCGCGTATATTTCCAAATGTTGGTGACGCGGTGGTCGCGCCCAACAAGAAGGGCTCGTTGTTCCACGGTGGAGCGACGAGAAGAAGATCAAGAAGGGATTTCGAATCATGAACAAGTTGAGCGAGAAGAAATTGTCATTGGTTAAAGGCGGATACGTCCTGATCGGTGGGACAATTGTTTACGGCGGCGGTGGTACCACAACGACCCGTCCTGGGTTTAATCGTTGCCAAGCTCCTTGCTAGACATCGCTGGGGCCGAGTGATCCTACGGGCGCTCTTCGGGGCGCCCGTCTTCTTTTAGATGCGCTTCAACCCAATGTACCCATATTGGAACAAAAATAGCAGCCGAAAAGCGCATAAAACGCACCCGTCCTGTACCATTTCTGTCGTCGGCAAAAGGACACAGAGGCACAGAAACCACAGAGACGGGAGAGGCTTATGACCATGCGACTGACGAGGAGCCTGAAAAAGCTCAGTGTCATTCTTTATGTGGCGTGCGCCGCTTTTGCATCGGCGCTCTTCGCGCAGGCCGCGCCGGTCATTGCCACAGACTACAGTATCGTCCATCCATTGCCAGGGCGACTGCCTACCGCCAAGGAAAATAGTGTCTACACCCCCTACGATGGCGCGACGCCGGAGACACGCTTTGAAGCCCGCGGGGGCGCCCCGCTTTTGGCAAGCTCGGGGGTTCCGGGCGTCATTCCGCCGACATACCGCTATCCCGCCAATTGGGCGGTCGTCGCAGGCGCTTTGCCGGACGGTCTTCGCCTTGAGATCGAGTCCTGGATCGGCTACGACCCTGTAACCGGCTCAATCGTTGGGCTCGTCATTTCAACCGACCCGGTAACGGGAGCGCGTATCCCGGCTGCCACGACACCGGGCGTCATCGCATTGCCGGAATTCGCCATTATCGAGGGTACTCCCATCCCTGGGGCGGCAGGTGTCTACACCTTTACCGTTGAAGCGTTCCTTCCGTTCGGCGCTCCCTATGCCGGAGACGCGCCGATGCCAGCTCAGGCCGAATACACTATCGAAGTCGAACCCGAATTCGATCCACCGGTGATCGTGACGGCTGCGCTTGCCGACGCTCAGGACGCCGAGGCGTATGCGCCCTTTACGTTGGAGGTTCATGACGGCCAGCTTCCCCTCAATAACTGGCGCGCCGATGGGCTCCCGCCCGGTATGAGCATGTCCGCCGATGGCGTCATCTCTGGCATACCTGAGGTCGGAAGTTCCCTCCGCTCCCCCTGGATGGTGACCATTTCCGTCGACGATTCGAACACCAGCGGCGCGCGCACCGCGACCACCACCCTACCGCTCGTCGTATCCCCAACCTTCCTGCGAATTGAAGCCGAAACTTTGACCGCTGGTTACGAAGGTCTTCCCTATGCCCACCGCTTCGAAGCGCGCGGCGGCTACGAGCCATATACCTATACAGCAGTCTCCGGTTTGCCAAGCGGGTTATCAATTGACGCGAACACTGGCGTTCTTTCGGGCGTCCTTGGCGCGGATACCGCGGGGCGAAGTGGAACACAGCACTACCGTGTGGTGGTAGAGGTGGCGGATAGCCATCCGGCATTCCCACAATCCATACGCGAAACCTTCGCGCTCGTCGTGTCGAGAGAGCACGGGGGAACTTTCCGGATGGCTACCGCCACACTGCCGCTCGCCACTGATGGCGAAGCGTATGCCGCGCAGCTCGTGGCGCTCGGCGGGAGCCAGCGGTATTCGTGGGCGGTTACCGGCGATCTTCCAGCCGGTTTGAGCATGGATCGTTCCGGACGTATCTTTGGAACCGTCGATGCCGGCGCCTCGGCGCAGTCTCCTTACGTTGCAAGTTTTACGGTCACCGATCTTGAGTCGGGCCAGAGGGTCAGCGTTCGTCTCCCGTTGAACGTGCTGATGGAAGGCGATATCGCGGCCGAACTGCGCGCGACGGGCGAGACGCCAACACAGATGGAAGAAAGCGCCGAGTATCGTATCCCGTTGGCAGCAAAAGGCGGCATCGCGCCGTATCACTGGCGCGGCATCAGTGTGCCGGCGGGCCTGAATGTCATCGCCGAAAATGGGGAATGGTTGTTGATGGGAACGCTGGCCCCGACACCTGCGCCGTCGGTCACGGTTCAACTCGAAGTTTCGGATAGTGCAAGCCCCGTTGCAAGCGCCCGTCAAAGCTATACGTTGAGCATCGCTTCGGCGGAAGGCTCGCAACCTGTGATCCTTACGACCAGTCTGCCGGCCGCCGTCGTGGGCGAAAGCTACGGCCCGGTAAGCATTGACATCGCTAACAGCACCGGAACGATCGAACTCACCGCAACGGGCCTGCCCGAAGGTTTGTCCCTTGGCCACAACGCGGCGCTAACACACTGGTATCTGGCGGGGCAGGTTGAGCATGGTGTCGATGCAAGTATCGCCGGAACCCGTTATCCGATTCGAATCACCTTGGTCGATAGCAACGCTGCAACCACCGAAAGGTCACTGACGCTGGTGGTGTTCAGCGATCCGTCAGCTGCATCAAGTTCGCTTCCCAACACCGTCCCAATCGCCAGCCTGCTTGCTGGAACTCCGGCGGGTGGCTGCTCGCTTCTGCGCGCGAACGACCAAGACCAGAAGAGCGGATTCACGCTGTGGTGGTTGCTGGTTGCCGCCGCTGCCGCGAGCGGCGGTCTGCAGCTACCAAAGAACAAGCGCAAATGATAGCGCACCGCATCTGGCGAAGTCTTAAGAAAATATTTTCGGGGTCGCCTGCTCGCGGCGAAAGCCCGGCCAGTTCTTTGCATTTCTCAGCACCAAACCCGCCGCGCTTGCCCACAGGAACAGAAACCTCCGGTCATTTTCGAACGCGATCACTTATGATTTGGATGGCGCGGATTGTGCCATCTCGCGCCAGGTTTTTTGGGCTGCGACCACGCCCGCGCCGAAGTCTTTGATCGAACCGTTGGCGTAAAGTATCTGTTCGATGGCGGCGATCACGCCTACCGTGTCGATGTAGTCGACGTATCCGATGTGCGCGAGGCGGAAGAGCTTACCCTTGTATGCATCCTGACCGTCGGCGATCACCGCGCCGAACTGCTTCTTGAGCGCGCCGATTACGACTTTGCTATTCACATCCTTGGGCATCAGGATCGGCGTCACGGCGTTGGCGGGATGCTCGGGGAAGACCGTAAGACCAAGAGCTTTGGCAGCAGCGCGTGTGCAGGCCGAGAGCGCTCCCGCATTACGGGCGAGCGCGCGCACGCCCCCATCGAGGCTTGCCACCCATTTGAGCGAGGCCCCTGCTGCTGCCACGAGACTGATGGCCGGCGTCCATGCGGTCGTACCCTCCGACTGCGGCTTCTTCTCATGCAGGAAATTGAAGTAGTAGCGAGGCGACGTGACGCTCGCCGCACGCGCCCAGGCGCGCTCACTGATGCTCACCGTCGCAAGGCCCGGTGGCATGGAAAGGGACTTTTGGCTTCCGCACACGGCGAGGTCGATACCGAGGTCGTCCACCGAAACGTCCTGCGCGCCGAGGTAGGTGATGCAATCGACGGCGAGCAAGCAGTCCGGCTGCTGATGCACGAGCTTCGAGAGCGCCGCGATATCGTTAAGCGCGCCAGTGCTGGTCTCGCAGCCCTGAACGAAGAGCGCCTTGATGGCACCTTTATGTTTGGCGAAGAGGTCGGCAATGACGGCGGGATCGACAGACTTTCCCCACTGCACCTCGATCTCGACCACGTCGACGCCGTAAGCGCGGCCAATCTCGGCCCAGCGTTCGCCAAACTTGCCGCCGTTGACGAAAATCGCCTTGTCGCCGGAGTTGAGTGAATTGGCGACGCAAGCTTCCATGGCGCCCGATCCGGACGACGCGAAGATCAGCACGTCGTTTTTCGTGCGGTAGAAATTTTTAAAACCCTGCTGTGTCTCGCGGAACATGTCCTCGAACTGCGCGGTGCGGTGGTGCATCACGGCCATGGCTTGCGCGAACTGCGCCTCGGGGAGAATTGGCGTTGGACCGGGGGTCAATACACGGTTCTTCGTAATCATCGGTCGTCCTCACTTCAACAATGGCGCAGAAAAGCGGACGCCCGCATAGAGCGTGTCGAGCTTGCTCCACCACGAAGCCGTTTCATCGCCAACGCCCCAGAACATGACGCGCAGCACGATGCCGTCATGTTCGACCAAGAGCACAGAAACATACACCGGTAGATTTGCGGCGTCACCGCGAGTTTTCGGACGGAGGGAAGCGTCGATACGCACGCCGCCAGCCACGGAGCTGAAGCTCATCCCCTCGACATTGGCTCCCTCAAGAAACGCTGCCCGCACGATCGTGGCGTACTGCTCAAGCGTATGCCCGGGAAGAAGAATATCGAGCCCGACGGTGCAGCGCCGTTCGCCTTCGGCAAGGCGCAGATTCGATGTGGGAGAGCCGGACTCGCCGGCGCCTACGCGCGAGGGATTCGAGCGTTCTCCTTTGAGCGATGCCCGGTCCGCAAGCCCGATCAATTGCGTGCGAGTCTCCGGAACGCTATTCCCGATCATCAGGTCTAGATCATCCACAGGCACAATGAGCCAGCTTCCGGCAGGCGCGCGCCCTTCGGCGGTCGGCTCAACAGGGGCGCCCAAAGCGTTCAAGCGCGAAAAAATTTCGGCTGTGTTGAACATCAGCCGGTCGCGTTCTTTACGAATCCATGCCCCCAGACCGGCAACCCGGTCGAAGTCGTTGGCGCTACCGGGATAGAGCCGCAACGCCTCGCCCAAGCGTCCATTGATGAGCGCTGCCTGCGCGCCAGTCTCGACGATCATGGAATAATCGTCGCCGAGCGGGGCAAGCGCCCTGGCGATCACCAGTTGGCGGGATGCGCCAGCCGTCTTCCCAGGCCGGACTTCGATACTGCCCCGATATTGACCGCCGAGAGCAGCAGAGAATACCGGTATATCGGCACGCAGCGCTTCCGGCGGCGCCAGCAACGCCATCAGTGGCAACAGCTCCATCGGCGGTAGCGGCTCGGCGCACGTTACCGTCTGTTCGGCGCCGTCGTTGTTGGTCGTGACGTACGCCGTGATTTCAGACTTCCAGATTGCGCGCACGTACGAAACCCGCTCAATGGTTTCGCCGTTTTCACCGGCCAGGAGAAGCGCGCGCCGGGACTCGTAGCGCAACAGGCGCATGTCTCGGTTGAGTTCCATCACCAGGCGCTGTTGAAAATCCGGCCTGACCAGTTCAGTGGTCAACTCATAACGATCGTCGCTTTTTCTTACGAGGCGGTAGCGCGTCGCGCCGAAGTTTCCGCGCGCGTCGGTTTGCACGATGGTTTGCTCGTTGAGAGTCAGCAAAGCCTGAGCATCCACGCGCAACGAACGCAGCATGAACGCGCGGCCTGCCGCTTTCTGCTCTTCCTCTGTCGCTGGAGGAAGAACCGGGAAATGCTGTTCCACCAGCAGGTCCGGCTGCCATTCCAGCGGGAGTTCTGACAACGGCGGCGGCGCGGGGTAATTCACGTTGGCAATTGGCGCCGTCGGACACCCAACGCAAAGCGCGAGACCGAGTAATGCAACAACGATTGAACCGGCGGGACGCATGCTACGCTGACTTTATTGTCTGGCGGACGCGAGAGAAGGGGGAAGTACGCGAACCTGCCTATTTCGCGGCAAGCAGGGACGCGCCGTCCGGGGTAGCAAGGCCGCGATCGTCGAGGATCAGAACCGCGAGCGAGCGCCGGATTGCCGGGTTGGCAGCCTGTAACGCGGCATGGGAGATGAATGTTTCCGATCCACTGTTCTTTTCAAAGAGTTTACCGGTTTCGAACGCTTTGGTCATGGCTTTGACGCCGGCGCGGAACCATGGGTGCTCGCCAAGCACGGGGTGGCCCGTTTGGGCGAGAACTTCCGACTGCAAATAAAGATGCAAGAAATGGAACTGGCTGTTGTCGGCCAGGTTCGCGCCCGGGCGCGTATGAGGGTGGCCTTTGACCGTGAATGTCGCGTCGAGCCAGTTCAGCCCCGAATCTGATGCCGTCGCGATCCCTTTGAACAGATCCTCATTCTTCTTCGATTCGCGAATATACTGACGGCATACGTTCAACATATAGACCGCCGACGACGTGGCGACGCCACAGCAGGGTAAGACGGTGTTGTCGGAAGCGTTCCGATGATCGCCTGTAAGCGTCCAGCCCCGGGCAAGGCGCGCTTCGCCTTCAACCGGCCGGATATACCATTCCTTTTGCCTGTCCCACGCGAGCGGAAAAGCTTCATATTCGATACCCGGAGAGAATTGGAGTTTGACCAGTGTCGTCGCAAGCCGCGCATAAACGTCTTCGGCGACGTTCAGCCCTTGAATATCGAGTCTCTGGGCGGCTTCAAGCCCCCGCACGGCGTAAAAGCCCGAGACGAGGTCGTATTCGACCTCCCGTCCAGCCCAATGGTTTATCGAGGTGGGGCTTTCGAGGGAGCCATAGGAAAGTGTTCCGCCGAGGGCCCACAGACCATCCTTATGCTGGCGATCCAGCAGGAATTTGCATAGCTCACGGATGACTTTCGTGTGTTCAGGCGAAGGACGGTTGTACTGCTTGCGTTTGCTGCGCTTTTCCATCGGGAGGCGGTAGTATTGCTCGAAGAGGGTCAGCATGGCCCCGGCGTCCTGCGTGGACAGCTCACGCAGCGTGATCTGCCCGCGCGAATCTTCGTAGAGCTTGATCAGGCCGTCCAACCCCTTCCGGATGACCGGGGAATCGGCGGGCTCTCCCGCCGTCAGCAATGCCTGAAGACACAAAGCATTGATGGCGATTTTGTTGGGGATGTATTGGTAGGACAAAACCGGCTTACCGTCGCCTTTTGACGGCGCATCGTTGGATGGCTTGTTCTGATATTCGTTGCGCGATTTTCCGGAACTCTTGGGAGGACGAGGAGCGCCATTGCCGCTGGAGTGCTCATTGCCGGCGCCGCCCTTGTCGCTCGGAGGATCAAGCAGGCCCGGCTCCTTGTCGCTCTCCTTTGTGACAAGCCCTTCCGCGAAATCGCCCCAGAGATCGAAGGTCCCATCTTTCAATTGGCAACCGGCAAGCGCGCCGCGATAGGCAGCGAACGCTTGGAGCCGCGCTTCGAGCGTTCCGGCGTCAATGCTGACCTCAACCGGCTTTGGCTGGGAATCTTCCAGCCGGACAGTTGTGCCGTGGTCGCGCGTTGGGTCGGGCTGCTTGGGATTGTTATCGAGAACGTCGTCGGGTTTATCTGGTCCAGGTTGGTCCGGGGCTGGGGACACGTGCTCGGGAGACTTAGGCCCCTCGACCACTTCCTCGGGCGGCTTCGGCTGTTCCAGCGCCGGATTGGAAGGCGCCGGATCGGGCTTGGGCCGCTCCACTATGGCTGCGCCCGCGCCCGCGTCCGGTACCTTGGGTTGGGTATTGTCCGGCGAATTGTCAGCAATCGCCACCCCGCTTTCAGGCTGCTTGGGCTGCTCTGGTTGATTCTGTGGCGCCGGATTGGGCCGCTCAACATTGACCAGTGGCTCGCGGGGACGATTTGAATGCTCTTCCGCTGGATTGGCAGGCAGTCTGACGAGACCTGTCTGCCCCGTGTCATTACCATCGTTCAACGCAAGAATGAACCCGCCGATAGCGAGCACGGCTACAACGCTCGCAGCAATCAGCGACGCCGCGCGGCGAACCTTGCGGCTGCGGAATACCGGAAGGACCCGCGCTTCGGGGCGAGAAGGCGTAACACCAGGCTGAGCGCGCGTGGAGCGGGCTGGCAGCGCAGGAGCGCCGCGCAAGGAATCGCGCAACAGCTTTCCGTAGGCGCTGGCCTCCTTGAGGCGCTGTGCCACCGCCGGGCTTTCCATGGCTGCGCGTTTGAGGGCGTGGATTTCGTGATCCGAGAGTTCCCCCGCAAGATAACGGTCGATCAAGTCGTCCGTCACTGTCAAATGATGGATTTCCGGACCTGCGACCGTCTGGCGCGAGGGCGCTCCAGAGGCAACTTTTCCGAACGTGTCGCGCATCACCCCTTCGAACGCCCTTGCTTGAGTCAGTTCCCGCCCAACCATCGTGGCATCAGGAGCGGCGCTGAACAATTCCGCTTGTTCAGTGGCGGACAGGTCTCCCGCGAGGTAGCGGTCAACCAGTTCGTTTCCGGAAACCGGGATGGCGTCATTGCGCGCTGCGGTTTTGACGAACGTCTGGCGCAGCAGTTCCGTAAGCGCATCTGACTGCAACAACTCGGCGGCGAGCGCAATGTCATCATTCGCATCCGCGCGTAGTCCGGCCTCTGCTTCCTGGTCGAGCATTCCAGCCGCAAGGTCGTCGATACGGCTCAAGTCGGGCGCTGAGTCTTCATTGAGGCCAGCGGTATGGGATTCGTCGATGGCGGCGCCATCCGTGAACGCCATAAACGCGTTCGAGAGCAGCCCGTTAAGGGCGCGGGCCTCGCGCAACATTTCGCCGTACTCGGCCTTGCGCGAAGCGAGCGAGCGCATCATGACCTCTTCCTGCGGGCTCAAGTCTCCCGCAAGGTACCGGTCAATCAGACTCGTGAAATCACCATTCATTTTACAGATACTTTCTCAACCGCTCTTTCAAGAGCGCGTTCGCCCGGAAAAGCCTGCTCAACACCGTGCCGATCGGACAACCCAACGTCTCCGCGATCTCCCGCGCCGTCAGCCCCTGATAGAAGCGCATGGTGACCGGAATGCGGTAATCGTCGGGCAGGCCGCGGAGCGCCTTGAGCACAGCCACATTGCGCTCGTCCATCATGCTGCCCAATTCCGGCGAGCTTTCCATCGGTCCGGACTGTTCGCCAAGCTCGCGTTTGACATCCATCTCGCGCGAGCGCTTTTTGAGGTAAGCGGTCGTGGCGTGCTCGGTGATGCGCGCAAGCCAGCCAAGAAACGCTTTGGGTTCGCGTAGCTTGCCGATTTCGCGTTCGACGATCACCCAGACATCCTGCGCCACGTCCTCGGCAGCGTGGGCGTCAAGGCAGCGTGGCCGCGCAAGCGACAGCACGAAACCGTGACACTGCTGCACCAACTCCTCGAGAGCGCCGGAGTCGTTGCGTGCCTGAGTTACGAGTTCTGTCAGTTCAGCGCTGGTTTTCATCGTTGCGCAGCCTTCATTGAAAGAGACAGACAAGCGCGCCATTATTGCATAATCTTTCGCGGTCTTTTCGAACCGGTCATTATACAACTTGCTACAGAATAACGAGTTATGAAACTCGACCTTGCTTGACTCTCGCCGAAGCCGCTCCGTTTTTACAAACATAGGGAAGACCACGAACGTCGCAAGCGCAACGATTCGTGAACTGATTTTCCGGTCAAGTCGTATTCATTCCGGTGACCAGAGGTAGAGCAGGTGCGATCCAGCATGATCGAGACCAAGACGTTCAAGAAGGTTGACACCAAGGTTGATCCCGCCCTCGGTCTTCGTGTCCGTATAGATGGTGCGCTCGACATCGTCGCTGACATAGGAATAGATAACGACCGATGCATCGCTGGCACCCGCCATCTGCCCGGCTTTCGTCACCGCATCGTCAAATGTTCCGATGGCGTCGATCAAACCGTTTTCTTTCGCCTTTGACGCGGTATAGACGCGCCCATCGGCAAGCTTGCGAATAGAGGCTTCGTCGAGATTCGTGCGCCCCGCATCAACCACACCGATGAATCCATCGAAAGCTTCGTCGATCATCGACTGACGATACTCAAGCTGCTCCTTGTTCAGCGGCGCGATCGGCAGACCATCGCCCTTCATCGGCCCGGTGCGCAGGATCTGTGCTTTCACACCGAGGTCATTCATCAGACCCTCGACGCTCACGTGAACGAAGAACACGCCGATGGAGCCGCACACGTTCGTGCGCTGCGCGATCACATGGTCGCAGGCCATGGCCGCGTAGTAGCCGCCGGACGCTGCCACGTCCTGAAAATAGGCGATCATCGGGATGCCCCGCTCGCGCTTGAAGCGGAGAAGTTCGCTGTAGATCGAGTCAGTGGCCGCAACGGCTCCGCCGGGCGAATTGACCTTGAGGATAACCGCGACGATCGAGGAATCGTCGCGCGCTTTGTTGAGGCGGCGCACAACGCCGTCAACGGTGTTGGGCGAGCCGCCAAGCAGCGAGCGCGAATCATGGGACGAGATCGTCCCCTCGAGCGGAATGACGAGAATCTTTGACGAGCTGCCCTCGCGCAGCGCCGATTCGCTCAGCACCGGGCTTGCATTGTTGAAGAGCGGCATGGTGACATTGATGCTGCACGCCGAAAGCGCGAGCGAAAAAAACAATGCGAGCGTGATTCGATGCACGGATTCTCTCCTTCGTTGGGGTGGCCCGATCATAGCGTTACGACCTCGCGCGGCTCCAACGAAATGCGGCCCCTTAGCATTGTCAAACCTTCCCCTCGCTAAAGCCCGCCAAATAAGCCAAAATGGCCGCGGGGTCAGGGGTGTTCTCGCGCGGCCAACAACCATGGCGGGGACATGCCGGACGCTACGCAGGTTGCGCCGCGGGCGATATCACGGCGCGCGAACATGGAGCACCCGCACGATGTGCCGATTCCTGATGTACATGGGCGAGCCGGTGTCGATGGCGTCGCTCGTCACCGAGCCCGAAAATTCGCTGATCAAACAAAGCTATATGGCCAAGGAACGCCCGGAACCGCTTAACGGCGATGGGTTCGGCGTGGCGTGGTACGCTCCGCATATCAGCCCGAAACCCGCGGTGTTCAAGTCGATCACGCCCGCATGGAACAACGAAAATCTCCTCGACCTCGCGCGTGTAACGTTGAGCCCTTGCATACTCGCGCACGTACGCGCTGCGACATCAAGCACCACCGTAACGATGTCCAATTGCCACCCCTTCACATGGCGTGAAATGGCGTTCTGCCATAACGGCGACATAGGCGGCTTCCAGAATATCCGGCGCAAATTGCTCTCGCTGTTGTCCGACGAGGCATTCAATATCGTTAAGGGCAACACCGATAGCGAACACATGTTTGCGCTTTACGTGGACCATTTCCTGAGGATTCCTGACCGCGAATCCAACCGCGCAGCATCCATGGCGACCGCACTGAGCACCACGATCAAGGATATCGCAGCCATGGCGCGCGCCGCGGATCCGGAAGAGCATTGTTATATCAATTGCGCTGTGACCGACGGAATTCACGCCGTCGTCGCCCACTGCTCGACTGATCCAAGCTACATCGACTCGCTGCACATCTATACGGGCGAGCGTTACGCTTGCGTCAAAGGGCGCACACAGATCATTTCGAAGCAAGCGGCCTCGGGCGCAAAAATCGTGCTCGTGGCGAGCGAACCCTTGACCAACGATCCGGGCTGGCACAACGTCGGGCTGAACAAAATCATGGCGATCGATGCGGATCGATCAGTCATCTCCATGAGCGTGAAATTCGAAGACCCCCCGGCAGCCGCAGCGGGCTAAGACAGCGCGCACCAAGCTTTGCAATCGCCGCACGCCTTGTGTTCGCGGGCGTAATCTTTCTCCGCGTGCGAGCGGCGCACTCGCTCCAGCTTGCCGCCGCGCCAGATGTCGGCAATGCTCTGACCTAACACATCGCCCGCTATGGCCGAAGCATCTTCCGAACACAGAGGCACGCGCCCGTCAGCGAGGATCAGCATCTGCTCGCTGATGCGCAGGCAGGGCGAACGCGTGGCCGGATAGAGGTCGATAGTCTGCTGCGGCGCAACGGCGCCGGCATATGTGCGGTAGCTCGCCACATGGGGCCACGATACCGGCGACCACCACGCATCGCGGAATTCAATCAGTGTGCGGTCGCCCATGGCGCCCTTCACAACCTCGGCAACGATCAACGGCAGCATCCGCCCCTGCGCCAGCCTCCCGTCGCGGATGGAGAGAATACGCGAGGCCAATTCGTCAAAGATATCCGCGCCATTGAGATCGCGGTATTCTTCGCGCCCCCAATAGCCGAAGCGCACGGTCACGGCGTCAACGCCCGCCTGCGCGAGACGCTCGAAAACCTCGGCAGTCAACGCCGTACCAAAGGTTCGCACGTTGAGCGCGCGGACACAGGGGCGAAGAGTATCAACAATGTCAAAGAAGCGCGGGTGCTTCAGCGAATCGCCGAAGCCGCCGAGGGTGAGGTTCAGGCTGTCGCGGTGGTCGGCGCATTGTTTCGCGACGCTCTCGATCACATCGAGCGGCATGTCGTATTCGTCGCGTGCGGACGGGAGATAGGCCGGGTGAAGGTCTCGGCGCGTGGTAATCTCGACCTCGAGATCGCGCGGAAAGCGCCCAACCCATGCATCGTAATTCTTGCTGCCCGCCTCGGCGACAGCGCCGAGATTCGCGTGGCCATTTTGAACGTCCATCTGTGAAGCAACCAGCCGCGCAAACTCGCGATCGCGTCTCGCGCGCAGGTCGAAGCCGCGGCGGCACTGCTTGACGGCGCTCGGGACGTAGGCGAACTCCTTCCCCCAAAAGCGCTCTTTGCTCTGATGATAAAAAATGAGCTGCGCCGGCAGGTTGTTGGCAACGACTTCTTCGAGCGACTCGCGATCCCACAACGACGGAATAAGGCCCAGCGGCCCCTCGCCGACGTAGATTCCCGCCGAATAGTTGCTTTCGCTCGCGGCGTCAAGCAACGAGCCGACGATCTCCGGCGTCAGGAATCCCATCGACCCCGGTACGACGAGAACATAGCCCGGAAGCGGCGCTACGAGCGATTCGAGAATCGCCCGCGCGTTGCCGTAAGTGGCGACGTCGCTCGACATCTGGAGCCCGTGAAGCGTGCCTGTGTGATTCCACGCGCGGATGGAGTGCGCAGCGCTCCGGTAAGGAGAATCGGGCATCGCCGATGGCGGAACGACGCGGATGCGTCGGTCTGTCACGGGAAGAGGCAAGGAATCTTGCCACGGCACGATGACCGATCGTATGCGCGGATGATCGAGCAGCGCGTTGAGCGCGAGCCTGAGCGGTGAGTATGACTCATTGCCGATGAACGCGTCGCGCATCTCTCCTGCTTCAGGAATCTCAATGTAGGCGTCGATGATCGTATGGTCTTGCGCGGCAGTGGCGGCCTTGGTCGGGATCGGCGCCATAGCCGATGCGGGCGACTGGAAACGCGCGATGCTGCGCTCCAGCATGCCGTCAAAGATGTCCATGGCCGCCCCAAGGGCCGAAAGATATGCCATCTGCGCCCTCACCTGTTTGCGCGCCATCTCGACTTTGGACAGCGAAGGATCGGAGGCTTCGACCATCAGCCGGCGGCGCTCGAGCCGGTCGCCACTCGCGAGCCGCGAGAGAATTTCGTAGAGACCGCCATTTTTACTCATAGCGGCGTTGTAAGCATCGAGTGCCGGGGCAAGGCCCGGCGCATGGGCGCCTTGTTTGACGAGCGTCGACTCGGATTTCTTTAAATGAGCGAGGGCTGTTTCAAGCAGGCCTTTCAACGCGCGCAACTCGCCTCGTTTCGCGTTGAGATGCTCCGCGCCGCGCGTGTTGCCGCTGGCGCTCCCGGAAGCGCTTTTGACCGCATTCGTGAGGCGTCCCAAGTCCACCGGCTTTGGCGCATAACGCTCGAAAGCCTGCGCCAGCGTCATGGTTTGCGCGCCCTTAAGCTGACGTCCGGCTTCGCTGCCGTTGATAAATATCGTCTGCGAGTTGCGGGCGATGATGTCCTCGAAGGTGGTGGCCGAGACACTCATTTGCCGGTCAGTGATCAGCGGGTTGCCATACATATCGACGCCCGCATCCGTGCGATCCTCGCTGGCGGTGATGATGAAGAGCTCCTGACTCTCGAAACTCGAGAAACGATGCACCGATGCCAATGCCTCGTCGTAGATCACGGTCCCCGGCGTATGCGTGATGTGAAAGCTGAAAGCTTGATCGAGCCCGCAAAAAATAATCGGGTTGCAACCGAGATAGAGCAGCAGATTCAATCCATGGTGCGCGACGTTGGACGACGTGCCGCCAAGCTGGCCGTGATCGGCGACCGAGTCACCAAAAAGCGCGCGATAGATCCAGCTATCCTCGACGATCTTGACGCCGGAGTATGCATCGAGAGGCTTGGGATGCGCGGTCGCATCGGCGAGAAGCGGCGGAGCATCTGTGGCGGGAATGCCGGAAAAATAGCGCTCACTCAGGTGGTGATAGTCGACGACATTGGTCGTGGCGATGGGGAGCTTCTTGCCCAACATGCGTTTGAGCGCCGTCGAGACGACGTGAATGCAGGCGTTCGGCGCATAACGCTGGAGCGTTTCGAGGTTGAGCGCGATCGACGGCCCGGCCCCCACCAGCACGCCCGGCGTCCCGGCAAGCGTTCCTTTCAGGCTGGAGAGCGACGGACTGCGGAGGTAATGCGGCACGTTGAGCAGTGCGTTGCCGATATGGATTTCCGCCCCGGCGATGGAAGTCTGCAACGCGACTGACACCTCGCGCGCCCATTCGCCATAGTGCGCGAAGAGTTCGCCATAGGCCCGGTTTGATGCTGTGTAACCGTGGTTGTACGTCTTCGCGCCAAACGTGGCGATGTCTTCAACGGCTGGCGCAAGCGCATCAGCCAGTGGCTGCCCGGGCAATGGAACCCCAAAGAGCAAGCGCTTCGCGCCGATGGTTTGGCGAAAATCGTGCAGGTCAAGGACCGCCCGCAACAGCGCGAGATCGCCCTCAAGCACAGCGACGACCGAGCGCGGATGGCGATTGAGCGCATGCAAAATGGCATAGCCCATGCCGCAGCCAAGCAATACGCAGGGCTGGCCGAGTTTGGGCGGATCGTTGTCGATCAAGCGTTCGGCCTCGCGTTTGGGCGCGCGGCGGCTCGCTATCCACTGGCCGTTATGCTGGAGCGTGCAGCCGCCGTCGTCGGCCCGCGTCACCGGCGCCGCAACGCCTGGCGCGTTGGCAAGCGCCTGAGCCAACAAGGGTTGGTATTGTGCGAGCGAGCGCAGATTGGTGTCGAGGAAAGACATGCGGACGGCGTTATATCACGGCGCCGCCAAAGATTGCCACCCGGCCTGAACACGAAATGCCGAAAGACGGCACGGGCCACTCAAGCTTTTAAGCATGCGAACCCGAACGTAAGCCGCGACCGTGATCAGTGCTGTCT
>JABWBM010000142.1 GCA_013360495.1 Planctomycetaceae bacterium
AGCCGGGCTATTATCGCGGCGACTCATCTATCTATCACAACCCAATACGACAGGTGGGTCTATTCCTTGATACCCACTTGGGCGAGCATCTCCGCGCTCACGTCCTTGTCGGCCTTGGTCTCTGAGAATGTGATGGTCATTTCGACCTCCTCGCCGCCATAGTTGCGGATGGAGGTCACTTTCTTGGCGAGGGTGAATGTGCTGGCGCTTTGGCGTTCGTTGATAGAATCGGCAATGACGACCGCTTCCCGCCCTTTCGTGTAGGGATTCTCGCGCCAGATGGTGATGGTGTGTTTCGCGAGGAACGTTGCATCCTTTTCACGGACATACTCATAGGCGAGAGATTTGTCCGGCGTGTCAACCGCGCTGATCAGCCCATCGCTGACGCGATACATTGCCGATTGCCAAGCCTTGTTAACCTCGGTCCACATGCGAATGGTCTTAACATTGTCGACTCCCTCGTTCTTCGTATTTTTGCCATCCTTGGCAGCCTTGCCGCTTGGCTTGTTTTTCTTCTGGTCCTGCTTCGTGTCTTGCGCGGCGTCGTTGGTAAAACGCGCTGACTCATAACCCGAATCCCACGGTGCAAAGCCAAGGTAAGGCTCGACCTCCAGCCCCTCCTGCTCGAGAATCGGCTTGAGACCGTTGAGCGCCTGCTGCTTGTTGGCATTGGCCTTCTTTTCGTCCTTCTTGGCTGTCAGCTTGAGTTTGACAAGCGCTTCGCCTGTCTTCCACCCGAAGCTTCCCTCGTAGCTGAGTGTTCCGAGCGCTGCATGTTGGCCATTCTTGAACACCACATCGACGGCGACAGTTCCGGCCGCCTTTTGTAGGCCGCTTGCGCGCCCGGTGGTCACGGCTGCATGGGCCTTCTTCACCGTCTCGCGCGCAGCTGCGTCGTCCTTTGGCTCGCCTTTGTCGGCGGGATCGGTATAGGCCTTGTTCGCGTGTTTCTTAATTGCTTCATCGGCAGCGACTGTCACAACCGCCGAAACAATGGCCAACACTGCGCTGACGCAACTCAACAATCTCATATTCATGTTGTCGTTCCTCTCGAAAGTGCGAGACACACCCAACCAGAAGATACGATGATGCGAGCGACGGGGGACCGCCGTATATTCGCCGGCGTTACTTGATGGCATCCGACAGATCCCAGATGCGGGCGGTCTTGTCGGCGCTCCCCGACAATCCCTGTTTCCCATCGGCGGTGAAGGCGACTGATAGCACTGGCCCTTCGTGGCCGCGGAAGAGCGTAGCGACCTCGCCGGTCTTCGCGTCCCAAAGCACGACGTTGCCCGCCCAGCTTCCGGTAAGGACGTATCGACCATCCGGGCTGAACTCGATATCTTGCTGCATACGAGCCTGACCACCGAAGCGATGCAACACCTCGCCGCTCTCAAGATCGACGAATGCCATGCCGTTGGAGCCTACTGCGGCGGAAGTTCCGTCGGGACTGATCGCCAGCTTTCGTATGCTCATAACGATCTCGTACGGCTGTTGGCCGGGATAGCCTTCCAGCGTTTCCTTGACGATATGTGCCTTGAGAACGCTCCCCGTAGTGAGGTCGAAAACGAAGAGGTTCCCCTGCGCGGCCGGCTGGTTCCTGTGACCGCTGCAGACCAACCGCTTCCCGTCCGGCGTTACATCAAGAGTGCAAAAAGACATTTGCAGGTCGCCACCAAGCGTGCCGACCACCCTTCCACTCGCGATATCCCAACGCTGAATGCCGGAAGAATGTTCCTTGGTGTCCGGATTATAGCTGGCGAATGTCGAGTAAATGCTCAATCCATCGGCGGCAAACAGCATCTCGCACTGGCCGGTGAACGGAACGTCGATGCCATTGGGTGATTGTCCGCCAAACGTATTCATCTTTTTGCCGTTTGTCAGGTCGAAGACATGGATGACGCCACGGGTATCCAGGGCAGCAAATAGCCGCCCATCGGGGCTGACTTCGAGCGAATACAACCCCGGATCGTTGAGCGCAGGTTGTCCTTTGTCGACTACGGTGTATTCACGCAGCACCACTCCGTTGATCACGTCCCATTCAATGATACGGCCGCTCTTGTCGGAGGTGAGCGCCTTGCGGCCATCTGGCGTATAAGCCACACGCGATACTTCAATGGAATGGCCAACCTCTTCGGCGTTCGCCGGCAGGACTGGCTCGCCGGTGTTCAGGTTCCAAATTCGAATCCGCCCATCGTTGCCAGCGGCCGCGACATATTGCTCGTTCGGACTGACGTCCACGGCGTTGACGTTTCCACCGCCGCCCCTATACGTTCTCACCGGCTTGGTGGGGTCGCTCACGTCCCAGAGTCTCACGTCGTTGCTTTGTCCGGCGGAAAGCACGTGGCGCCCGTCGCCGCGCATGAAGACGTCAAGCACGCTGCAGCTATGGGCCTCCCATTCCTTGATCATTGATCCGGAGTCGACATCCAGATAGCGCACCATGCCGTTTTCGCCGAAGTCGGCCATGATCTCACGCCCGCCGCCGGTGCCGACGACGAGATAGTCGCCGTCAGGGCTCCAGTCGATGGCAAACGCGGGAAGACCGCCGCCTGGAATATCTAAGGTTTTGAGTTCGACACCCTTTTCAGCATTCCAGATTTTGATCTTCTTGTCGGAGCCGCCGGATGCGATGCGCTTGCCGTCGGGACTGAACGATGCGGAGAGCACGCCCTTTTCCAGCGGATCTATGGATCCGCTGTTTCCCAGAACCCCAAAGCCAGGGTCATCATTGTTGTCACGTCCACCCATATGACCGGCAAGCGTGTGGATCAATTTCCCGTCTTCCAGATTCCATACCTTGATAAAGCCGTCTTCGCTTGCGGACAGCAGAAGATTGCCATCTGGCGAGGGCTCAACAACCGTGATGCGCGCCTTGTGGCCTTTGAAATCCTGCACTTCCTTGCCGGTTGCGATGTCCCATTGAATCATGCGTGTGTCGCGTCCGCCCGAAAAGATGAACGCATCGTCATTGGAGAAGACGACAGAGTTCACTTGCCAGCGATGGCCGCTGAATTCACCGATAATGGAACCCGTCGCCACGTCCCAGAGATGCACGACGCCGTTTCGATTGCCTGATACGACACGCGCTCCATCGTGACTGAATGCCACGGAGAGAACTTCCGACCCCGCATCCCAGCGTGGACGGGAGCCGAGAATCTTGCCGTTCTTCACCACCGGGAAGGGAGCGTCAGCATATGGATCGCCAGAGGATGGTTGCGGTGGAACGGTGGGAGTTTGCTCTGCGGGCTTGTCGCGCTTGACTTCGGCAGGCGGAACGGGGTCGGGAATTTCCACGGGACGTGTTTCAGCCTCTGCGGGAGTATCAGCTGTGCTGGAAGCAGGGTCCGAAAGCTGTGGCGTTTCGCTCGGCACTGAGAACGCCGAGCGCGAAGGATCGCGCGGCGGTTGAATGTCCGAATCTCCATCGGCCATTAACGGCGTATTTTTCTCCGTTCCGCCCGCCAGTCCATCATCCGGATCGTGCAGGATCAGCCACGCCGCCAGCAATAACACCAATGCAACCACTACCGCGCCGACATACTTCGTCATGATCGCGCCTCCCAACAACTTCAGTCCGAGTGTCGTGGAGCCGGAGACGTTCAGGGTCGCTGCGTTCGCCCAGTAGGCTGCTGCCGCTTCAAAGCCGCCCGGTGGCGGCGCGAAAGGCAAGACGCCCAAGGTGCGGACGATCGCTTCTTCTGGCCGTCCGAGCCTCTGGCGCAGTGTCGCCAACCCCTGATGCACACGCGAGGTCAGCGTCCCGAAGGGCACGCCGAGCACCTCGGCTGCGTCGCGATAACTCAGGCCCGCAATGGCCGTGATCGTCACCGCTTCGCGTTCGGCATCAGGCAGCCCGGCCAGCGACTCCCGCAGGTACTTGGCAAACTCCTCGTCGGCCATCGCGTCCGCAGGGTCCGGGTCATGCCCGGAGAGGCCGCTCATTGCGTCATCTCCCGGCCTATGCCCGAAGCGTGCTGCATGCGCACGCTTTCGCCGCGCGTTGCGCGCGACATTGGCGAGCACCGCCGCGAACCAGGGCCAGGGGTCGTCGTTTGGAATGGCGTGAGCCTTCCTCGCGGCGATGACGAACGCTTCCTGCACCACGTCGTCCGCATCGGCGGCGTTGCCCATGAGCGAACAAGCGAAGCGCCATGCCCGCTCAGCGCAAATCCGTGCGCACCGTTCGACATGATCGGATGCTCCCGGCATCAGTCTCCTTCGGCTTGGGTACTCCGCCCCAAACCAGCTCCGCCGTTAACTGTTGTGAAGCGGGCAAGTGTTTGAAGAAAAGTCGAAGATTTTGGAGATACGTCTGCGGGCCATTGTAATAGTACGAATAAGGCTTTAAGAATGGCGCGGATTTACGCGTCCACCAGCCGGAAGGCTTTGCCGAATTCCAGCGTTAGTGCTTCCTTTAAAGCTTCGCGATCACAGCTTTCAATACGGGCGAAGGCCTCCTTACGCGCGCGGGCGAGGATCTTCAAGTCGGTCACGGGATCGCCGATTTTCAGCTTCGGCATACCGGCCTGCCTTGTGCCGATGAAGTCGCCGTAGCCGCGCAGGCGCATGTCGGCTTCCGCGATCTCAAAACCATCCGTCGTGCGGCACAGAATTTCCAGCCGTTCTCGGGCGGTGTCCGTGGCAGGTTCGGCGAAGAGATAGAGGAAGCTCTGCTCACTGCCTCGGCCGATGCGTCCGCGAAGCTGGTGAAGCTGGGCGAGGCCGAAGCGCTCGGCGTGTTCGATCACCATGATATTGGCTGCCGGCACATCGACGCCGACCTCGACGACGACGGTGGCGACCAGGAGTTTCGCCTGTCCGCGCGTGAAGCGCGCCATGGCGGCATCCTTGTCGTCGGCGCTGAGCTGGCCGTGGACAAGCGCCACGCCGATGTCGGCAAAGCGGCTCTTGAGAGCCGCGTGAAGTTCTGACGCGGATTTCAGTTCCAGTTCAGGGTTGGGCTTGACCAGCGGGTAGATCAGATAAGCTTGCTGGCCCTGTTTGAGTTTCTCGTGGATCGCGGCGAAAGTTTTTTCACGCGCTGATTCAGGAATCCAGCTTGTCTTCACCGGCGTGCGGCCCGGCGGCATTTCGTCGATGATGGAGATGTCGAGATCGCCGTAGAGCGTGAGCGAAAGCGTGCGCGGGATCGGCGTTGCCGACATGGCGAGGCGGTGGGGACGGTTGCCCTTGATAGCTAACTGTTCGCGCTGGCGCACGCCGAACTTGTGCTGTTCGTCGATGACGATCAGGCCGAGCTTGTTGAAGCGAACGGCGGGTTCGAGCAGGGCGTGCGTCCCGACGATGATGTGCGTTTCGCCCGAGGCCAATGAGGCCAGTAGTTTCTCGCGCTCGGGCTTCGGCGTGCTGCCCGTCAGCAGCTCGATCTTCACGCGCGAATCTTTGAGATAGTTGCGAATGCTCTGGTCGTGCTGGCGCGCGAGGATTTCCGTCGGCGCGATCAAGGCCGTTTGATAATTACTGCCCACTGCCAGTAGCATGGCGTAGAGCGCGACGGCCGTTTTCCCGCAGCCCACGTCGCCCTGCAGCAGACGGTTCATGCGCCCGGGGGAGGCGAGGTCGCGGCTGATTTCCCCGATCACGCGTTCTTGAGCCTTGGTGAATTTGAAGGGGAAACGAGCGTCACAGCGCGAACGCAGGTGATCCGTGATCTTGAATACCAATTCGCCGTCATCTTTGCGTGTCCTCTCATGACGCAGCGCCAGTCCCGCGCACAGCAGAAAGAACTCGCGGAATTTTAACGCCAGCTTGGCGGCATTCAGATGCGCCTCGGACGAAGGGAAGTGTACTTCGCGCAGCGCCTCGCGCTCGGGCATGAGCTTGAGTTCCTTCGTCAACGCTTCTGGCAAAACGATGCTGAGCAATTCCCCGTGGGACGTGAGCGCCGCGCGTGTGAGCGCCGCGACGACGTGGTTGGTCAACCCCTCCGTCAACGGATATTCGGGCAGGAGCCGCTCCTTGCCATCGCCGACCTCGGGGTTCCGGAGGATGGTCCAGGATGTCGGTTTGAGCGTGAACTCGCCGAAGGCGAACTCGACGATGCCGATGGCGCTGATCCATTGCCCCTCGCGCAAGCGCCGCACGATCCAGGGCTGATTGAAAAAGACGAGGGCTATCTGCGCCTGATCTTCCTCGACGATCACTTCCGTGACGCGCATGCGGCGCCCCCGGGTGGTCTTCTCGCCGACGTTGATAACTTGTCCCTGGATTGCTTGCACCTCGCCGTGCTTGAGCTTGGCGATGCTGCGCCGCATATAGTAGGCGCGGGGGTAGTGAGTAAGCACGTCGTAGATGCTGGCGATTTCGAGGCGCGTGAGCTTTTCTGCCACGGCTGGCCCGCAGCCAGGGAGCCAGATGACGGGATCTGCAAGGCTCGGGCTTTGGGCGGGCGGGCGTCTGGCGGGAATCGTCGCCTTGGGTGCTCGTTGTCTCGTGCTATGCCTCGCCATGGACGCACGATATCACCGATGGAGGGATTTTCACGGAGGCGGCGCTGACGCACACGGGCGTTTAACGCGGAGGCGCCAAGTTGTACGAACCTCGCTACGATTTATTGATGGGCTGGGACGCGGTTTTGGCCAGGGCTTCGCGCAGCTTCGCCTTGTCGAGGCGCATGGTGTTGGCGCGGTGAGGCGCGTCGGGGCCGCCCTTTTTCGAAACCAGCTCCACCATCTGCGTGGCCATCTTCTCGCCCTGCTCGTAGGGCGAGCGTGGTTTAACCGGCTCATAGCCGAGGTATTGCGCCAGCGGAGAAAAGCTATTCGGCCCGCTGCAAAGCTCGATATCCGAAGCCTTGATCTGGCACGGATGTTGATAGCCGCAGGCATGCGTGACGGCCAGTAGTTCCTTGCGGAAGGAATCCACGTAACGGGCGAGGCGCTTTGACGCGATTTCTGGGTCAACCCCTTTTGCCAGCCACGTATTCTGCGTGGCCACGCCGGTAGGGCACAGATTCGTATGGCACTTTTGCGCCTGAATGCAGCCGATGGAAATCATCGCTTCGCGCGCGATGTGCAGGAGGTCGACGCCCATGGCGAACGCGACCATAGCGCGGTCAGGAAAACCAAGTTTGGCCGAGGCAATCCACACGATATCCTTGGCAATTCCACGGTCATGGAAGATTTTATAAACGCGCGGGAACGCTGTTTTAAATGGCAGCGAGACGTGGTCAGCGAAGGTCAACGGGGCGGCACCGGTGCCGCCTTCGCCTCCGTCGATGGTGATGAAGTCCGGACCTCGGGTCGGATCTTTCGCCATCTTGTCGGCGAGTTCTTCCCAGAACTCGATCTGTCCGACGGCCGATTTGATGCCCACCGGACGCTGTGTGAGCTGCGCAACGGTTTCAACGAAGTCGATCAGTTCGTCGGCGTTGGTGAATTCAACGTGCGCATTGGGGCTGACGCAATCGTGGCCGATGGGGACGCCGCGCGCTTCGGAAATCTCCCACGTGACCTTCTTGCCGGGAAGCACCCCGCCCTTGCCCGGCTTGGCGCCTTGGCTGAGTTTGACCTCGATCATCCGGATCTGTGGTACGTCATTGACCAACTTGACGAGTCTTTCAGGCGAGAAGCGCCCCTGTTCGTCGCGGCAGCCGAACATGCCCGTGCCGATCTGGAAGCACACGTCGGCTCCATGGCGGTGATGGCGCGAACATCCACCTTCGCCGGTATTGTGGTAGAGGTCGGCGAGTTTGGCGCCGCGGTTCAACGATTCGATGGCACGGCCGGAAAGCGCGCCGAAGCTCATGGCGGAGATATTGATAATACTCTTGGGGCGGTAAGGGTTGGCGCGCTTGTGCCATTCGCCGATCACCTTGGCCGACGGGATGGCGAAGGTTTTGTTATCCTTGCTCTTGTCGGCGAAGCTGACCTCGCCGTAGGGGAATACCGCGTGTTTGATGATCGGGTAGCCGGTGCCATAGACCATGTCGTCGGTGCCAAAGCCGAAATAGTTGTTGGCGCCTTCCGCGGAACGCTCGATCCATTGGCGCTCGCTTCGGGTGAAGGGGAGTTCCTCCCGGTTATTGGCAACGAGGTATTGACGCAATTCCGGCCCGACTTCAATTAAAAGATACCGGAGATGGCCGACGATCGGGAAGTTGCGAATGATCACGGTGCCCCCGGCGATGCGATCACGCAAGGCCAAAAGCACCAAAAGCCCGGCAACGATGTAAACGCCAATCATGAAATCGCTTGTCCAGAACATAGCCTGATTCCTTACAATAGTGGGTTGGCTATAAGATTCACCGAATCCTGCCAAGGCAGGCGGCGCAGCATAGCATAAGTTTTTCGCTCGGAGAGGCGTCAAGTGCTGAATCCGCAAAATTTTACAAAGTGACATATTGTGCATTTGCGGCACTTTACGTAAGATTGAACGGTTCCTGTTTTTCGGTAGGTTTTTGATTGCTCGTTTCTTCCCTCCTACTTAGGAAAGCATTGCGAGCGTCAAGGTGGGTCGTATGAAAACATGGACGTCATGGTTGCTCGTCATTGTGTGTCTTTGCGCGACGAGCGCTCTCTACGCGCAGACGGTTTCCAACGGGACCACGATGTCTGACGGCATTGTCGTCGGCGGCGGACGCGGTGTCGCGACTAACGGAACGCTTCATTCCGAAATTTTCACCGACGGACCCTTTGGCGCAAGCGAGGTCGCGGGCGGCGATGCGACCAACGTCGGCAAGATATTCAGCCTTCCCGGAGCCGGAACGAGAGAGAACGTCTGGCTCGGCGCCGTTTCGAACGATCCGCTGGACGGCAAAAACTGGAGCGACGGCGCTCCCATCGCGGGCAACGCTGACAATATCGCGATCATCGCGCCGAGCCCCAACAGTCCGGTGTTGACCACCGGAATGCTTTCAGTGGCCAGCCTGATCATCCGGCCAAGCGCCATGTTCTCGGTTAGCGGTACGGGCATTGTGGAGCTTGGTACCGCGGCAGCCGGCGGAGTCGTCATCGTGGAAGATGGCGGTTT
>JABWBM010000143.1 GCA_013360495.1 Planctomycetaceae bacterium
TACCGAAACCTGACGACTCACGCTGGAGATGGTCCAGCTCTTTGCTCGCGTACTTCAGGGTCATCTCGTAAAACTTCTCTACCCACATGTGATCAAAGATAGTCCTGCCTTGTGACGTAGGGTGCTCAAATACTTTACCAGGAGTTGACGGGTCAATCACTAGTATGCCCACCTTGAGTCCCCGTAGTTCCAACATCCTCTTGAGGTGGTGCTCTTCCTGGTGAGTTCGTACCACTATGCGGTCTCCGTCCTTGACCGACTCAAGCAAGGACGTTGTGCGCCCTGTCTGACGGGCACTGCGGAAGTAGATTTGAGCTGCACCAAGTAGTGCCGCTCCTATACCAAAATGATCCATGTTATTGCTCCTTGTCTAGGTCACACAGAAAAGCCGTCGGGCTCATGAACTCCTTGGCCAGTGTCAGTATTTGCTCTGGTGTGAGTACGAGTCTGATGATAGTCTCAAGGTGACTCACTCTTGCCGTTAACTCCTCCAAAGACCCTGTAGCATGAGACCTTGATAGGAGGACCATAGTAAAGGCCTCCTCCAGGCTGATCTCCCATGATGGCCACTCGGAAACTCCATAGTTTATCTTCATGTGTCAAACCTCCTGAACCTATGCGTTGCTCGTCAGAGACCTTCTCTGACGTATGAGAATGCTCTTGTCTTTGTAGCGTCACGCTTTAGCGTGACGTCATTCCCGCGAAGGCGGGAATCCAGTCTTTGGGTCGTCTCTGGATCCCCGCCTTCGCGGGGATGACGGCCGCATTCGCGGCCGTCGAAGACGCTCTGCGTGCTTGCCTCGCGCCATGCGAAGGCGCATGGCGCTACAAAAGAGCGCACGACACACCACAGCGCGATTCCAATCGCTATCGCCAAAAGCACTACCACACCCGCCGCCGATGCGCGGCCATGCACAAGGCTGCAAGCCGCCGCTCCTCCCACAAGATTAGGGAGCGCGGTTCGCGTTGGAGACGTATCGCCTGGTTGGGGCGGATGAGTCGAGTCGGCACTGCTCACGACAAGCCGCAGGATCGCGCTTGTGCTCTGCCCGACCCCGTCGGTGACGACGATCCGCACGAGATAGCTGCCAGCGCTTCCGGCTGCGGGAACGCCCGCGATGACTCCATCGCTTCCGTCCATTCCTTGCGGCAGGCCGCTCACATCGAAACGATACGCAGGCTGCCCGCCCGTGACGGAGATAGTGGAGGAGTAACGCGCGCCTTCGGTCGCGGCGGGAAGATGTGCGCTCACGATGACCGGTGGAACGATGCCCGATTCGCTGACATTGAGCGCCGCGAGCGTGGTGAAGGTCTGCGGCGCGAGCGTCGAGTAATCCACGAGGTCGATCCTGACGGTGAAGTATCCGGTCTCGATCGGCGTTCCTGAAATCGTGCCGGTGGCGGGATCGAAGGTCATGCCAAGTGGAAGGCCGCTAAGGGTCCAAGTGTAAGGGTTCTTGCCTCCCATCGCGGCGAAAGCGTGACTATAGGGCGCATCAACGACGGCCTGGGGCGCGCGCAGTGTGGAATCAACGACCATGAGTTCGATAGGGAATTCAACGGTCATTGTCGCCGTTTGCGGGATATGAAACGAATCGGTCACCGAGATGACGATATTGCTTTGTGGCATTTCCAGCACCGTACCGCTCACGACGCCGGTAACGGGAGCGATTGAGATACCACGAGGCAGTCCGGATGCGGAGAAGGTATATGGGGGTACGCCATCGACCACGGTGATTGGCGTAGCGATGTTTTCGCCAATCGCGACAATGGGAAAGGCCGTTGTCGTAATCGACAGTCGAGCGCGGATCAGGAGTTGAAGAGTTCTCTCTGCAACTTGGCCGATGCTGTCGACGGCGCGTACGACGATAGTGTACTGTCCTGCCGAGCCGATTGTGGGGGTGCCGGTCAGCAACACGCCGGTGAGGGTTGCCGTCGCCGTATCCAGCATTAATCCGGAAGGCTCGCCACTCAAGGTGAAGGTCATCGGTCCAGGTTCAGAGTAGTCCCACGAAAAGACGATGGGTTCGAGCGCGACTCCCTCGATCCAGTCGCCTATCGGGGGATGGTAAGCTCCGTGTCCGGATCCTCCGTGATGTTGCACCGGGGGGCGCATGCTCATCGGCGGGACGACAAACACGGTGTATGTCCGGTACGTCGTTTGATTTAAGGCATCGGTTACCCTGAGCGTACACTCCGAGTAATATTCCCCTTCGATTGCGTCAATCGGGCCATTGGAAACGAGCGTATCGCCAACCAACTCGATACCCAGTGTGACCCAGTCATTCCCGGTCAACCAGAAGGTGTAGGGTGCGGTTCCGCCGACAGCCGCCACTTGGAGAGGGCCGAAGACATACCCATTTCTTGCGGTCAAGGTGCTTACAGGTGGGGAAGTGATTCCGAATCCGGGGAGCACCTCCATGGTAAGAACGACGCTGAGTGTCGCCGGAGGAGTCGAGAAATCCGTGACCGTCATGGTGAGGGTCTGTGTGCCGGCGGCTCCCAATGAAAAGGCGCCGCCAAAGAGTATTCGAAACGCATATGGGGAATTCGCGTTGGTAGGACCAATGGTGATTGTAGGTGGTGGGGTATTATTGCCGCCGCCCCAACTGCGGATGAAACTATAGGAATATTGGCCGGTATTCGGGTTTGGCGTTCCGCCCGTAGGTTTCCGAATATTCACGGTTGGAACATTTTCCCCGGTGGTCACGGGAGGCAGGGTTGTTGTTCCGTTGTCCAGCGGCGTCCAGGCCAAAGGCGCTTGGCCGAGAAGCAATGGGCCGCCGATGCCAGTGGCGAGCATGAGAATGAGCATGACATTGCGCGTTGACATAGGAGCCGCCCTTGCGTCGATCCACCATCATCCCGGCCTTCTCGCCATGAAAAGGATGCCTCGCTCTCATTTTTTTTTGAAAGAGTGAACGACTACCGTCCGAATTTGCGGTATTCGCCGCCATTCTCGCCGGCGAGCCGGCCCATGAAGTCGGCGCCGAAGTCCCACTCGCCAAACTGGACGCACGACACCACGCAGCCCTTCGCTTTGTGAGGCGCGAACCAATCGGGAAAGTCACGCAGGATTGATTTCACCGCGTCCTTGGAGGTGATGACCTGAGGCACAACTCCGTGCGGCGTCGGAGCGCCATCGGAGAGAAAGAGTATCTTGTCCATGTCCGGCGCGTAGCGTTCGCAAGCGTATTTCAACGCTGTCCATGAAGGAGTTCCGAGGTAATAGTTCAGATTCTTGACATATTCGATTGCCGCGTCACGTACGTCAGGGGTCGCGGCCAACAACTCTTTGTTCCATGACCATGATCTGCAACCTGGTTGTGACCATGCCGCCGGAAAGGTCACAATGTCGAAGGCATCGGCACCGCTGAGTTTTCGAATGCATTTGATCAATTCGGCCTTCATGACTTCGATGCGCAGGGGCTGCGCCATGACGTTGCCGTCGGCGTCCTCGAAGCTGTCGACATCGCTCCACGTCGCCATGGAGCCGGACACATCCAGCACCCAGAGGAAGCGGCCGCCGATCGGCTCGCCGAAGAAAGTGGTGGGTGCGTCATCCTCGACCTCCGGCTCGCCCGGTTCTGCCGGGGGCTGGGCGTTCTCAACCGCAGGAGCATCGTCCGACGTGTCCTTCGCGGCCGGAACGCGCAACAGCAGCTTCCCGCTCGGCGTATCCGCGCCATCGCTTCCCTCAGAGCGGATCAGCGTCGGCTGACTTCCGTCTTCCGCTGACGCGGTACCCAATACGCCCGCCGCACACAGCGCGACGGCAAAAGAGGCGATTGCAAACTTGATGAGCGTACGGTTCATGGTGGTTTCTCCCTGAGAATCTCTCGTTTTCTTAGTCGCGGCGGGGTCATGTCGAACCGTCCCCGGCGCACGCACAAAGAGTACCATCTCTAGGATTATAATGCGTCAGAAGCAGATCGATTTAGACCCATAGTTGAGACTATTTGTCGGTGTGGCTTCAAAATCGGGACTCGCGAGTCTAAAGCTCGCGTTCGTCCACAAGCCCCATTGATACCAATTCCAAAAAGGTTAGTGGGTTTTCATTCGTCATGCCCGCGCAGAGCCTGCCCCCGCGAAGGCGTGGGGCGGGCATCCAGTTTTCTCTTTGGCTCTGGATTCCCGCCTCCCGGCTACGTCGAAGCGCTCTCGCCATGGCGAAGCCGCTCCGGCGGATCCAGGTCGCCGAGGCGAGTCGCGGGAATGACATGCGAAATCACATTTTCAATTTAGACTTGGTATGAGAGCCTGTCCTGAAACGCTGCCGCTGCGCGGTAGGAAAGCTGCTCTGGCGGAGCCAGGTCGCGGCCTACTCAACGCTACCGTACAAGAAAGCGTCCCCCGAACGTGGTTAATACCCATTGGGTATCATTCCTGCGGGGGTGGGAAACCGGCTATGAGAGTGGAGTGCTGAAAGGCTGCTTAGGACACCATTCGACGCGATTAGATCGAACGCAATAGTGGCCTGCCATGAGCAAGTCGGGATCGTTCGCGATAGCGAACGGTCCCGGCGTGTCGAATGGTGGAGATGGCGGGAATCGAACCCGCAAGGCCGAAGAGCCGAGGCGCATAGGCACCGAGGCAGGCCGAGCGTTGTGGGGGAAACCTTCCTTCAGCCACTCAGCATGCCGTAGGGGTGGTGGAGATGGCGGGAATCGAACCCGCGTCCTGGAACGGCAAAACAAGGCCTTCTCCGTGCGCAGCCGCCGGATGGTGTTTCGGCGAGGCTTGGCCCGGCGACAGGCGTCCTCGCCTATTCACGGTGTTTTTTCGTCGGGTCGCGTCGTGACGCCGCTTCCCGCTTATCCCTCTCGGTTCATCACCTTGGCTCGGGCGGCCTAGCTATCGATTGCCTCCGATAGCGCGAGAAGGTAGAGGCCCTGTCCCGAGCGATGCTCAAAGGACAGGGTATGCCTTATGCCGCGAGGGCATAGTTGCTGTTTTCGGCAACTGTTTTTTACCTCCCTGTTTAACGTGAAGAGGAGACATTCACGGCACGCTTCTCCCAATCATGCACGACCAGTCGAAGCCGTTCATCCCCACATTTCAAAGAGCCGACGAACGCGCGCGCTGTGCATGACGCACGAGGCTGTCGCGTTATGCTAAAAGTGTATATTCGTCCAGCACGAAATGCAAGGGGAAAAACCGCGCGAATGAGAAGGGCGCTGAGATTTCGATTGGTTTTGCTATACGTCATCATTGTGTTACAACAACCGTATGCAGTGGGAGGATCACATTTCCTTCAACCCCGACGTATGCCACGGAAAGGCATGTATCCGCGGTACGCGTGTTCTGGTTTCTGTAATTCTTGACAATCTTGCTGCCAGCCTTACTCACGACGCGATTCTGAAGGACTATCCGACGATTACGGAAGAGAGCATCCGCGCCGCGATCGCCTATGCTGCCGATCTCGCTCACGAGCGAGTGCTTTCCTCAACGCAGGGCGCTGCCTAACCTCTGGATGTCGAACCCGAACGCCTTCGAGGTTAAAAAGCGTCGAGAGTGTTCGATGAAGAATTCCCTACAGAGTCGTCGTCGACTATGATTCTGCGTATCCCAATCGTCCGCAAGCCGACAACGCTCTCAAGGCGGCACGAAAAGATTTGGAACAGGGATGTGATGAACGCGGATGAGATTGAATTTCGGGGAAAGATGTTCTCACGCAAAGCCGCTAAGACGCAAAGGAAAAAATGGCGAATGAAATTCCGAATTCTTAAAATTCTTTGCGGCTTCGCGTCTTCGCGTGAAACTCTCTTATCTGCGTTCATCATCTTCATCCCTGTTCCCCATTCTTCTCTCCGTTTTCTCTTCCGTGGGCATGACGGGAATTCAGACACTATTTACCGGGAGTCGTATCACTCACCCATCCGGGTGCAGGTGACCAGGGCCAGAAGAAAGCGAGATTCATCGCGGCAACGGCCATCGTGATCGATGGTCCTCCTGTTCATGCCAATCGGGAAAGCGTAGGCCGTACCTCAATCGGCTTCTCCAAGAGAAGTTCTCTGAGTTCTTGAAACTTCCGGCAATTGAATCGTGACCGTTTGCCCCGCGCATTGCAATTCAGAACGGATGTTACAGGCTCTTGTTCGCGAGCATGATCGAGGCGGCGACCATGGCGGCCGTCGCGGCGCGCAGAACGCCCCCCGGAAGGCTCGCCATCGTATAGCGGCGCTCGCGGAACATGGCGCGTTCGCTTTCGGAGAAGCCGCCCTCCGGCCCGATGAGAACCGTAGCCGATTTCCCGGCCTTCTGCGCCAGAGCGTGCAGCGGCTGTCGTTCGCCTTCGGTGTCGCAGACGATGACGTTCGCGCCGAGGCGGTCAAGGTCGATCTGGTCCGCGACGGAGATCAGATGATTGTTGCCGGATTGCTTCGCTGCGCGCACCGCGAGCTTTTCAAGACGGCCCGAGAATTTAGCGGCCTCACGTTTCTTGAAGTTCACCTCGCCATACTCGGTCATCACCGGAACAGCATCGCTCACGCCGAGTTCCGCGAGACGCACGAGCAACTCATCGAAGTCCGCCTTCATCGGCGCAATCGCCATGGTGAGCTTGAACGCCGGCGGCGGAGAGACGCTTGGCGCGGCAGTCAGTTCCATCTGCGCGGCCTTCCTGCCCGCGACGACGATCTTCGCCTCTGTCGAGCGGCCCTTGCCGTCGAAGAGCGTCACGCTTTGGCCCGCGCGCATACGCAGCACAGTAATCATATGGTGCGCTTCGTCGCCGGTGAACTCGACGAACGCGCCGGCCTTCGCGGGGAGATCAGGGCAGTAGAATCGGTTGAGCCTGGACATATGTCCCCGTTCAGGGCGAAACGGCAACGACGTTGCTGGATTCGCTCCGGTTTCCCGCGATGTCGTAGGCGCGTACATAATATTCATATCGGCAGCCGCTGACCGCTTGTTCGTCAAAAAATGTGCTCAATCCGCCAGGCACAGCAGTGAGACGGACGAAGTTTCCGCCATACCCCTCGCGCCGGTACACGTCATAGCCATAAACCTGTTCGTTATCGCTTGCGGACTGCCAGTTCAGGCGAATCTTTCCCTGCTTCCAATCCGCGTTGAGCGCCGCGCCATCCTTCGGCCACGCGGGTGGTTCGCGGTCGCTCGACTCCGGCGCCTGCAATGCCCCCTTCGGCCAGAGGAAGCAACGCACCTTGCGGAAGTTCTCATCCAGCGACTTGCATACATTGGCGTAGCAGCAGCGTATCACCTTGTCCCATTCGCCGTTTTTGACCTTTTTGGGCCAGTCGGGATCGGCAAGCAGCGGCCTCGCCATGCCGATCAGATCGGCCTCCCCGGTCTGCAGGATATGCTCGGCCAGTTCCGGCGTGTTGATCTTGCCCGCCGAAAGGACGGGAGTTGTGACGGAGTTCGCCACGAGATAGCGCTTGATCTCTGCACTGATCGGCCGATTGAAGCCATCGGGGTAATGGGCGGAGGGCATACAGCGGTCGCCGCTATAGCCCGTGTAGGGGTAGAGTGGCTGGCCTTCCTTCGGTACGGCGTCCTCGAACTTCCCGCCGGCGGAGACGGAGATGTAGTCGATGCCCGCCCGCGCAAAAGCGAGCGCCATGACACGGGCCTCGTTGGCGGTATAGCCGCCCTTGACACATTCCTCGCCGTCAAAGCGCAGGCCCACGCAGAAATCCTTGCCCACATTCTTGCGCACGGCCTCGATCACACGCAGCGGCAGACGCAGCCGATTCTCCAACGTCTGCCCATAGTCATCCTTGCGCGGGTTGCGTCGGCTCAAGAAGCTTGAAAGCGTATAGGCATGCGCCATGTGCAGCTCAACGCCGTCATAACCGGCCGCGCGCGCCCGCGCAGCCGCAGCGCCATAGGCCTCGACGATCGCGTCAATCTCTTCGAGCGAAAGCATGTCCACGGTCTGCCGCCAGCCGTTGCGCGAAATTTTCAGAAAGTGAATGATTTGCGGCATCACCTTCGACGGCGAGGTCGCATGAATCTTCGCCGCGAGTTCCCGGTGTTCGGCGAGGTAGTCATCGGATCCAAGGCGCAGCAGCGGCCCCGACTTCGCCGTGTGGACAGCCATGGCCTCGACGACGATCAGCCCGACTTCGCCTTTGGCATAGCGCAGGTAGCGGTCGGTGATGTCCTTGTTGATGTGGCCGTCTTCGCCCGAAAGCCGCGTCACCATGGCGGGCAGGACGATGCGGTTGGATAGCCGCGTCGCATTAAGCGTGATAGGTTCGAAGAGCTTCATGGTTCGGAGGATATTAGCCGCGGATGAACGCAAATAAACGCGGATAAGAAGTTTCATCATGAAATTTTGAAAGAGGAAAAGCACGATAGAGGCCATGATGATCCAACTTCAGCATTATCCTGTTCCTTTTCATGGTTCCCCGATTTCGTGCTTACATAGTCCTCTTTATCCGCGTTCATTTGCGCCTCCGCCGCTCGAACTCTTTCCTTCATAAATATCCAGCGCATTCGTACAATCGCGGTATACGGAGAGAACCCATGCCGCGTATCACCGCGCCAGCCATAGGCAAGCTCAAGGGCGAGCGTAAAGCCGTAATGATCACGGCCTATGACGCGACGAGCGCGCGTCTGGCGGACGAAGCCGCAGATATGATTTTGGTCGGCGATTCTCTCGGCATGGTGGTGCAGGGCAGGGCGAACACGCTTGCCGTCACCATGGACGAGATGATCTATCACTCGCGCATCGTGGCTCAGTGCAGCGAGAAGGCGCATCTGATGGGCGATATGCCGTTTCTCTCGTACCAAACCTCGCCTGCCGACGCCGTTGCCAATGCCGGGCGTTTCCTGAAGGAAGGCGGAGTGCAGTCGGTCAAGCTCGAGGGCGGCGCGCGCTCATTGCCCGCTATTGAAGCCATCGTGCGCGCCGATATTCCGGTGATGGGGCATATCGGGTACACGCCCCAGTCCGAGCACAAGGTCGGCACGGGCAAAGTGAATCGCGACGCGGATACATTATTGAAGGACGCGAAGCTGCT
>JABWBM010000144.1 GCA_013360495.1 Planctomycetaceae bacterium
CCTCGCGCGGCCTTCTCCCATTGGCGCTCGGTGGGGAGCTGTTTGCCGGCCCAGGCGGCGTAGGCAGCCGCTTCGAAGTACGACACCCTCACCACCGGGAACGCGCCGATATCCTCGCCTTCGGCCACGCGGTAGTACTCATATCGCACCGGCAGGAAGCCGACGCTTTGGACGGTGACGCTGTGTCCGGCTGGCACCCCACTTGGCGGCTCGCCTGGCTCGTAACGCTTCGGGTCGTAATCCGGCGCATGACCTTGCGCGTAGGTGATTTTGAATCCTTGCGGCGCGTCGCGCGGCGGGTCGGCGTTCTTGAGGAATGACCAACCGTCGTCGCTCCAAAACTCGCGTTTGAAGTAGCCGCCGTCCGTGATAAAGCGGATGTATTCGGCGACAGTGACCTCGGTCTGATCGATATAGAAGGCGTCGGCATATTCCCAGCGCGCCGGGCGCGAGCGCGGGAGCGCGTCGTCGCCCATCCAGAAATATCCGGCTTCGACCGGGACCATGGCCTTGCCGTCGCGCCCGGTGTAGCTCGGCTCGAGTGACGGCAGATCGTTAGCGCGGGGGGCGCGGCCGGGCGGTCCTTCCTCGAAGGTGCGGCGTGGTTCTTCCGGCGATACACGCGGCAAACCGGTGTCGATGGTGATGCGTTCGTTGCCCTCCGGAAAGTCCGGATGATTGGCCGGAGGCGTGTCGGGCAGCAGGAACAATTCGTCGATCACGCCCGACTCGAACAGGATCAGCATCACCACAGCGACCAGCAAGAGGGGAACGAAGTCAGCGAGTCCCTTCATGGTCGTACCCCCTGTACTGGCACCACAGCGCGGGATTCCCCGTAAAATCCCCCTCATGCGTTACTCCGGCGCAAGCCGAAGTCCAGTCTCTTCGTCGCTCCTGGATACCGGCTTTCGCCGGTATGACGGATCCAACGCTATAGTCCTAGTCCGCGTCGAACTCGGCTTTCGAGACGCTCACGACTTCGTAAGTCGCGGTGCCGCCGTCGGGCGTCTTGAAGGTGCGCTGCTCGCCCGGTTTCCCGCCGGAGATGCCCTGCGCGATGGCCGAGATGTCCGAGATGATACCGGCGGAACTATCCGCGTCCCAGCGGCCGAGGATGGTGTATCGTTCCTCGTGGCCGGTCGTGACGTTTTTGAGCGTCACGCGCGTGCCGAATCCAACCGTATCGCCATGCACCTTGTCCGGCGTGACAACCTTGGCGCGCTCGAGGTCCTGACTCAGGCGCCCGACGGCGTTCTTAAGCATGCTCTCCTTGTCGCGAGCGACATCGAGTTCGGCGTTTTCGGAGATATCGCCAAGAGCCAGCGCCTCGCCGATCATCTTCTGCACGGCAGGCATTTCGACGTTCATGATATCCGAGAGTTCCTTGCGGATTCTGCGCAGGCCAGCCGGCGTGGTGAGGATCGGGCCGTTGTCGGCGTCGTCCACCGGCGCGCGGCGCTCCTCTTCCTCGGCAGCCAGTTCCGGGAAGCGCTCGTTGACGATGTTATGCAGGTTGTAGATATGGGTGTCAGAGAGCGCACGATTCATCTTGACCGCGTGCATCAGGTGGCGCGCCTCTCCGAGGTCCAGCTCGTCGAGCACGAGACGCAGAATGCGGTAATCGCGCTCCGCCAGCAACGCGCGGAACTTGAGCAGGATCGGCTGCGCACGTTTCTTGTCGCCGGTTTCGACACGGTGGTACAGGTGCGAGCCGAGCAGGAACACCTCATTCAGGAACATGCTGCGCCGGATTTCGAAGCCGAAGGCCTGCGGGGACGATTCGGAGATCACCTGCCGCGTCAGCCACAGCATTTGCTCGGGGTAGTTCTTCGGCGCGTCCACGATCTTGTGGCACGCGACGGAGAGACGTTTCGCATGCTCCTCGCCATCCAGCGCTTTGAGCACGTAGTCCCAACTCTCGGGAATCGATACCAACAGCGCGTCCGCGAAGACGTCCGCCCAATTGGCGTTGGTGTCGCGCACGATGTCCAGCAGACGGCGCTCGTATTCGGTGACTTTCAGCTCAGGCAGCGCAGACAGCACGCGCTCGCGATCATTCGCCAGCGCCGCGACATCGAGGTCATAGGCGAGGTCGACATCCGGCGCGATCGAGCGCACTTCGTCGAGCATTAGCTTCGCGATAACCTTCTCGCCTTCTCTGGCGTTGACGCGATTGGAAATACGGGTGAAGAGCAGTTCCATTTGCTGCTTGAGGAACGCGGCCTGCGACGAGGCTGCCTCGCCGCTTTCACGCAAGTAGCGGCGCATCGTTTGCACGAATGCATCGGGGGTGTGGCAGGCCTGCAAGGCCGCAGTGTATTCCATTTCCACCGTGACGGGAATATGGAGCAGTTCGAGCGTGGGGTTGGCGCCGGAACCGATACGCACGTAGCCGTTTTTGGTCAATTCCTTCTTCACGTCGTTCCACCACTTCGTCCAGACCGTCTTGCCGACGACGTCGGGCGTGAGTATTTCCTTGACGCGCTTGAGCTTGATCACGCCGTCGAGGCTCGAGAGCACACAGCGCATCAGGCCGATCGGATCTTCTTTGGATTGCTGGCGCAGCGCCTTCGGGTCCTCGGCTTTGCGCGCGAGGATGTGCTCGGCGGGAAGTTTGCGGAAGAATTTGGTCGCTGCAGCGACATCGACCTGATGGCCAGGCGTATCGGCGAAGTCGATGGTGAGCTTGCCGGCTGCGAGGTCGATGGCGACGACCTTGCCAAGGCCCCAACCGGCGTCGTGATAGAGATAGTCGCCGGGCTTGTAGCTGCAAAAATTGCGCAGGTGCTCGACGAAGCGGTGCGTGTCACCGCCGGAATTCTTCTCGGCGTTTTCGACGACGCTGGTGAATCCATCGACGTCGCCGAAACGGGCGGTGTACGCCTTCGTCGCGTTGTCCTTCAACGATGTGCTCGAGGTATCCAGGGCGGCGGCCGAGTTGACAACCTCGCAGGCAGCCGTCGGGTTGCCTGCCTTGATCAGCGGTTCGACGAGCAATTCGAGAAGGTTTGCGGCTTTGGACTTGTGATCGGTGGTGGCAAGGCGCTGCGCAATCTTCAAATACGAGCGGGGATCGGAAACGCCCCCTTCGACAGCTTCAAGCCAGACATTCTCAACTTCGCCGACCTGACCGGAGTTGATCAGTTCTTCCATTTCTTGAATCTTTGTCGCGGGTGCTGTCATGGTTTCCATTTCTCGTGCCTCTCTATTGGGTGTCGTACATCTGCGCCAAATGTCAAATCGCGGAAGGACAAAAAAAGCACGACTGTCATCAGCCGTGCAGGGCATGCACGCTATCACATGAATCGCGCATTTTCAAGACAAGATTAACGAGTGTAGGATCACGGCCCCATGGCCGCGCCTGCCGTCATCATTGCCACTACTCTCCGGCTGGTCCTTGCCGTCCTGATGCTTTGGGCCGGTGGATGGAAGGCATGGCTTGCCATGCAAGGCGTTCAGGGGTGGGAGGACGAGACGCTGATCAATGCCGTCCATGAAGCGCTCAAAACCTCGATTTTCTATCGCCTGCATCCGGCGGCGTTTCTCGTCGCCGTCGCGGTTGCGGAAATGGGCATCGGTCTCGCGCTGATCTTCGCGGAGAAGCGCCGCCCGCTGGTTTGCATCGCCTGCGCGTTGTACATCGGGCTTGCGAGCGTGGTGGCCGTCCTTGCCAATCCATCGTTGATGGGAACGTTGAATTGCTCGTGCTGGGGGACGAAGCTTCTCGATTTCGGCGCGCTCTGGCAGGTGCTCCTGCGCAATGCGTTGCTGATCGCTCTTTGCCTCTGGCTCGCGCGGCGCCATCGCGCCCGCTCAGTCTCTTTTCACGGTCCTGAATGACCGGGATTCCTCACAGGAATGAAGAAGTCCCGTTTTGAACCTCAGAAACCGGATTCACAAGTAAGCTAAGCAGGACTATGAAAGAAATGATGGATAGCTATGCTCGTCATGCCCGCACAGGCGGGCATCCAGGCCCCACGATAAACCCTTGGGTGGGCTCTGGACTTCCGCCTTATTCGCGGGAATGACATAGTGGTAGTCAATTCCTTCTGAGCCTTTCGTCTCCAATGGGTTTTCCTGACGGTTCCTACTTGCGTTCATTTGTGGCTCAAACGCATGAAAGACAAATCCGCCGTCATCCTCGTCTTCACCATCATCGGCGTCGTGGCCGGCGTGGTGGGGGGATTGCTCTTCGGGGGCCATCACCTCGATGATGTGACTCGAGCGAGCTGGACCAGCGACGAACATTTCAAATTCTGGCTCACGCTGGTGAAATTCCCCGGCGAACTCTTCGTACGCGGGTTGAAACTCCTCGTGCTGCCGCTGGTGGTGGCGAGCATGATTTGTGGGGTCGCCTCTCTCGGCAATTTGCGCGACATGGGGCGTATGGGCCGGCGCACGATGATCTATTTCATCACGACGACCGTGTTCGCGGCGCTTCTTGGCGTGGCGTTGGTGACGACGATCCAGCCCGGCGCCGGCGTCGACCCCGAGGCGGTGCGCGGGACGATCGGAAGCGCATCGTCGGAATCCGCCATCATCAAGACTGTAACCACCGAGCAGAGTAAACCGGTGATCGACCGCATTCTTGACGTCATACGGGAACTCGTGCCGTCGAACCTCGTAGAGGCGGCACTCGAGTTAAAGATGCTTGGCCTGATCGCGTTTTCGCTCATCTTCGGTATCGCGCTCACCATGGTGGGGGAGCGGGGGAAACCCGTCCTTGCTTTCTTCGACGGCGTGAATGAAGCCGTGATGAAGATGGTCTACCTTTTAATGTATTGCCTGCCGATCGCCGTCGCTTCGCTGATCGCGGCCAATATCGCCGGCTCGAACAATCTGCTCGACCAACTCGTCGCGCTTTCCAAGTATGTTCTGACGGTGCTCGCGGGGCTTGGGATCCATCTTCTGCTGGTCTTGCCTGCGATCTATTGGATCTTTCTGCGCCGCAATCCCTTTCAATACCTCATAGGCGGCGCGCAAGCGCTGCTCACGGCCCTCAGCACATCGTCCTCCGCGGCAACGTTGCCCGTCACGATGGAATGCTGCGTGGTCAACAACGGCATCAGCAGGCGAACGTCGAGCTTTGTGTTGCCGCTTGGCGCCACTATCAATATGGACGGCACGGCGCTGTATGAAGCTGTTGCCGTAATATTTCTCGCGCAAATGCTCGGCCACTCCTTGAGCGGCGCGGATATTGCGATCATCTCCCTTATTTCGATCATGGCCTCCATCGGCGCAGCAGCTATTCCGAGTGCTGGGATGGTGACAATGGTGATGGTGCTGGATGCCGTCGGCATGGATCCAATGGCCGGGATTACCTACATCCTGGCCATTGACTGGTTCCTTGATCGATTCCGTACCGCAGTGAACGTGGCTGGTGACACCATTGGCGCAGCGATTGTCGATGACTTGGAGAAGCGCGACGCCTCGCGGAAGACGGCGGCGCCAGCGACAGCGTAGAAACTTGCCCGGAATGCCTACGGTTCTTCAGTGATTGTGACGAAAGAGATGAGTTATGCCGCCTTGTGCTTGCGGCTTCGGCGGGAACTTTTGCCCGCTTCCTGACGAAGATTCCAGCGTTTCTGCGTACTCTCAGCGCTCGTCGTCAGTGGCGGCAGAGACCCCAGGGCCTTGCCGTTGACTGCGAAGATTTCCCGCTCCGATGTGGCAATTGCCATGAGCCGGTCGCGGATTTCGCTCGTCAAGTTGGCCACGACGACGGTAATGCCCGTTTCGCCAGCGAGCTGCAGAATTTGAGCGAGCGTTGCGGCCCCGACGTCTCCGATACGTTCCAAGCCGGTCGCGTCAAAACGGATGGCTGAGCATTCGTGCATGCGCGTGAGCACCAGCTTGCGTACCATGCGGCTATTGACGCCATCAAGCACCGCGGGGAGGGCTATCCGCAGTTCGCCACCTCTGACGGACGGGACGCGGACCCAATGAGCCACATGATGATCTTTGCGTGAAAACGGGAAAGGCATGGGTTCGGGTGTATCCTGATAGGTGTCGTGAGGCACGCCGGCAATTCTTCCGGCACGCCCTTGATCGGCTCGCGCGCGTATCATCTTAAGAAGAAATCTTTTGGCTACAGCGAAAGCAGCCAGGAAGAAAGGAGCAAACTGCCGTTGCCAAGCATATGCAAAACGAGCGGGACGAAGATGGTCGGGCGCTTTTCGTAGGCGAAAGTAAATACCAATCCACCGATGATTTGCGAAACGGGAATGGGGAGGGTTCCGTGCGCGAATCCAAAAATAAGCGCCACCGCGATGATCGAAAATGCGGCGTTAAAGTGTTTGCGGACGACCGGGTACATCCACCCGCGAAACCAGATTTCTTCCATCACCGGCGCGAAGAGCGCCATGTAGAGCACCGTTTGCCAATTAATGTGTGCAACGCCAAAATTACGCCGCAGTACGTCGACCACTGGATCGATGCTTTTCGCGCCAAACAGATCCGGTTGCCATACGATCAGGCCCGCGAGAATGGCGATGATGGACGCATACACGGCGCCGGCCACAGCCGTCACCACCGCGACGAAAATGGCATCCGAGGGCCAATGGGGTTTTTCGAAGCCGAGGTAAGCTATGTGGTGGCCACGGACCTTCGTCACATAGAGAAGGAGCAAAAGCGTCCCGGCGATCTGGATTCCTGCACCCGCGAGTGGCGTTTTCTCAAGATCAAACGCACTCGTTGGATCGATTTGATTGATGCTCCACTGCAGGCCCATCGGCAGGTACATCCACGCCGCCAGGAGCGCGATCATCTCGAACATGCCGACGCGAACCGCCGTGACGCGGAATCTCCACGCACGGTTGAAGTCGATGGCGGTTGTGGCGGTGGGCTGCCAGACCACGGAAATCCTCCGTCAGGCTTCTACGGACTGAGCGCCCCAAAAGCAACCAGAACGGCAATTCTTTCAATTGAGTCTTGGCTAGCTCCGGTATAGAATGAACCGTAGTCTCAGAAATGGGCTGGCACGCAACCGTGGGTTTGCGCGCCTGTCGGCACGGATGCCGGAGGAATCATGGCGGATATTCTCGATCAAGCGCAAGTTGATGCCCTGCTTCAAGCTGTGAGCAGCGGCGATATCGACAACATCGCCGAAGTCGCGCAAACGCAAACGGCGGAAAATGTCGCGGTCTACGATTTCAAGCGTCCGGAGCGAGTTGGCAAGGAACAGCTTCGCGCGTTGGAGCGCCTGCATGAGGTATTCGCGCGCAATGTTTCGGCGACTATGTCGTCATTGCTGCGATCCGTGGTGGAATGCACGCTGGAAGAAATCGAGCAAGCGACCTATCAGGAATTCACCCTCGCAGCGCCGAAGACCACCTGCCTGAATTTCCTGTCGGCGCAGCCGCTCGAGGGCGAGGTGATTCTCGAAATCAATCCTCGCGTCGTGTTCGTGATGTTCGACAAGCTTGTTGGGGGCAGCGCGTCCCGCACGCTGACGCCCGACCGTCCCATGACCGATATCGAATGGAAGGTGCTTGACGGCGTTCTCGCGCGTATCCGCACGCAGCTTCGCGCGGCGTGGGAAGGCGTGGGCCAGATCAAGTTCGAGTTCACCTCGCACGAAACGAATCCGCAGTTGGCCCAGACGATCCCGCCAAACGAGCCGGTGGTGCTGATCACCTTCGCGGTAACGATCGCGGGCGAGGAGTCGGGTAACATGACGCTTTGCTTGCCCCACAACGTGATCGAGCCGGTGCTCAACCGCATGTCCAATTTCTGGTTCAGCTCGAAGGTCCATCGCGCGGCCGAGTCCCGCGAGTACATTCGTTCGAGTCTCAGCGACGCGCCCGTGCGAATGACCGCGGTATTCAACACCGCCACGATTCGTACCCGCGACCTGCTCCAGCTTAAAGTTGGCGACTTGATTCCGCTTGCTCATCGCGAGAATGAGCCGCTGAGCGTGCTTGTCAACGGCAAGCTCAAGTTCCGCGGCATGCCGGGGATTTTCGAGCGCCGCAACCGCAAGGCTCTTCGTATCTCAGAGGTTCTGCCTGGCCATGTGCATCATGAGCCGGAGGAGAAGAAGCTGTGAGCGCCGCTCCAGACCCGAGAGCGGTGATCGTTCGCGCGCCAAACGTATCGTATTCCTCGTTGGACGGCGAAGTGTTGGTGATCGACACGTCGCGACGCAAGAGCCACCGCTTGCTCGAAACCGCTTCGTTTATCTGGCAGCGCTGTGACGGACGGAACACCGTGGACGACATCGTCGCGGCGATGACCTCGGTGTATGACGTCGCGCACGACGATGCCGAACGTGATGTTCGCGAGATGGTCGGCCAGTGGATTGACGCGGGCATCGCCAAACAGGCGTAACCGGTGTTCTGTAGCGCCACGCGCCCTCGCGTGGCGGGCTGCGAATAACGAGCCTTTAGGAAAACGTCTTGTAGGGGTGCAGGAACGCTTTCGGCAGGAGCCTCTTTGTACCTCGTCGACGGCTACAATCTCCTCTACGCCCTTCAACAACAAGCCTCCGATTTTCCTGCTGAATTTCGCGCCGCGCGCAGACGCATGGTGGAATTGCTTGCCGAAATGGGCAGGCGCGAGGGCACTCCTGTCGTCATCTACTTCGACGGCACACCCGGCGTCGGTGGAGCGCCTGAGTTAACCGGGCTTGACGCCCGCGCGGTGTTCACTGGCGGCGACGCTGACAAGGCGCTGCGAGACGCGGTGGGGGATGCGCCGGATGTGTCAAAGCTGATCGTCGTATCATCAGACCGAGAGGTTGCCCGGCCCAGCAAAGACGCCGGCGCGCGTATCCGTTCCAGCAAAGACATTGCGTTGCGCCTGCTCAAGCTCGGGGGCGCGGGCGTTCCGGCTGGACCGGGCCGTGGCGCTTTCGCGGCTACCGTATCTCAAGAGAAAGCCATCCCGCATGCCCTCGGGAAGATGGAAAACGATATGCTTGCCGAGGTGGGG
>JABWBM010000009.1 GCA_013360495.1 Planctomycetaceae bacterium
ATCTTAGCGAAGGCCCGGACGCAGTTCACGACCCTGTCGGATACCATCCATAATCGACGCTCATGCACCCACGACCCACCTACGACGACGCCAACCTCATCCTCCGGCTCTACGAACTTCGCCGCGACGAACGGATGCGCGAAGCACGCCAGTGGTTCGCGTCCATGTTCCGGCCCATCGCGACACTCGAGGAATTCAACAAGCTGTGTCCCCCGGGCTCGGGCCAGAATGCCAACTTCCGCATGGTCACCAGCTACTGGGAAATGGTCGCCAGCTTCCTGGTCAGCGGGGTGCTCAACGAGGAACTCTTCTTCCAAAGCGGCGGCGAATTGCTGCTCACTTGGGTGAAGATCAAAGACCTCGTTCCCGCCCTGCGCAACGCGCGGCGCAACAAGCGCCTCTACATCAATCTGGAAACCGCGGCGGGTAAAATGAAAGATTACATGAGCCGGGAATCTCCAGAAGCTTACGACACCTTCGCGGAAACCATCCGCAACATGGCCCGCTGATGCGCCGCGAACCGGAATTTTTCGAAGAGCAGGAACTCGCCCTCGTCTACATCGCCAAGAAGCTGAAGGACGCCCTCGCCCTCGAGGAACTGCTCACTCGCGCCGAGTTCGAATACCTCGTCGAACCCGACCGTTACCGCGGCGGCGTCATTTTCCAGACCGAGCGCGTCGGCGCGTTTTTCTACGTCACCCCCGTCGAGGAAGGGCGCGTCCGCGAATTTCTCGCCGCCAACGGCTTCCAGCCCTGGGATCCCGCCTGATCCAGCCGCCATTGCGCCCGGCGCGCCGTTTTCGCTACCTTGAAGATTCCGCCCCCAAGGATTCCCAAGCAGAACTATGAGCGAACCAACGCCCCTCGTGGGCATCATCATGGGCAGCAAGTCCGACTGGGAGACGATGCGCCACGCCGTGGAAATGCTGGAGCGTTTCGCCGTCCCCCACGAATGCCGCGTGGTGTCCGCGCACCGCACTCCCGATTGGATGGCCGAATACGCCAAAACCGCTGAACCACGCGGCCTGGAAGCCATCATCGCCGGCGCCGGCGGCGCTGCGCATCTCCCCGGCATGGTTGCCGCTCACACCGTGCTCCCGGTTCTGGGGGTCCCCGTGGAAAGCCACGCCCTCAAAGGCATGGACTCGCTCCTGTCCATCGTCCAAATGCCCGGCGGCATTCCCGTCGGCACGCTTGCCATCGGCAAGGCCGGCGCAAAAAATGCAGCCATTCTCGCGGCGCAGATATTGGCGGTAAGCGACGCGAAAATCGCAGGCGCTGTCGACAAACTCCGCAAGGATCAGAGCGAAACGAAACAAACGCTTCCCACAGCTTAGCGCATTTTCATCATCGGTTTGCATGTAGCGCCCCGCGCCCCCGCGGGGCGAACTGATCGGGAAGCACAGCCCGTGCGGCACCACGTGCTTGCGAGCGACGCCAGAGAGCGCGATGAGCCTTGTCGCAAACGCCACTCGTCCATACTTTCCCTTAGAGGGTGACCGGAAACCCCGTAGCGCCACGATTCATCGTGGCGGACCAACGAGGGATCGATACTTCATCAGAAGACGCCACAATAAATTGTGGCGCTACATCCCCACAAATGGGTTTCCGGTCACGCTCTTACACTCCCGCGAGCGCGGGCGCGCGATTGGCCTTGAGCCTCTGTTCCATACCATAGGCCACTTGCAGCATCTCCATTTCCCCCTCCATCGGCGCCTGAATATGCAGGCCGATGGGTAGACCGGCGTCGTCGTAGCCGCAGGGGATGGACATGGCGGGAATGCCCGCGAGATTCGCGCCGATGGTATAGATGTCGCAGAGATACATCTTCAACGGGTCACCGACGTTTTCGCCAATCTTGAACGCCGTGTTGGGCGAGGTCGGGCCGACCATCACATCGCACTTTTCGAAAGCATGGGCGTATTCACGACGCGTCAATTCGCGCACTTTGAGCGCCTTTTTATAGAAGGCGTCCTGATAGCCTGCACTCAATGCAAATGTCCCGATCATGATGCGACGCTTGACTTCGTGGCCGAATCCCTCGCCGCGGGTGTTCATGTAGAGCTGTAGTAAATCCTCGCCATCCTTGCGCGGGCCGTAGCGGATTCCGTCGAAGCGGCTCAGGTTCGACGACGCCTCGCACGGCGCAACGATGTAGTAGGTCGCGACGGAGAAGCCGGGATCGGAAAGCTTAAGTTCGACAATCGTGGCGCCCTCGCTCTTGAGCAATGCGATCGCACTCTCGACGGATTTGCGAATAGCCGGGTCGCAACCCTCGCCGAGATGTTCTGGAACGTAGCCAACGCGGAACTTCTTGAGGTCGCGCTTGTCGAGATTCGCCACATAGGCTTCTGGCGCTGCGCTCAACGTCGTCGAATCGTTGTCGTCGGGGCCGGACATGATCTCGAGGGCAAGCGCTGCGTCCTCCACCGTCCGCGCGAATGGGCCGATTTGGTCGAGCGAGCTGCCGAAAGCGACCAACCCGTAGCGGCTAATGCGTCCGTAACTCGGCTTGATGCCGACGATGCCTGTGAGCGAGGCGGGCTGGCGCACGGAGCCGCCGGTCTCCGAACCAAGCGAAATTGGCGCATAGCACGCTGCCACGGCAGCCGCGGAGCCGCCGGAACTGCCGCCGGGGACGCGAGCAGTGTCCCAGGGATTGTGGGTCGGGCCGTAGGCGGAGTGTTCGCACGAGCTGCCCATGGCGAACTCATCGAGGTTGGACTTGCCAATGATGAAGGCGCCTTCGTCGATCAGGCGATTGATGGCGGTCGCGCTATAGGTCGAGCGATAGCCTTTGAGGATCTTGCTCCCGCAGGTCAGGGGCTGATTGTCGACACAGATATTGTCTTTGACGACGATCGGCACACCGGCGAGCCGAAGCCCCTTTGTCCCTTGGTCGGATCCCTTGGCGTCGCGGATAGCTGCGTCATGATTGTAGTGCAGCAACGCGTGCAGCTTTGGTTCGAGTTTTTCGATTTGTTTACAGAAGGACTTCGCGACGTCGAGAGCGGAAAATTTTCCGTCGCGCACCCCGGCCGCGATTTGTACCGCTGTCATGGATCGAAAGTCGCTCTGTTGCAACGCTGCCCCTCTGTGTGTAGCGCCACGCACCCCCGCGCAATACGGTGCGATTAAGCCTTTTTCCCTGTAGCGTCACGGCTATGCTGTGACGTCCTATCCGTGAAATCAAGCGTTGGTCGAAGACGTCACGGCATAGCCGTGACGCTACAAAATCTCTACCCTCATCCAACGATCGGCGGCACCTTGATATAGCCCGTTTCCTGTTCCTGCGCGCCCGAAAGCGCCTGATCGGTGGTGAAGCTTGGGCGCGGCTCGTCCTCGGCCCAGACTTTATGCTTGCGGCTATGGTCGAGACCATCCTCGATGTCCGAGGTATCGACGTCGGCAAGCTTCTTAATGTAGCCGAGGATACTGCTCATTTCGCGGGCAAGTTGTTCCGTTTCGCCCGGCGCGAGTTTGAGTCTCGCCAGAAGCGCGATGTGTTCGACCGTCTGACGGGTTATATCCATCTCAATCGCTCTCCCTACGGGAGGCAGGAGTATAGAGCGAAGGATCGGCATTGCCAGAACATCAGACCAGAAAACACAACACCCAGGCGTCGCCGCCCGGGTGCCGAACAATGCAGTTGATAATCCCGATTAGCCCCAATTTTCGTCGAGCATCTTCATCAAAGCGCTCTCGAATTTTTCCATGTAGGCAGGGTCTTGAATATCCTTCGCGACCTGATTCACGCGCTCCGTGCGAACCTCGGGAAGCTCACGCAAGCCAGAAAGAGCGCGTGCATCGCCGCTAATTCGTACGTTGTCGGATGCTTTTTGAAGGTCGGAGCCCGATTCGGTTGGGCGTGTTGACGGCGTACGCGGGGATACGCTCGGGCGTATGCCGCTGACGTTGCCACCATGTGGCGCGGATGGTCCGTTGATCTCGTTCATCTGTCTTCCCCTCCCGGGATAAGCTCCGGCATCGTCCGAAGCACTCCTTATCCCAATCTATCGGCCAAAAATCCTTGTAACTAAAGCGAAAATCCAAAGTTTCTACCTCTCGCGTCATCCTCTCATTCGGCCAAGCACGCAATGAACTTTATGAATAATTCGGCATATTTCATAAATTATTTTTCTTGGCGTGGATCACTTGCGATCCACACCAATTGGCGTTGGGTTCGCTCGTGCGGCGTTTCGAAAAACTTTTGAGAATTTTCGTTCGTTGCGCAGAAAAACACGGGGGCGTCGCTGCTCAATGGGGAATTGTTTCTAGCAGGGCGTTGCGCTCGGGATTATGAATCTCGCGAAATGCCGAACCATGGATGGTTCGGATATCAGAACGCTTTTCAACGGCCTGATGATATAGAGTGGGAATATTGCGATTGTTTTTTCACGCGCGAATAGTTCGTTTTTTTCGCTCCCGTAATTGTGTCTCGTTGTGTCCTAGCGCTCCTGTTTTTTACCATCCTCTACACCTGTTTTTTTTCAGGTTCCGTAGCCCTGCTTCGATTTCCTGCCATTTTGGCTGAAGTTTTTTTGTCGTCTATTGTTCCCTCCTTTCCTTACGTCACGTCTTGGCGAAAGTTCTTTCCTCCTCGAACATGCCAAGTACATCAACCTGAGGATTCTATTGGCCGTTCGTAACCCAACGCGCCACCCGATCAACCAGCGTTTCACTCACCGTGAAAGCTTTACGCGTCGTATCTTCCAGAAAATGCCCAAGATCAACCATTGTCTCACAAATGATGTCGTTGCGTTCTACACCGGCAGCGGCTTTTCGATACCGTTCGAGATTCTCAATCGACACCGTGTTGTCATGATCGCCGTGGATGAAGAGCGATGGGCAGGGGAGCTTTGCTGTCGTTTCAGTAATGCGCGTTCGATGATGCTCCTTGATCCATGGCCAGCTTTCCCACCCCTGAATGGCGCTCTTTGAACTTTGCTTCGCCTTGAACTCCTCGAATTCGTCCGGCGTGAAATCGTGGCCACTTTCGACGTAATGGATCAATTCGTCCACACCCTGCTGCTGCACAATCCCCGATTGGCGGCGCGCGACGGTCTTGGCCATGCGATTTCTTCGCACGCGCCACGACATCGTTTCCAAGAGCGATACTGCAGGCGACGCAAGCACCGCGATGCGTGCTGGCTTAACACCCATCGCGGCAAGCTGGGCCACGATGCCACCCTCGCTATGGCCGACAATGGCGAGACGTACGGGATCAACCTCTGGTTGTGATTTCATGGCATTGCATGCCGCAGTCAGGTCGTTGACGCGATCGGTGAGCGTGTAGGTCAGCGGTTTTGGCGCCGGCCAGTCGAACTGGCGCTTGTCATAGCGGAAGGTGGCGATGCCCCGCTCAGCGAATATGCGAGCAAGCCGCCGGTAGAGCGTCGATTGAAAGCCGGTGCGAGGTCCCTGTCCGTCGCGGTCGCAGAGCACACTCCCCTGCTGAAGGACCGCGCAAACGAAAGGGGGCGCGCCATCAGGTAGTACCAATTCTCCGGCGAGCGGATAACCATCGGATGATGCAAAATTGATTTCCCGCGACGTCATACTTTTGGGAGCCTACTCGCTTTGACCGTTTCGGAACAGCGGCAGCGGACGAAGCGCGAATACCGGGACGTATCCCGAGAGGCATGGCTCGCCCCGCGCGATCCTCTGACGGCTACGCCGGAAAGTCTTTCAACAGCACGTACCCTCGCGAGATGTAATCATCGACGAATTCTTTGACTCGCGCGCGAAGATTCCGCTGAGCAGCGCTTTTCGCTTTCAGCGGTATGAGTTCAAGCGCGTTGCGCGTGTGGATTATCCGTAGCCAAATAGGCGGTGTGATCTCGGAATCAAGCCCGCAAAACTCTTTCTCGGCCTGCATAAGATGATCGAGGGCAACATCTCTATTTCCGGCGAGCCGGGCGACTTGGCAGACATAAACGGCGATCACAAAGTCGTGTAGAACCGTTGGCAGCCTGTCCTTGAAGCGCTCTTTCTGAGCAAATTCCTGGAATCGCTTCAAAGCCCCCGAGTCACCCTTGATCGCGTCAGCGAGGCATCGAATGTGCTGTGTTGTCAGTAAATCCTGCCCGGCCAGCGTCGGTCCCGCTCCGGTATACTTCGCCAACGCCCGTTTGAGGGATTTTGACGTCTCTTCTATCGCCGCCATGCGCAACATCGCCACCGCCTGAATGCGGTGTGTCAATTCGAGCAGGTCCAGCGCTTCGAACGACATCGTTCCCGAGACAAAGAGCGCCATGCGCCGATAGGCCTCGACAACATGACGTTGCGGTTCCGGAAGCTTGTTGTAAGTGCTTGTATATGCCGTGATCGCCGTTGGAAGGTCTCCGAGTTCCATGGCGGTTGTCCCTTCCGCCGCGTCAAGGATGTATCGCCATTGCTCGGACTTCGGGTTGTCGTGCAGGAGTTCACGAGCAGCGCGCGTCATCCTCCGGGCTTCAGCGCTTCTACCGTTGGCCCACAGGATGGTGACGAAATTCCCCATCCGATTAATCATATCGTTATTGACGAACGGCCCGCTCGACAGCGTCCGGAGAAACGTCACGCGCTGGATACGCAACGCCTCGTCGCTATTCCCGTATTTGACTTCGAAGCGCGCGCGCAGATGAAGATAACGGTCGCGCAGTGACTCGTCGGCGGCAAGTTGAGCGAGCTTCCCGGCTGCCGTCGCCATGCTGCGAGCAAGCCCCTCCTTGTCGTCGTTGAGGGCCGCTTCGAAATCCGTGAGCAATTGCGCAAGTGTGGAGTCAGTGTTTTTGCCGAGGCGTTGACGCAAGTTTTCGAAGGTGTCGATCGCGTCGTGAAGCTCACGTAGAGCCTGCAGGTGCGACTTCCCTCCAAGCGAACCGAGACGCATGCGCGCCACCTCGCTCATGGCCTGAACGAGCTGCACCATCTCGGACGCCATCGATCTGCTGCCCGCAGTATCGGAGAGCATGCGCGGGCCATCGCCGGTGAGAAGCCACTGCGGGTTGACGCCAAGCTCTCTCGTAAGAATCGAGCAAAAGTCGGCGGGGATGCGGGTACCGCGCAAGTAGCGCGTGACATTCATACGCTGGGTTCCAGTACGCCGGGCAATTTCAGCCTGCGAATGAATCTCCGCGAGCTGCGCGAGCCGCTCGCGGATGCCCCGTTGATCGTCAACGCTGGATTTTGCGCCCATGAGCCCCCGGCCGTGAGTGTGTAACCAAGATGTTACAGTGACAGGTTTCGACGTGCCAGAAGGAAGACAACGGCGCGACAGTCTGGCCCGGTTAAATCATCGGGGCGCAAGACTGATCGAACAGTCTTGCGCCCGACGATAACCGCTGCGGGTTGGGTTGGCGTCAGCGGTCGATATACGTTCCATTGAATTTGGCGCAGAAGTTTTGCAGAAAGTCGGCGGCGTTCGGATTGTCTCCGATGTTGAACCCGTTGAGGTCGCAGCCATTTGCTTCGAACGGCGCCCACCAAGGGGCAAAATCGCGAAGGATTTCGGCTTGAGCGACATCATACTTCCACCCCGGAGAGCGATCGTAGACTTTCGTATCGCATACTGTCGCTCCACCATCCGTTAAGACGTTCACCGTATCCGCTGTGGGATAACGCTCCGTTGTATATTCGAGCGCAGAATAGGTTGGCGTGCCGTAGCGCAACTGCGAAATCGTGGTGTTTACGAAGTCGATCAGTCTTTCGCGGCCGCCTCCTTCGAGGAGGATGAAATGATCGCCAGTGGGTTCCTCGCAAATCGTCAACAACGGCGGTTCGATTTTTCCGGCCCAGTGGTTGGTGTTGCCGCCGAACTCCACGATTGCCACGCCGGCGTCGTCGCTGAGCGCGCGCAGAAGCTTGACGGTCTCAATGCCGACAAGATCACAGCGCCGCGGATTCGCGATGACATTGCCGTCGGCGTCCTCGACAGAGCCTCCCCCGTCACGAACGCTCATCGAACTCGACACGTCGAGCACCAGAACGATTCTGTTGCCCTGGGCTTCGCCGAAGAAAGTCGGAGCATCCTCGCCGTTATATCTCGAATCATCGGGTTCCGCCGGCGGCTCGCTGCCTTCACTCGGCGCTTTGTTGCCCAGGACCACATCCGCCGCCGGCATTCTCAACAAAAGCCGTCCCGACGGGGCGTCGGCACGATCTCCGTCCGCGTGGCGGAAGATTTCCGGCGCAGCCGGTTCGCCAATCACCACCCCGGAAAACACCCCAGCCACCAGCGCCGATCCGGCAATCAACATCCATTTCATCGCGCATTCTCCGTGTCCCAACCTGTACCTGCCTCCCCGCGCCCGCAGGGGAGCCGTCACGCGAATAGTGTATGAGACGGCCGCGTGACCGTCAGACGAGCGAAACGACTCTTGTAACAGGAACGTTCCTGGAAACGCGCGTGTAACAGCTTGGTTACAGCCGCGCCCTTGTGTATCCCCTCCGGATGCGTACCATTGCGCCCCTTACGCCATGGAGAACGAGGTTCTAACCCCGGCCGCCCTGATCGAATCCCAACGCCCGATGAGGCGGCTTTTCAGCTACCTGCGGCCTTATCGAAAGCATCTCGTCTTCGCTGCATCATCAAGCGTGGCGAATAAGATTCTCGACCTGATGCCGCCACTGTTGGTCGCGTGGGCCATCGACGCGCTCAACCGTGAACCGCCGTGGTGGCTTGCAGCCATCGTCGGCACCGGCGAGCCTTGGCCCATGGCGATCGCGCTCGCGGCATTGGTGATCGTCATCTTCGCGTTCGAAAGCTTGTTCCAGTGGATGTACCAGTACGGCTTTATGACGCTGGCCCAGCGCGTGCAGCACGATTTGCGCATGGACGCCTACCGTCGGGTACAGAGCCGCGAGATTGCATTCTTCGAAAATCATCGCATGGGCGAAACCATGTCCATGGTCAACGACGATGTGAACCAGCTCGAGCGCTTCCTGAACACGGGGCTCAACGAACTGCTCCAATTGATCGTTCTTTTCTTCTTCGCGGGTTGGGTGCTGCTCTCGACGTCGTGGCAGCTCGCGTTGATCGGTCTCGCTCCCCTGCCCATCATCGTGTGGGGCAGCCTGAAATTTCAGCGAGCGATTTCTCCGCGCTATTCGGCTGTGCGTCAAAAGGTTGGCGAGATGAGTAGCCGGCTTGAGAACAACATCGCGGGCATTCTCGTGATCAAGAGTTTTACCGCGGAGAAATTCGAATCCAGCCGGGTTGAAGCCGCGTCCGCGGCGTACCGCGCCGCCAATCATTCGGCGATCAAGCTGAGCGCGTTGTATACGCCACTGATCCGCATGGCGATCGCGGTCGGCTTTGCAGGCGTGCTCCTGCTCGGCAGCTATTGGATCCTTGCCGACGAGGGTATCGTCACCATCGGGCAGTTGGTGCTCTTCGCGACGCTGATCCAGCGCATGCTCTGGCCACTCACGCGCATGGGCGAGACGCTCAACGAGTTCGAACGGGCGCGGGCCAGCGCGCGCCGAACCTTCAGCGTTCTCGACACGCCGCCCGCCATTGTCGATCCGGTCCACCCCATCGCAAACCCTCGCATTCGCGGCGCCATCGAATTCGATCGTGTCGTATTCACGTATGGCCGCGGGATACCGGTGTTGCGCGGGTTGGACTTCAAGGTGCGAGAGGGCGAGATGATCGGCATCGCCGGGACGACGGGCGCCGGAAAATCCACGCTGATCAAGCTCCTGCTGCGCCTCTACGATGTCAGCGGCGGTGCATTGCGCATCGACGGGTATGACGTGCGCGACCTGAAGCTGGAAGACTTGCGCCGCAACATCGCGCTCGTGAGTCAGGACGTGTACCTATTCCACGGCACGATCCGTGATAATATCGCCTACGGTCTCGATGGCGTGACGTTAGAACGTGTGGCGGAGGCAGCGAGTCTCGCGCAGCTCAACGACTTCGTGCAAACGCTCCCCGAAAAATACGACACCGTCGTCGGAGAGCGCGGCATCAAACTCTCCGGCGGCCAGCGCCAGCGTTTGAGCATCGCGCGGGCGATCCTGAAAAATGCACCGATCCTCGTGCTCGACGAAGCGACGAGTTCCGTCGATACCGAAACCGAACGCGCGATCCAGCAAAACCTGCGCCGCCTGACACGCGGGAAAACCGCCTTGATTATTGCCCATCGGCTTTCCACCATTCGTCACGCCGACCGCATCATCGTGCTGCGTGACGGGCAGTTGGAAGAAGAGGGAACGCACAACGACCTGGTCGCCCGGGGAGGCACCTACGCCGATCTCTGGGCGGTGCAGGCGGGCGAAGTAACCGAGGAAGCGCCGCGAACGCTATAATCGAACCATGCTGATCGATACCCACGCGCATATCAACTTCGACGCCTACGACGCCGATCGCCCGGACATGATCAGGCGCGCCTTCGACGCAGGCGTTGAGCGCATCGTATGCATCGGGATGATGCCCGAGGGCGGCCGCTCGGCGCTCGCACTCGCCCGCCAATACCCCGGCAAAGTCTATTGCTCCGTCGGTATCCATCCCTACGACGCCGACCAATACAGCGATCAGGTGATCGCGGAGATGGAAACCTTGCTGCGCGAACCGGAAATGGTGCTGTGCGGCGAGATGGGCATCGACACCTTCAAATGCAAGATTCCACTCGATATTCAAAAGCAGGCTTTCGCCGCGCAGCTCAAGCTCGCAACACGCGCCAACAAGGGTGTGTGCATTCACTGCCGCGACGCATTTCCCATCGTGCGCGAAGTGCTGGAGACGACAGGGGTGCCGCCTCGCGGGGGCTTTGCCCATTGTTTTAGCGACGGGCCCGAGGAAGCGCTGGCGTGGGTAAAGCTCGGCTTCAAGGTGAGTTTCGCCGGTCAAGTGACATTCAAAAACGCGGAAAAGCTACGCGAAGCGGTGAAAGCGTTGCGTCCTGAGGACATCGTCGTCGAGACCGATTGCCCTTATCTCGCGCCTGACCCACATCGCGGCAAACGTAACGAACCCGCGTACGTCGCCCACACGGCATCCAAACTCGCGGCGATCTGGGATATGGACGTCGCCGAGGTGAGACGCATCACGGGCGCGAATGCGCGTAAGGTATTGGGGATTGGTTGACGCGCGGCGGACGTGTTACCATGCGTCCTTACGAAAGGATGAGCTGTGATCAAGCTTTCCATTAGCGGCGCGCAGGGGCGTATGGGGCAGGCAGTGCTGCACCTCGCGGCGCAGGACGCCGACGTCACCATCGTCGAAGCCATCGACAGGAAGAAGGAGGTGCTCGACTCAGGGCGGGAGATCGTCACCACCCATGATGGCGACGCCGACGTGCTGATCGACTTTACCACACCCGAAGCCTTCCGCCTGCGGCTCGCCGAGTGCGTCAAGCACAAGACCGCCTTCCTCTCCGGAACCACAGGGCTGTCGTCGAAAGACTTCGCAGCATTGGACAAAGCCGCGAAGACCATTCCCGTCATGCACGCGGGAAATTATTCGCTCGGCGTGACGTTGCTGTGCGAGCTTGTCGCCCACGCATGCCGCGTCGTCGGCCACTACGACATCGAAATCGTCGAGATGCATCACAACCGCAAAGTGGACGCGCCCTCGGGCACCGCCAACATGCTGCTCAAGTCCGCCTGCGACGCGCTCGGCTGGGACCCGGCCAAAGCCGCCGTTCACGGTCGTCAGGGCCATACCGGTCCCCGCGGCCAGAAGGAAATTGGCATCCACGCCCTGCGCGGCGGCGACGTGTTCGGCGACCATTCTGTCATCTTCGCGGGGCAAGGCGAGCGCATTGAGCTGACCCACAAAGCCGCCAATCGCGACACCTTCGCCGCCGGAGCGATCAAAGCCGCGAAGTTCCTGTTTAGCCGCAAACCCGGCCGCTATACCGTGCGGGATGTGTTGCTGGAGGGGTAATTTCTCCCAACGGCAAAGAAGTATGTAGTCTCGCTACTTCGCCGCGGGGATCGTGCCGGGGGCGGCGCCCGGCTCGGCCTTCACCTGCTTGAACTTCGGGAAGAGGCTCTTCAGGTATTCGGCCAGCGTGCTGAAGGTCGGGCCGTAGCCGCTCGAATAGATGTTCTTTTCGAGGTCTTCGGCGCACTCGCCAGCGCTCTGGTAGCGCTTGGAACGGTCGCGCTCGAGCATCTTCTGCAGAATGCCAACAAGGTTGTCATCGACGTGCTCGTTGTATTCCTTGATCGGCGGGATGGGTTTCTTTACGACGTTATTGATGCAGACGAGTGTGTCGTCGTCGGCAAAGATGTTCTCGCCAGCGAGCAATTCGTAGAGCACCACGCCAAGGGAGAACACGTCAGAGCGGCCGTCGGTGTGCTCGAACTGCGCCTGTTCGGGCGACATGTATTGCACCTTGCCCATCAGGACGTCGCCTTCTTTATCCTTCATGATGTTGCGGGCTTTGGCGATGCCGAAGTCGGTGAGCTTCACGAAGCCCTCAGAATCGATCATGACGTTCTTGGGCGACACGTCGCGATGGACGATCCCCAAGAGTTCGCCGAATTTGTTGCGCTTGCCATGGGCGTATTCGAGGGCGCGGGCCACGCGACTCGCGATATACACGCAAATCTCGGCGGGGATGCGCTTCTTGAATTGCTGGTGGCGCTCGATGAATTCCTCGAGGTTCACGCCGTGGATGTATTCCATGGCGATGTAGTAGTGGTTCTGGTACTTGCCGAGCTGGTAAATTTGCACGATATGCTGGTGGATCAGGTCGGCGACGAGCTTCGCCTCGCCGATGAACATATCGACGAATTCCTGGTTGGTGGTGAAGTCCTCGATGATGGTTTTCACCGCCATGCGCTTTTCGAAGCCGTCGGCGCCGAGCTGGGTCGCCTCGTAGACGGCGCCCATGCCGCCCTCGGCGAGCTTCTTCACGAGGCGGAAGGTGTTCTTGTCCTCGATCAGTTTCATGTCTTCGAGGCGTTGGCTGGCGCTGGCCGGAGCAGCAGCGGGCTTCTCGTTACTTTCGCGTTTGAATAAACCCACGATGACTCCCTATCCTTGAGGAAGAAGGAAAACACGCCAATCCGCTGGCTTCAAGAGATCGGCTCAAACAACCCCGAGCCGCGAGTATCGCTGGAGTAGCAGGGAATGTCAATTCGGTGCAACCGGGAAATCGGATGATTTCTTTGGCCGGAAAGGCGTCCAGGCGCTATCGCTATTTTCGGACGCCTCCCCCACATAGATCGTGTACTGTCAAAAATCGAAAACCCGCGCGAGGCGGGTTTTCGGGAGAAACCAATGAGTTCTCGGCGATGGCTACTTCTCCGTGCCACCATCATCATTTTCTTCCGGCACTTCGACAATTTTATCTTCAGGCTCGACTTCCTTGCTTTCAGAACCTTCTTCACTTCCTGTCTCGCCCGATTCACTATCGCCTTCCTCGCCCTTCGCGGCCTTGAGCATCGCGTCGGTGACTTTGTCGTCCACGGCAATGCCGGAAAGTTCGGTGGTAATGGTATAGGTCATACCGCCCATATCCGCGGTACAGGATATCTTTGTTCCGATAGTGTAGGCGCCTTCGGTGGCGAACTCTGTTACTTTGAAAGTCTGGGCCATCTCCTGCGAGCTGACGCCTCCGAAGCGGTCGGGCATCTCCACCCATTGAGAGGTGGTTACGGCTTTGGCAACGTTGTCGCGCCCTTTCTTTTCGTACTCGAAGCCCAAACGGAATACGGCGCCATCCATCTTCGTCACGATACCATCTTTGATCGTGGTCAGGACGGACATCAATTGGCCGTCATCCTCGTTGTTGAACCAGACTCGCACGCGTCCGTCTTTCTCGTTGGCGAAGGCATGGTCCTTGAAATGCACGTCGAAGACATCGCCCCCGATGATCAACATATCGAGCAGAGACGTCAACTCGGGGATGCTTCCCGCGATCTGTTGGCGAACCATCGGCGCCATCGGGTTGTTGGCGTCGTTCCCATCCTGCTCATCGGAAATCTTGACAGACAAGTCCTCATCTCCAGATTTCCAAGCGGTTTTCGTTTTCACGGACACTGGGCCGCCCATCTGGCCGAACGAAACCGTCACGTTGAGGTCGCAGGCGAATTTCTTGAGGCCTTTCATGCGGGCGGAATACACTGATTCATAAGCCTTCTTTATCGTGTCGCGCGCCGCGTCGTCGCTCTTGGGCATCTCCTTGACGACAGGTTGAGTGAAATCGGGGTTCGTAATGACGATGGAGTTGGATTCTTCGTCATCCGGGTTTTCGTTGATGTCCGGCGCTTCTTCTGGAGTTTCCTCGCCCTTGGCGGGATCTTCTCCTGGAACTGGTGGAGGCGCGTTATCCTCCGGCGCGGGTGCTGGTGGCGCGGCATTCTCCGAGGGCGCAGCCGCCTCGATAACTTCAACCGATGTGGTAGCGGGCAGAATCAACGCCGCGATGGCGGCAAGCGTAAGAAAGCGCATGGTATGGAATCCTCCCAAAGGTTTAAGGGTGCGAATCTGCACCAGCGTAATACGAATGAACATGTCTGAACACGGAATTTTGTCAGTCACACACCATTTTTGCGGGCTTTTTGGCAGGAATCTCGGTGTTTCCGACATAAGAGCCGAAAACTCAAGGTGCTTCCTATTCTTCCGTCTCGCCGCCGCCGTCATCGTTGCCGACAAGGGCGTCGTCGATGAATTCCGGGGCCGGGCCGTCGAGGAAACCCTCAAGCTTGCGCGAGCGAACGGGGTGTTGGAGCTTGCGAATAGCCTTCGCCTCGATCTGGCGCACACGCTCGCGTGTGACCTTAAAGATGCGCCCGACCTCTTCGAGCGTATAGGTGTAGCCGTCGCCGATGCCGTAGCGCAGACGCACGATCTCGCGCTCACGGTAGGTGAGCGTGTTGAGAATCGACGCGATCTTGTCTTTCAGCATCTCCTGACTGGCGATGTTTGAAGGCGTATCGGTGGCGGCGTCCTCGATGAAGTCGCCGAAATACGAATCGTCCGAGTCGCCGATCGGGCGATCGAGGCTGATCGGGTGCTTGGAAATTTTCATCACGCGCTTGGCTTCATCGAGTGAGATATGCGCGGCGTCGGCCAATTCCTCGATGGTCGGCTCGCGCCCGTCGCGCTGCAGCAGCGTCTTCTGCACGTTGCGCAGCTTGCTCATGGTCTCGATCATGTGCACCGGAATGCGGATGGTGCGCGCCTGATCGGCGATGGAGCGGGTGATCGCCTGACGGATCCACCATGTAGCGTAGGTGGAGAATTTATAGCCACGCCGGTATTCGTACTTTTCAACGGCCTTCATCAGGCCGGTGTTGCCTTCCTGAATCACGTCAAGGAAAGCGAGACCGCGGTTGCGGTATTTCTTGGCGATCGACACCACGAGGCGCAAATTGCCCGAGAACATCTTGCGCTTGGCTTCTTCGTAGGCGGCGAAGCGGATCTTCGCCTCCTCGACGCGCTGGCCGAGGGCGGAGGGCGGCTCCATCGCCGTGCGCACGAGCTTGTCATATTCTTCCTGCAATTGCGTAAGCCTCATGCGCGCGTGGGTAACGCCTCGCAGGCGGCGCGTCTCGTTGCGCAGCCATTGGGCCTTACGCGACATCTGCTCAAGGCGGTCGATCAGCGGGCGAATTTTCTTGGTCTGGATGTTGAGCTCTTCGAGCAGGATCACACCCTTGCGCTGCCGCGCGCGGATGCGACGCTTGGCCGCGAGGCGTTCGTGCTCCGAGAGCTTCGCGTCCTCGTAGGTCAGCCAGTCATTCTGGTTCGCGACGACGATGCGTTTTAGGGTCGAGAGGTTGTCGTGCAGACGCGCGGTCATCTCGTCCTTGTCCATCTCAAGCTCGTTGTTGAACTTGAGGGTGCGGTCGAAGGCGAGCTCGCCGCGCTCGACCTCGGCGAGGATGCGGATCGACTCGACCAGCGCCACCTGGCTCTCGATCACGCGCTTGCGGAAGCGCTTGCGCGACAGTTCGATCTTCTTGGCCAGGCTGGTTTCCTCGTCGCGCGTGAGCAGCGGGATCTCGCCCATCTGCTGCAGGTAGGTGCGGACGGGGTCATCGATGCGGTCGTCGCGGCCGTCCTTGCCCCGGCGCGAGACGCGGCCACGGGCGTCATCCTCAAAGCGGACTTCGGGGGCATGGCCCTGAGGCGCGCGCGCGATCTCGTCTTCGATCACATCGATGCCGAGCTTGTCGAAGCGCGCGAGAATACGGTCAAGCTCTTCGGGGCTGACCACGTCGCCGGGCAGGGCGTCGTTGATTTCGTCGTAAGTGAGCAAACCGGTTTCGACGCCGCGCCGGTACAGCGTCTGGATGGAGTTCTGCACCTCTTTGGTCGTCATGTTGCGTGTGGTCGGCAGCAACGTGGCGGTATCGGTATTGAGCAGGTTCTGGCGGACGATCTCCTTCTGCTCTTTGCGTTCGAGGCGCTGGGTCGGCTTGCGCTGGGAGATATTCTCCTCGGAAATCGTCGGCAATTCGCGCTTGAGCTTGGCGGTTTCCGCCTTCTTGGTGGCCTTTGAAGCGGGTTTTTCGGGGCGCGAAGCCGTTTTACGCGAGGACTTCGCGGAAGCATTCGATGATTTGGTCTTCGTAGCCATGCTTCCTATTTGCATCCCTTCAGTCCAAACGGAGGGCAACGTATACCCGCCCCTATCTAGCCATTCCAGCAAAAATCGCGCTTCTTAACCCCTTATGAATCCGTATGTTCTGTCGTTCGTTTAGCCGGAAAAGTTGTTCTTATGGCTTCGTGACCCCGCGTCTTTTGTCCATGGAGCGCATCAACGCAAGCCTTGACGTCAGTTCCTCATGATTGTCGGCGACGACTCGCTTCCGATATTCATCGCTTTGCTCGACATGCTTGTGACGCAATTGGGTAATTGCGGATTTGATCGCCGCCATTGCTTCCTGTTCCGTATCTTTGGGGGCATTCCTTAGCGACAGGTCCCCTTCCATTAACCCCGCAAGGAACGATCTGGCGTCGCTCTTTTCCTGATCGAGAAAGTCGAAAACATCCGGGAAGCGCAATTCGCCAATCTCCTCGCGGCAATCGAGCACGGCGCGATACACAGCGGCCGCGACCGGCGTCTCAAAATCGTCGCTGGCGAGGAATTCGGCCACGGCGGGTATCAATTCCGGGTGCCGCAGCAATGACAGTAAGAGCAGGCGTTCGTCTGGCGGCACGGATATAGCCGTTTGCCCGGCGGGTTGCGCCTGATCGGTCTTGGCGCTGCGCGCTTTGCTGCGCAGTCGCGCGCGCAGGGCGGTTTCGTCGACATCGAAAAATTCGGCCGTCTTGCGCACGATTATGTCGCGCAGCATTTCGTTGGTTGCCATGGAAACCACGGTCAGCGCTTCCTCGGCGGCTTCGAGGCGCGCGCCGATACGGGTGAGGTCGTAGCGTTTGGAGAGCGCTTCGAGTTTGAAGCGGAAAAGGTCTTTGCCGTTGGCGATCAGCGCCAAAAAGTCCTCGGCGGTGTGTGTATTCAAGTAGTCATCGGGGTCCAGCCCGCCGGGGATCGTCACGGCCGTCACGTCGGCGCCTTGCGCGATCACCTCACCGGCGATTCGCTCCATCGACGCCTGCCCGGCGGCGTCGCCGTCCATGATGAGCACGATGCGGTCGCCGAAACGTCGCAGCGTGTGAATCTGATCGGGAGTAATGGAGGTGCCGCAGGGGGCGACGGCGCAATCAAGCCCGGCTTTATGGCAGGCGATCACGTCGAAATAGCCCTCGACGACGATCACAAGCTTCCCGCCCTTGGCGTGGGCGCGGTTGTATTGGCTGGTGGCGAGGCGATCGATGCCGTAGAGCACGCGGGACTTCTCGTAGATCGGCGTCGCCGGCGAATTGATGTATTTTCCGCCCGGGTCGTTTTCGTCCATCTTGCGCGCGCCAAAGGCCACCACGCGGCCCGACGCATCGCGGATCGGGAAGAGGAGACGATTGCGGAAGAAGTCGTAGCGCTTGCCAGCTTCATTCACGCGCGTCAGTCCCACAGAGTCGAGAAATTCAGCAGAACCGAACTCTCTCATTCCGGAAGTCAACACGGCGTCGAAACTTTCCGGCGCGAAACCAAGTCCCCACGAATCGATGATCTCTTGAGAAACTCCGCGCTCTCTCAAATAGTCGCGGCCGGACTGCGCGTCAGAACTTTTCTCGAGCGTCGCGGCATAGCGCTTTTGCGCCCATTCCATCACGCGGTAAAGCGTCGCCTTCGTAGAACTCGATGCCGCCGGGCGCTCGCTCGTGCCGCCGGAACCTTGCTCGTATTCAAGAGGAATCGACGCGCGCTCGGCAAGCCGCTCGATCGTTTCGACGAAGTCGAGCTTCTCCATCTGCATGGTGAAGTCGACGACGGAACCGCCGACGCCGCAGCCAAAGCATTTGAATGTCTGGCGCTGTGGCGAGACGGTGAAACTCGGCGTGTTTTCTTTGTGAAAGGGACAGAGTGCCTTGAAGGTTGCTCCCGCGCGACGCAGGTTTACATATCGCCCTACCACGTCGACGATGTCGTTGGCCTCACGGACGCGTCGGATGCTATCTTGCGAAATGCGGGGCAATTTGTGCGCTTCTCGCTCTTCTTTTGGCTAGGTGTCCAGCTTGGCTGTCTCTGGTATGCGATGAAGTGTATCCCATGGGCGCGGAGAGGTCAAAGGATGCCCGGGATTGTGACAGAGGAGAGATACGCCTTGAGCGAGGAAAGTGAAATAGTAGGGTTATGGTGAACCTTGGTCCCTGAGCTTCGTTAGGAAGTTATGGGCTGAATCTATCCTCGGGCACTTTCACGCGCAGAGAAAGAACAACCATGGCCGTACCGGGTCGAGCGCTTTTCGGATTGATTGTGGTGTGGGCGCTCGCCCTTCCCTGCGCGCTGCGAGCGCAATATGACATTGACGACATCGAAACGATTCCTGTAGCGCGCAAGCTCGCTATCGATTTTCGCCTTTATGACGACGCGATCGAAATGCTCGAAAGCATCAAGGACAAGAGCAAACGCGATATCGCCATAGCATCAATCTACAAAATTCAGGGGGACCATTGCGCCGAAAGCGACAGCACCAAGGCCACCGAATACTATTCGAAAGCGCTGGCACTGATCAAGGACGCGACGGACGAAGCCGTCCGCATTGAATATGTGAGAATGCTCATCGACGTGGCGAGTTCCGGCACGCAGTCGACGGACAAAAGCAAGAAGGACCTCGACGACGCGAAAAAAATCGCCGACGAAGTCTGGCAAAGCATCACCACCCGCACGAAACCCATGGACTGGGCGGAAAACGCCGACGGGACCCCCTCCACGCTCTATATGCTACTCATGAACACCTACTACGAGCGGGCGCGCGCGTGCTACCGTCTCGCGCTTCTCGAACCCGAGGGATCCCAAAAGCGGAACGAATGGCTCAAACTCACCGACGAGATCATTCGCAAGATGATGTTTGACCGGATCGCCGACGGAGTCGAGGCGCTCTTCCGGGTTCACCTGCTTGCAGGCGATGTCGCGCTCGCGCGGCCGGATCCCCAGCTCGCGGTCGAGCGCTATCTCGAGCTCCCCGAATTCATGAAGGCGTTTTCCCAGGCCCACCCGATGGTGCGCGAAATGAGCCTGCTGGGGTACATCAACGCGGTCGAGACGCTGCTTAATCGTATGGGTGATGCGCCCGAGGCCATCCATGAGGCGCTCGGAATCATCGAAAAAGCGCTACGCGAATTCCCCATCGCTCTCAAGGAAACAAGGGGCAAAACACTTCGGATGTACGGCGTTTCCGCCCGCATCAAAATTGGCGAAGGCAGATTAGCCGACGCGCTCAAGGAACTTTTCGAGCTCGCCAAAGACCCCGACAAGGAGTTTCAGGTCAAAGCCAGCCTGCAACTCGCGCGAATAGCGAAAGGCTCGGGCCTCCCCAACGCTGACCGCCTGCGTTGCGCGCGCCAAGCTCTTGAGGTCAACACCTTCGATTTGGTGATGGAGGCGAACCAGGTCATTCACGCGATTCTCGCCAACATCGGATCCCCGGAGGACTTCGAGGCTTATGCCCCGCTCTGTTACGTCCTGCTGGCGAACAGCGCCGAGAATACACGGCGCTATTTCGACGAGGCTGTGATCTGCATGGAAGCAGCCGACCGGCTCTCCTTTTTCCGGAAAAAATACACGGAAGGATCTGCTGAAAAATTGCCGCCCCATTTCTTTGACGGTAGTGGCAAGGCCATTTGCTCCGGCGCAAGCCTGTCAGCGCCAATCGACCTGAAAACCCACGCCGACGCCTTTGAGTTGCCACGCGAATTCGCCAGGCGGGCAAAGGCCGCCGCAGGCTGGTTACTCCAGAGTCAATTCGGCGGCGACAAGGACAACGCCAAGTTCAAGAGCTTCGAGCAGGAGATCGAGGTCTGGTTCCGGAAGTACGAGAAAGAAGATGACCGCTACAAGGCCATCACAAGCGCCGGCTATGACATGTTCAACAAGAAGGACTGGGTCGGCGCCGCGCAGCATCTACTCTCCACGCTCAAGGGCGGTTCGGCTATGCAGGCAAACTACTTCGCCGGCGTCGCGTTCGCTAATGCGTACACCGGGGCGGGAACGGTTTCAGCCGGGCCGATCGACCGCGAGAAATTCTGGCTTGACGGTTACCAGCTTCTCGATCTTCCCTTCGAGGCGCAATCCGCCCGCATCGACCCGGAGTTTCCCAATGTAACGCCGAATCTCCGTGACGAGCTCCGCGCCGCGCTCGACGCGTTCATGGACCCGAAGCGTTCTGTCGACCGGCGGCTCGATACCCGCGGCATGGCTATTTTCGCTCTCAAGCGGACGTTGCTCATAAAAATCGACGAACGGGCAAACGAAATCACAGAATCAGGGTTTGATATGGCATCGTCGAACATCGCGGGCGCTCTCACGGCGATGTCGAAGCTTGCCAATGCCCAATTCCTCAATCAGCCGGAGGACAAGCGTTCCGCCGACCCCACCATGCTCTTGCTCGGGCGAGCGGTGAATCAGTTGGCATACTGCTACCGGTATCCCCGCCTTGACACCACCGGGTCCGCCGCCGATGCGCAGATCGCAGAAATCAAAAAGCAGGATCTCAGGGAAGCGCTCGATTACCTGCTCATGTCGGGCGATGCCTTCGATCCGCACTTCAACGCGGAAATCGCCCGTGGCGCGACCCCGCAAGCGCAGGCCAACGCCATGGACGTCAAGCGCTCTACCATGAAGATGAAATTCGACGCCTGTGTCGAGGCGGGAATCGCCAAAGACGCTCAGCGCACCTTTATCGATTATCGCGGACTGTTCGAGAAAGCGGGCGATGATGCGGCACGCCAGAAAACACGCAAGGAATTGGCCGCTATGGCCAGCAAGCTCGGCGAGGCGCTGAGGGAGGCCGGAGGACTGTACTGGTCCGCGCAGATGTATGCGGGCACCAAGCTCGACTATCTTTTCGCGGACTTGTCCCGCGGCGACCCGATCGACTTCTTCGCGGCGCAAGCTCATAACGCCGTGGAAGGCAACATTCCCTTCAAAGACCTCAACAGCGGGCAAAACCGCGAAGCCGTCGGCAAGTATCTCTACGAGCGCCTGATCAAAGACATCTACGGTCCGGACGCGACGGTAACCATGTCCGACAAACGGAAGGCCGCTATTGCCCCAATGCTGCCCGAGGGAGAAGCGGTGCTATTTGAAACATTCTGGAAGGAAACTCGCGCGAAGTATGAAAAGCTCTACGCGGAAGGATTCGTCACGGTGCTTCAAGATCCTGCCCTCGTTGCCGGCGCGGGAGGCGCGCTCGTCAAAGACCTCGTCTCAGAAGCATTGAAAATCGCAAAGGATGAAACCAAAGGCGCGCAGGTAGCGCTCGATCTGATCGACGCGGAACGGAAAAAAGCCCAAGCCGCGAATCAAAAAGACAAAGCCGATGCCATCACATTCGTCCTCTACCGGATCGATAGCGATGCGGCTGCCTACGCCTGGATCGATTCACCGTCATTTGTGGGGGCCTTGCTCCGCTATTGCACGGAGCGGAAGGAAGCCTACCGGAAAGCGGCAGCCACGCGTCTTGGCGGGTGGCTCAATGTCAGAAAATGGACAGCGGAACTGAATGACACTCCGCTCTATACCGAAAAGGACGCGAAGGTGTATGCGACACTTTACAACGAAGTCCAGGAGTGGAGGACAGCCGCAGACGCCTGGGGAATGTATCTCGAGACCCGGGAGAGGCAATACGGCGATGTCAGCTACATCGAGGTCGACGATCAACGCAAGAAGATCGGAACCAGCTATAGCGCCGAGGAGTTGGAGGTGCGCTATAACTATGCCCACGCCGCGCTCGAAGCCGCCCGAACAGCCACGGGCGCCGAGCGGGAGAAACTTCTCGACATCGCGCTCCACCAGTTGCGGCGCTGCTACAGCTATTGCCAGATTCGCAATCTGCTGGAAACGCGTCTTAAGACTACCGACTGGTACAAAAACTTCGTCGATGATACGTTCAAAGACGGTCTTTGCCGGATGCTCGACCGTTACTATGTCGACATCCTGTTCGATTCCGCTGCCGTGGTAGAAATGTACGGCGATGACGGCCTGATCCCTCAATGGAAATACCAGTATTACGATCAAACCAGAGACAAGAATACGCCGCAGAAGAAAGAAAGCGTGTTTCAAGTTTTGCCGACCGACAAGACGTCATGCTATAGCGAAGCCAGCATTATCTATGGAATGCTCCATAGCGGCCTCATAACGCGCGGCGGCGGCATGTATCGCGATGATTACAGAAGGGCGTTTCTCTCGTGGGCCGATGTGCGGCTCAAGTACGCTGGCGCCATCGAACAGTCCAATGCGCAAGAAGCCATCAAGGTTCGGGAATACGTGGAGGGCCGATTAGAGCAAGAATATGACTCTCTCCATATGATGTTCGATCAGGCGGGTCTTGACTTCATGGAGCAAGTGAAGAAGCGAATGACGGCTGTTCCGGAAGACAAGAAAGCCGGGTAATTCAAAAACTAGGCCCGATTGATCGAAATGCGGGGGAAACGATGACTCACGCCATTCATGCCAAGATCGTGCTAGCGCTGCTCGTGCTGGCGAACGCTTTGGCCGCCGACACGATAACCTTCAACGGCAATCGCGCGACGATCGATGACGCGCAGATCAAGATCACCGCCGATACGATGCGCCAAATCGCTTGGTCAAAAGCGCGCGGGGCCGACAAAGGCTCGGCCTATCCCTGGGAAGTCGCATCGTATGTGTTGAGCCGTAATCCGCGTGGCCCCACAGCCAAAGAAGCCGCCAAGTTTGAAGAAAGCTGGAACAGGGCCATACGGAGCGGCTCGCGCGCTGCATGGGCGACGATGAGCGATATGGTAAAAGCGGCGCTCGAGGCAGAGCAATCAAAGACCTTTGCCGGGTACGAAGACATGGACCACATGCGCCTTCGTCTGCTCGCCTACGATCTGCGCGCAAAGGCAGCCCTCAAGCAAGATATAACGCAAGCAATTGACGACTACGCGGCAGCCAACAAGGCATATGCTGAAAAGATGGTTAAGGATTACAAGGTTGGCGCGGTTTTCCCGCAAACCGACAACAGCATGTTCGCGGGTATTGATTATGGCGCGGCCCACTCCACGACCTTCGACGTGCTCATGGCCATCGCCCTGTGGCATCGCGACAACGGGCGCTTCGACGAAGCCTACAATAACGGTTATGAACCCGCCAAGGTTCTCGCCGAGGAATTACGTCAGGCGACTCGCCGCGAGCAGTTCGGACGCGACTACGCCATTGTGGCGCTCAATGAAGCCGCGCGCATGTTCACAACGGGCGAATCGCCTCAATGGGAAAAGGCGGCGAACATATACGCCGAAATATCCAGCATGTATATAGGGTTGAACGATTTCGTCCTCGCGAACCGAGCCGAAATGGCCGGCGCGCGCTGTCAGGTGAACCTCGGCAATGACGCTAAGGCGTCCAGCACCTACCAGAGAAGAATCGACGAATACGAAAAGCGGTACGATAACGATCCCCCGCCCAAGGGATGGTTGACACCGGAAAAGGCCGCCGTCTACGCCGCCGCATACACGGGTCTTGGGCGAATAGCGTCGAAAAAAGGCAACCACTTCGACGCGCTCAAGCTGTTCGTCAAGTCGCTTGCGCTCTTTTCCGCCGACCGCGAAGAGCGCGCGGAAGCGTTATTGAACGCCGGGTTGACATGCGTCGAACTGGCGAAGCAGAACAACAAGCAAGCGGAGTTTTATTATCGCTCGGGCAAGAGTTATCACGATGAACTGGTTACAACGCTCAAGGATACGGCCGCCGGCGCCAAATCGCCTGATCTGCTCACGGCGCTCGGCGCCATAGCGCCCAAGAATTGATGTTCTCGCTATCCATGGAGAGCCGCGGCGCGGCGCTTTGCGCCGTCCCCATATCTGTGGTAATCTCAAGCCATACGAATGAGAGGATTCGCCATGGCCGAGCCACAGGGACCGACTCTCGATAACGCCCAAACAATTGACGCAATCCGTCATGTCTGCGCCGACAAGGTATTCTGCCGGGTGTCGCCACCTGACAGCGAATCACGCGCCTCCATGGCGAAATTCCTTTACACTGAGCGCCACGACGACGGATCCCGTGAACTGCAAATTTCCGTTCCGGCTGGTGTGGAAGGAGACCCGGAGAAAGGAACACCTTTGCGAGTGGCGTTTGACCATGACGACCGGGGCATGAATTTTCTGACGGAGTTCCGCCAGCGCGTCATCCACCGCGAAAAGGGCCGGAAAGAGCAGGAAGCGTGGCGCATCGCGTTTCCGCAGACGATCAATATCATGCAGCGCCGCGAGTTCTACCGCGTCAAAACCGATCTCGTTAACCCCGTACGAATCTCTATCGAAATTCCCGGCCACGAGGAGGAAGAAAACATCAGCATCATCGGCGAGATGGACAGCTTCGAGGAAATCGCTGGAACGCTCTGGGACGTTTCCGGCGGCGGACTGAGCTTCCGGCTTGCGCTCGCTCCGGCCTTTCCGCTCACTCGCGGCATGATGCTCAAGATGTCGATGGAACTTCCCGGCACGGAGGGCGTCACCAGCTTGTCCGGCCGTCTGGTGTACATCAAAGAGCGCGCCGACGCCGACAAGCTGTATTGCGTGCAATTCACCGATGCTGGCGCCGACGTCGACGCGAAGCACGCGCTCAACAACGTGCTGCACTATGTCGCGGAACGGGAGCGCGCGACGCTCGCTTCCAAGAGCAGACTCGAAGATGAAGATTGATCAGATCGCCATGCCGGCCCTTACCCGCATTTTCGTCTACGGCTCGCTGCTACGCGATCAGCCCAATCACGCGTTCCTTCATACGGCGAATTTTATCGGCACGGCCCGGACAATGCCGCGTTACGACATGGTCACATTAGGGGATTTTCCCGCGATGCTTGAAGGCGGCGCGACGGCAATTGTCGGCGAACTTTACGACGTGGATCAGCCGACTCTCAATGAACTGGACAAACTTGAGGAACACCCGCGTTTTTATATGCGAGCCATGATCGTTCTTGAAACCGGAGAAAGCGTAGCCGCCTATATCCTTGGCCGCGACATGGCCGAAGGATTGCCGCGCATCGCAAGCGGCGACTGGAGAGCGGCTATATCACGTTCGCTTCGCTGAGCAGCGCCTCGGGATTGTTGAACCGCGCGAGTGTAAGCCGCCCGATATCCACCGACTTCGGCGCGCCATCCACAAGCCATTCCGCCGTTACGATTCCGGCTGCCGGCGCGTGCATCAAGCCGTGGCCCGAGAATCCCGCGCAGACAAATCCGTTCTCGATGTGGCCGAGCTTGTCGATGATCGGGTGATGATCCGGAGTGACTTCATACAGACCGGCCCAGCCCCTCTTCACGGCGGCGTTTTCCAGCACTGGACAACGCTCCATGGCCGTCATGAGCATGGTTTCCGAAAACTCATCATTGAGGTGTTCGTTGAAGCTTGGCGGCTCCGCCTCGTCGGAAAGGCCGATCAACACGCCGCCGGATTCGGGGTGGAAGTACAGGCCCGTGCCCATATCAACAGTCATAGGGAAGGGCAAAGGAATCTCCTTGAATTCCTTGGTCACGAGAATCTGCCGCCGGTAGGGATCGATCGGCACCTCGACGCCGATGTCGTGGGCGAGTTTTCGCGTCCACGCCCCCGTCGCGAGGACGACGTGCTTCTTCGGGACAAACTCTCCCTTCGACGTCTGCACCGAGGCGATGCGTCTGTTCGATGGCGCAAGCTTCAGCCCTATCACCGCGCAGTCGGTGAACTCCTTGACGCCGAGCGCGCGGCCCGCGCGGGCGTAGCCCTGCACGATGTCGTTGGGATCGGCAAAGCCGTCGCGCTGATGAAACGTGGCGGCCTTGATGCCGTCGAGCTTAACATAGGGAAAGCGCCTGCCGACCTCGCGTGGCTCTAGCCATTCGGCCTTCATGCCAAGCCGCGTCCACTGCTCGTAGTTTTTGCGGAAGGCTTTCACCAGATCGTCGTTGGTGAGCAGAAAGAGGTAGCCCCACTGCATGAACTGCAACGGGAAGCCCAGCTCCTTCTCGAAATTCTCGAAGCGTTCGATGGAGAGCAGCGAGAGCCGGACGTTCACCTCGGTCGAGAACTGCGCGCGCACGCCGCCCGCGCACTTGCCCGTGGACTCTTGACCGAGAAAGGTGTTGCGCTCGAGCAGCGCCACCGTCCCCGCGTTCCTCTTGGCTAGGTGGTAGGCGATAGACGCGCCCATGCAGCCGCCGCCAATGACGATATAGTCGAACTCCATGGCGGGCGAGCATAGGACGGGGGGAAGCATCGGGCAACGGGCGCTTTCAGTCTCGTCCGCGCTGACTATCATCCCGCCATGCGCATCGTCTCCTGGAACGTCAACGGCATTCGCGCCTGCGCGAATAAAGGCTTTGAGAAATGGCTCGCGGGCTGCGACGCCGACATCGTTGGCCTGCAGGAAGTGCGCGCCAACGAAACGCAGATTCCGGCCTCGTTGCGCGCGCCAGAAGGTTGGTATACCCACTGGTCGCCCGCCGAGCGCCCAGGCTATAGCGGTGTCGGCCTCTACTCGCGCCTCAAGCCGAAGGACATCGGCATATCGCTCGGTAAGCAGGAATTCGACGTTGAGGGGCGGGTTCAAATCGCAGAGTTTGGCCGCCTGATTGTCGCCAACATCTACTTCCCAAACGGCAGTGGCAAGGAGCGCGACAACGCCCGAGTGCCCTACAAGCTCGCGTTTTACCATCGTCTCTTTGAATTACTGGAGAAAGAAAGGAAACGCGGCCGACCGATTCTCGTCATGGGCGACTACAACACCGCGCACAAGGAGATCGACCTCGCGCGTCCCAAGGCCAACGAAACGACCAGCGGCTTCCTGCCCGAGGAGCGCGCGGAAATAGACCGGCTGCTCAAACTCGGTTGGGTCGATACCTTCCGCGAGTTCGAGAAGGGGCCGGATCACTATAGCTGGTGGAGCCAGCGCGGCGGCTCCCGCAAGCGTAACGTGGGCTGGAGGATCGACTACGTGCTCGCCTCGCCAGCCGCGATGAAACATGTACGCTCAGCCGCCATCCACCCGGATGTCCACGGCTCCGACCATTGCCCGGTCAGTGTCGAGCTGGACAGCAAGACGCTCTGAACGTTCCCGGCTCAGCGTGACATCGGCGCGCCACATCGCCATGACAAACGCGCTTGTCCGCCGTGCTATACTCCGCACCGGATATGAAAGAAACGCGCTCACTCGAAGAAACCTTTGACCTTGGCGGCGTCTCAAAACGCCTCGCCGAGTGCCTCTCCGCAGTGATGATCATTGTTGATCTCAACAAGCATGTGCATGTCTTCAACGCGGCCGCCGAGCGGCTTACCAAATGTCCGTCGGTAGACGCCGTCGGCCGGCGCATCACCAAGGTGCATCCGATCTTTGAAATTCTCGACGAGCAGAATCTGCTCGACCGCACCTTTCAACTCGGCGTGCCAAGCGAACTCAAAGATGTGCGGATTCCATCACCTACGGGCGAGGGCCATCTCTACTTCAGCTTCATCGTTGACCCGCTACTCGACGGCACCGGGCAGATCGCTGGCGCCTCCATCATGGCGTTCGATCAGACGGAGCTGATGCGGCTGCGCGGGACGCTTGCGCGCCAAAATGAGGACTTGGTTATCCTGCATGAGGTGTCTAACGTGCTGCGTTCCACTATGGATGTGGACAAGTCGCTCTTCATCATCTGCACGGCGCTCACCAGTGTCGGCACCCACCGCAATGACCACGCCATGGTCTTCCTCGCCGACAAGGAGCGCAAAGTCCTGCGCGGCGTGATGGCCGCCGGGCGCTACGGCGACCGCGAGATATGGAAGGTTTGGCACGATCTGCTCGACCCGAACCGCAGTTTGAACGGCATGCTCGACGCCAATTACCCGCGCATCTACAAACGCACCGCGCGCCTTACCCGCCATGTAGGGAAAATCGAAGTTCCGCTCGATGACCCCCACTGGCTGCTGTCGGCAGTGGCGCGCCGCAAGAGTGTGATCACCAGCGATGACTTGCGCCGCGATTCGTCCATCGAAGTGCATCCTGAACTCAAACGCCGCTTCCGTATGACCTCGTTCGCTGCGCTACCAATGATGGTCGAGGGTGAAGCCATCGGCATTTTTATCGCGAACGCCTCGCGCAACCCGCGTACCTTTGAAGGACAGTCCATCAAGGTGCTCGAAATGTTCGCCGATCAGGCGGCGCTCGCCATCAACAACGGCCTGCTTTTCAAACGTGTGGCGGAGCGCGCCGAGCGCGATTCGCTCACCGGGCTTTACAACCATGGCCACTTCCAGTCGCGGCTCGCAGCCGAAATCGACCGCGCGCGGCGTTACAACGACCACGTCAGCCTGCTGCTCTTCGATATCGACTTTTTCAAACATTTCAACGACACCTACGGCCATCAAACGGGCGATCAGGTCTTGATCGGCATCGGCGCGCTGCTGCAAAAGACGGTGCGTTTGACAGATATCGCCGCGCGCTATGGCGGCGAGGAGTTCGTCGTCGTGCTGCCCCATACCAACAGCGCCGACGCGAGCGCGCTTGCCGAGCGCCTACGCCAGTTGATCGCGACCACGCCGCTCGCCAAGGACGCGGAGGGCAAGGATTTGCAGGTGACGGTCAGCATCGGTGTCGCCAGCTATCCCGAACACGCCGATGGTGCAGAAGCGCTGATCGCGGCGAGCGACGCAGCCATGTACACCGCCAAACGCACCGGCAGAAATCGGGTCGTGAGCGCAGCGGTAGTGGCGCAAAATAATCAATAAGAGTCGGGCGCGCGAACGGGTATCTTTCGAGGCTCGCTTCTCTGATCTATGAGCGTCTAGCTCTCCGGAGCTTGATGGTGAAATACGCCAGCGCGGCCAGTCCGATAATAACGCCAGCGACCAGTGAAATCGTTCTTACCGAAATGATTGTTGCGATTTTCTCCCTACCAAGAGGTTGTGTTTCACTATAGATCGGGCCGTTCCACGTCACGCTGTTGCCATGAATGGTAAGACTTTCCTGAGCCGATTCTTTCTTCCAAACTTCCCCATCATTGACGTCGCGCTTAAGGATCAGCGCGATTTCATTCCAGATTGGCTCGGGGTTCGAGCGGCCTTTTTTGAGGTCCTCGTGGTTGTAGAAGATGAAGTGTCTGCCCATAGCGCAGGTCGATGGAAATGCTGATTCCAGCGGGCTGAATTCGCGGGCGCTTTCCGCGGCATTCGGAATGTTGAGGGCACTCACGAAAGGCACAACGCCGTCGGTGAACGACGCCACATCGTCCGGCACGGTGCCGAGGATGTCGGCAATATGCAGACCGATGCTTTCCACACCAACGCTGAACGGGCCGCCCGCGAACGCGATCACCGGTTCCGATGCGCAATCCCGGTTCAACCCTGTCTTCGCATCGGCCAGAAAGTGGCTATCCCACTGCATGTCGCGCAGCGCGGGCGCTTCGAGGTTCGTGCCGCGGGCTTCAGCGATGGCCCGTTTGGCCTCATTGATCGTGAATGCAGCGCCGCGGTGGGGTGTGCCGAGGGTAAAAATTTTCGACGCTTGCAACCCGTGGCGCTTGAGGGCCGAGCGCGCCACGAGACCGCCGAGAGAATGGGCGACGATGGCGCCCTTCGCGTTCGAGAGGCCGCAACCTGTCAGCGTCTTCGCAAGTGCGGCGGCATTCGTGTCAATCCGATCGTTGGTAAAGTAGGTGACGGCGTAGAGTTGATAGCGCTCGCGCAGCGGAGCGGCGCTCTCACCAAACCAGTATTCGAGGAAGTCCTGCCGCCCGTCGTCCGGGTCATGCCAGTAGTCAATGACTCGCGGGCAGCGTCGCGCTTGTCGGCGTCGAGGGCGGCTTCCTTTTCGAGGCCGCGCAGAAGAATCAGCGGGACTTTGCTTCCGGCCTGTTCGGGAACGGCGACTTCTTCAACTGCTTTGGCGTCAACGCCCGTTGGCAACGCCGAAATCCGGTAGAGCCACATCGTTCGTTCAGGCGTTTCGTGCGTCGATACCCATTGATGGACGATGCCTTTGCCGTAGTTCTTCGGAACGTCGATGTATTCGATGGGTGTGTTGTCGTTGGCGGCAGGAACATCCCAGTAAAGCGTCCAGGTGATCCGCCCCTCGCCGCCTTCCTCCGGCGGCGTGATCTCGAACACGAACTCCCTGGATGTTCCGGTCGGGATGTCGTCCTGCAGGTCATCGTTGGTGCAGTCGGACTCCCACCCCTCGGGCAACGTCGCCACGACGACGAAGTTGCGGTCGTCCCGGCCATCGTTGCGAACGATCACGGCGACATCAGTCGATTCATCCGGCATGAATTTCCCGCCCGCGACTACGGAAACAATGCGCGCGTCGATGACTTCGTCAGTATCAACGGGGGCATCGCCCTCCGCTTGAGCATGTAGGGAACCGCCAAAAACAAGGATTATGAGAAGTGTTAGCCGCCGCACGGGGTTCGATTATAGCGGCACGTCGGACATTGCGCGATGAATGCGGTAAGCGGATATGGCCCACGCCGCCAACCTTTGCTAACGTCGGCGGCATGCTTTTTTTGTAGCGTCACGGCTATGCCGTGACGAAGACGACAGAAACCGTTACACACAAGTCCGTCACGGCATAGCCGTGACGCTACGAAGAACGACAACCCTTCCGGAGATCCGATATGGCAGCTACACGCAAAGAGAAAGACTCGATGGGCGAGCTGGAAGTCCCGTCCGATCGCTATTACGGCGCACAGACCGCGCGCTCCATGATGAACTTCAAGATCGGCGGCGAACGCATGCCCAAGGAAATCGTGCGCGCGTTTGGCATCCTCAAGAAGGCGTCGGCCCAAGCCAACAAGGAACTTGGCCTGCTGGACGAGAAGCTCTGCACATTGATCAGTCAGGCCGCCGATGAGGTGATCGCGGGCAAGCTCGACGACCACTTCCCCCTCGTGGTGTGGCAGACGGGCTCTGGCACCCAGAGCAACATGAACGTCAACGAAGTCATCTCCAACCGCGCCATCGAAATCGCGGGCGGTAAACTCGGCTCCAAGGAACCCGTCCACCCCAACGACCACGTAAACAAGTCGCAATCGTCCAACGACACCTTCCCGACGGCCATGCACATCGCCGCCGTGGAAGCGATCGAGGGTTACCTCTTCCCTCGCGCGGACAAGCTGATCAAGACGCTCAAGGAGAAGTCGAAGAAGTACATGAGTGTGGTGAAGATCGGCCGCACGCACCTGCAGGATGCGACGCCGATCACGCTCGGTCAGGAAATATCCGGCTGGGTGGCGCAGCTCGAACACGCCATGGAAGCGGTCAAAGCGACGCTGCCCCAACTGCGCGAACTGGCGCTGGGCGGTACCGCCGTCGGCACCGGCCTCAACACGCATCCCAAGTATCCCGACCTCGCGGCGAAAAAGATCAGCGAGATATCCAAGCGCGAATTCGTCTCGGCGCCCAACAAGTTCGCGGCGCTTGCTGGACATGACGCGCTGGTGGGCAGTTCTGGCGCGCTCAAACAGACGGCGGCAGCCTGCATGAAAATCGCCAACGATGTGCGCTGGCTCGCCTCCGGCCCACGTTCAGGCTTGGGCGAGATCATCATCCCCGAGAACGAGCCGGGCAGCTCCATCATGCCGGGCAAGGTCAACCCGACGCAGTGCGAAGCCATGACCATGGTGTGCTGTCAGGTGATGGGCAACGACGCCGCCATCGGCTTTGCCGGCTCTCAGGGCAACTTCGAGCTGAACGTCTTCAAACCCGTGATCATCCACAACTTCCTACAGTCGGTTCGATTGCTTGCCGACGCCATGGAGAGCTTCAACGATCACTGCGCCGTTGGCATCGAGCCGAACACGGCAACGATCACGCGGCATCTCAACAACTCGCTGATGCTGGTGACGGCTTTGAACCCGCACATTGGCTACGACAACGCAGCGAAAATCGCCAAGCACGCCCACAAGCACGGCTCGACGCTGCGCGAAGCAGCGATTGAATTGAAGCTGCTCTCCGGCGAGGATTTCGACAAGTTCATCAAGCCCGAGGATATGGTCGGTCCGCTGAAGAGGTAACGGCATTCGCCGTATCACCCTAAAAACGGCGAACACCCGGGTGGTGGGGTGGGTGTTGCGGTGGTTCCCGGGTGAACGCCTCAAGAGTCGTCGTTACACAAGCAGTAACGACGGACTGCTCCTCCCTATTCCCGGGAATCGCGATTTTCCAGCGATTTTCGCACGTATTTCCCGAGCATATCGGCTTCGAGGTTCACCGCATCGCCAACCTTGCGCTCGCGCAGGTTCGTCACCTCCCACGTGTGCGGCACGATCGCCACCGTGAATGATTTCTTCTCCAACGCCGCGATGGTCAGCGAGATGCCGTCCACGCAAACGCTCCCTTTATGGATGCACTGGGCGCAAAACTCTGCGGACGTGGCGATACGCAGGCGCCTTTCACCGCCGGAAAGGTCGATAGCTTCGATGGTCCCGATACCGTCCACATGCCCCTGAACCATATGGCCGTCGATGCGCTCGCCGAATTTCAGCGCCCGTTCGATATTGACAAGCGAACCTGTTTTCAAGCCAACGAGGCTGGTCAAGCGCAACGTCTCCGGCACGACGTCGAAACTGGCGAGCATCCCCTTCAACTCGCTTATGGTGAGACAGCAACCGTTGACGGCGATGGAATCGCCGAGACGCACCTCGCCCTTCCACGATTCTGGCACACGAACGGAAAGGCGCAGACCCGTTGCGCTCGCGCGCGCTGCCTCCACGTTCAATGCGGCTTCAACGATACCGGTAAACATGAGCGGGATTATCGGCCCCCCACCGCGAGGACGCAACGGAACACCGCTAATTCTTTTGCGGGGCTTCGAGTTTGAGCCGGTCCATGCGCGAGCGGGCCACCGTGCGGCGGTTGGCATCTTCGACAATGGATGAGCGCGCGAGGTAATTGTCGTAGTCTTCGATGGCGCCGGCGGCGTCGCCTGACTGTTCACGGATTGACGCCCAGATAAAGTAGAAGATCGGATCCCGGTCGTCGATGTCACGAAGGCGATTGACCCATAACGTCGCCTGCTCAAAGTCCTGAACACCATAAATCGGGAAGGTGTACAGTTCGATCAGCAGTAAAATCGTCATCTTGCGGTAGCTGCGGGCCTCCTTGATCGCGAACTGCATTTCCTCGCCGAAACGGCCCACGAGGTTGTTCATGAAAATGTTAGACTCGTCCCCAGCGGCGATTTTCTCTTGTTCTTCGACGTGTTCCACTCGTTGCTTTTCGCGTTCTTCGTCGAGGCGGACGAATTCGCGAAGGTTGGCGATGGCGTCAGCGAATTCGCGTTTGACGTGAGGGCGAAGCTCGCTGTCATGACGCCCTTCGTCGCAATAAAAGCTGCGGATGACTTCCGCCTCGCGCTCCGCCGGAATGTTCGCAAGCTTTGTCGCGGCATCGCGTTTCGCGTCTTCAAGCGCCTTATTCAGCCAGAACTGTCCAAAGGCGACATGCACGAACGCGAGGTCGCGCTTGGTACCGGCGTGCCAGGGCGCGCCGGATTCGAGTTGGGTATAGAGCTTGAGCGCGTATTCGAGGCGTTCGAGCGAACGCTGCTCCCAGTAAAACGCGCAGGTCTTCGCGCCCTCGCGCAGGGTCGCGAGCGTCGCGGCGGCGTCGTCAAAACGCCGTTGATCAAGGTCAAAGCGGATGGCGTCGACGTAGGTCGAATCCTCCGCCCATGTACGGCCAGTCAAGAGCTTGAGCTTCGGATCGGGATTCTTCGATATGGGCGGGGCGTCCTCGAAATATTGGCGGGTTTCGTAGCACCGAATGTAGCGGACGCGGAAATTGTCGTACTCGGCGCGGAGGTCTGAAAGTTTTCCGAAAAAACCGGGGTCATTGGGGCTCAGCGTTTTGAGAGACGACACCTTCTCCGAAAAGGCGCGAAGCTCAAGTTCCATGCCGAGAAAATCCCGCATTTTCTTGTCGTGAAAAACCAGGTGCTCCGAAAACGCCATGATTGCCAGCCCTTGACGGGCCTTGAATTCATTGGGGCTGTCCTTGAGAACGTCCTCGAAAAGCTGCCTCGCGCCGGGAACGTGGCGCATGCTGATGTTTTCGAAGAAGGGGTCGTTCTGCCCCAATTGCATCAGGCTATACGCCTGAATGACTCGCGCGCGCAAATCTTTTGGGTCGATCTCGCGTGCAAGAGTCGCGTATTTATAAGCTTTGTCATAGTGGCCTTCGTCGTATTGCGATGCGGCTTCCTTGACGTCGGCGTCAAGCCGTTCCTGCTGTTTGTCGTCGAGGCCGCTTGAGAAAAGACTGCACGCGGGGAATAGCGCGCTCGCGATGAGAGCGACAAACGCGATCATCAATGGCATGGATCCAATGTGGTGAAATCGCTTCACGATGGTCATCCCGGCAGGGGTGGAATTCGGGGCGATTCAGGGAGGTTGAACTATAGCATCACATCGAGAATGAGACAACGCGGGCTGTCATGGGGCAACGTAACGCGCAAAGTCATCGCTTCTTGTGTAGCGTCACGCCTATGGCGTGACGGACCTACCATTGATAGTGCGAAGACGTCACAACACAGTCGTGACGCTACAAAAGCACAGGCCTTGCACGCAACGTCTGTCACGGGGGAGTCACGAAGAGTGGCCGTTTAGTAGCCGCCGGTGTAGTACACGAACCACGCGTAAATACCGAGCCCGGAGAGCAGCGCGACAAAACCGAGCATTCCGAGCACGACCTGATACATCGGTTGCTCGCCGACGCCGACGGTCTCCTTGCCGATCTTGTCCATCTGCTCGCGGCTGATGACCATGGTCTTCGAGTCGGCAAGGTCAATGGCGTCGCCAATGCGTTTCGTGAGCTTCGCCTCTGCAGCGCCGATCTGACGCGTGGACACCTTGTCGGTGACCTTGGCGGCTGCCGGCATCTTGGGGGGAGACACGGGCTTTGCGGGTTCGGCGGGTTTTGGAGCCGCCACGGCCGGAGCTTCGACTTTCGCGGTGGATGGCGCGGATTGAGGAACCGGGGCTTGTGGCGGAGGCGTGACCGGCTTCTTGATCGAGCGCGTGCCGTTAACCTTGCGCAGGAGTTCCTGCGGGACTTGCTCGCCCTTGGTTTCCAGTTCGTCGGCGATATCGACCAGCAACTCGTTGGCGGCCTTGACCAGATCCTCATCTGACAAGTCTTCAGTGCGCTCGTAGGCCTTGGTCGATTCTTTTTTCTTCTTGTCATCGGCGGAGGCTGACGCCGGAAGAGGCGCTTCAATGATTTTCGTGGCGGCTGCCAGTTCGGCGTCGGCTTTCGCCGCCTCTTCAAGCAGGCTCGATCCCTCTGACGGCGCGTTGAGCTTCGACATGTCAAAGCTCTTGGTGTCAACACCGGCCGAATCGAGTTGGGAGGACTCTGCTCCACCGAACGTCGAATTGATCAGCGCATCGATATCCAATGTCCCGCCAGACGTTGGCGCTGCGCCCACGCGGTCTTCGATCTTCGCAATGGCGGATTCGATATCCGTAGACACGGAAGGAGGTATCGGCGGAGGGACGACCGCCTGCGTCGCCGGCCGTGCGGCTGGAGCGGCCTGTTGCTGAGTCGCGCGTGCTGGCGCCGAAGGCGTGAGTGGCTGTGTCGGCTTCTGCAGTTCCGCTTCGACGTCGAAAGACGGAAGCTCGGTCGGCGCGTCGCTCCGGTCTTCGCCGGCGAGCGCAGAAGCGGCAGCCGCAGCAATATCGTCGTCAACCGGCTCCGGCGCAACGGCTTCCCGCCGCGAGGAATCGCCCATGAGGGCCCGGGTTTCGTTCCCATCCGTAATGACAATGTCGTCGTCGTCGATTTCGTCGTCGCCACCACGGGTCAGCTCGCCGAGTAGTTCTTCGTCCTCGAGTTCTTCCTCGTGTGCGAAATCCTTATCCGGTTCAGGAGACATGGCCGCCGGCAGGCGCTTGGAAATACCAAGGGAAATGGGGTCGGGCGATTGCACCGCCTCGAAGACGCCGGAAACCGATCCTTCCTTGATAGCCGAATTCAACGCGGCGTCCACGGCTGCAGCGTCTGGCGCCGGCTCTTGTGGCTTCGCGGGCGGAAGTTTGGTTGTCGGCGCCTTTGGTTGAGGTGGCGGCGGCAACTTCGCAGTCGGCGCCTTGGAAGGCGGAGTGGGTTGTACGGGCTTCGGCGCTGGGGGGGCGACCTGTTGGGTCGGCGGTTTCGGCGCAACAGCTTGAGGCGGAACGGCTTGCGTTGGCTTTGGGGCTTGAGGAGTTTCCACCTTTTGCGTGGTACGAGGAACGGGCGCCCCAGCCGGAGCGGGTGTTGGCGTCCCCTCGCCCACCGCGAGTTGCTGGAGGAGCGCCGGATTTGGCGCGTCAACGGCGCCATCGGCCA
>JABWBM010000145.1 GCA_013360495.1 Planctomycetaceae bacterium
CCCGCGGACGCAAGGGCCGGGCCTTTTCCGATTGCCTGACCGACGAGCTTGTGGAAGCCTTCAAGAAAGAAGGTTCGGCGGTCAAGAAGCGCGAGGAAACGCATCGCATGGCCGATGCCAACCGCGCCTTCGCGCATTTTGCGTGGTAAGCTTTTTGGCTCGCTCTCCTTGAGCGAGCTTTTTGTTTGGAATCAATGCGGCGGGAAGTACGTCCGCCAACGGTCTGAAAAACTCCCCGGCCTTGTCCGGGAAAGTTTCGGGCGCCCGAGAATCCGAAGCATGCTTCGGCCGGATGCCTGCGCTATTCAGGCCTCCGGCCGGTTGTTTTGGCCGAAGAAGTTGATACGAGCGACATACGACGAGCCGCGATGAGCGGCCAGAAACGGGCCGGGACAGACGGCTGGGAGAGCAGGATGCAGACGAATCTTGGGATCATCCGCAATATCGGCATTATTGCCCATATCGACGCCGGCAAGACCACCACGACCGAGCGCGTGCTGTTCTACACGGGCATTGAGCACTCCATCGGCGAGGTCCATGACGGCGCCGCCACCATGGACTGGATGGTGCAGGAACAGGAACGCGGTATCACCATCACGTCCGCCGCCACCACTTGCCCTTGGACCGTCGACGGAAACCAGTTCCAGATCAACATCATCGATACCCCCGGCCACGTGGACTTCACCGCAGAGGTGGAGCGCTCGCTGCGCGTGCTTGACGGCGCGGTCGGCGTGTTCGATGGCAAGGAAGGCGTCGAAGCGCAATCGGAAACCGTCTGGCGCCAGGCCGACCGTTACCGCGTGCCGCGCATCGCGTTCATCAACAAGATCGACAAGATCGGCGCGAACTTCAATTTCTGTATTGAATCCATGAAGCGCCGCCTTAAAGCCCGTCCCTGCCCGATGGTCATGCCGTGGGGTCAGGAATCGGAGGCCAAGGGCATCGTCGATCTGGTCAAGATGAAGGCCTACACCTTCGAGGGCGACAAGGGCCGCGACGTCGTGGAGCACGAGATCCCCGCGGAATTGCGCGACGAAGCCGAAACCCGGCGCCTTGAGATGCTCGAATTCGCCTCCGAAATGGACGACAATATTATGGAGAAGATGATCGAGGAAAAGCATTCCGAGATCACCATCCCGCAGATTCGCGCCGCTATCCGCAAGGGCTGCATCACCCACAAATTTATCCCGGTGTTTACCGGCTCGGCGCTCAAGAACCTCGGCGTGCAGATCGTCATCGACGCCGTCATTCACTATCTGCCAAGCCCGCTCGATGTCCCCGACATCGTGGGCAAAGACCCCAAGGACGAGAAGATCGAGATCACCCGGAAAGCCGCGCTGGATCAGCCGATGGCCGCGCTCGCGTTCAAGACCATGACCGAGCAGCACGGCGAACTGACCTACATCCGCCTCTACTCCGGCGTGCTCAAGCAGGGTGACATGATCTTCAACCCGCGCTCGCGCACCAAGGAGCGCGTCTCTCGTATCCTGCGAATGCACGCCAACGACCGCAATGCCGCCGATGACGTGGGTGCGGGCGACATCGTCGCGGTGCTCGGTCTCAAACAGACCGTGACCGGCGATACCCTGACCGACATCGAAAATCAGGTCGTGCTCGGCGCCATGCAATTCCCGCCGACCGTGATCGCCATGTCGATCGAGCCGAAGACCAACGCCGATCGCGAGAAGCTCGCCAACGCCATGCGTCGCATGGCCAAGGACGACCCGACCTTCCGCATCCAGACCGACGAAGAGACTCAGCAGACTGTGATCGCGGGTATGGGTGAGTTGCACCTCGACATCATCCGCGACAGACTTCTTCGCGAGTTCAAGGTTGAGGCGAACATCGGACGGCCGCGCGTCGCCTACCGCGAAACGCTCACTTCCGCCTGCGACGTCGAGGGACGCTTCATCCGCCAGACTGGCGGCTCGGGCCAATACGGACATTGCAAAGTCAAATTCGCCCCGCGCGCAGACGAGGGGTACGAATTTGTCGATTCCGTGACACAAGGCCGCATCCCGCGCGAATTCATCCCGTCCGTTGACAAGGGGATCAAGAACGCGCTCACCAATGGCGGACGCGCCGGCTACCCGGTCGTGGGTGTTACGGCCGAACTGTACGACGGCAGCTACCACGACGTTGACTCGAGCCAGATCGCCTTCGAAGTCGCCGGAAAGATCGCCTTCCAGGAAGCGGTCAAGAAGGTTGGCACGACGCTGCTCGAGCCGGTGATGAAGGTCGAAGTGCGCACGCCGGAAGAGTTCGTCGGCGCGATCATCGGCGACCTGAACAGCCGCCGCGCGATCATCGACGAGATGGATACCGCCTTCGATACGCGTATTGTAAAGGCCTTCGTCCCACTGGCCGAGATGTTCGGTTACGCCACGGTGGTTCGCTCGCTGTCCACCGGACGCGCGAGTTATGCCATGGAACCGCACCAGTACGAAAAGGTGCCGAACCACATCCAGGAAAAGCTGGTGGCGGAAGCGAAGAAGTAAGCGCGGGCTAACAGGCGCTCTGGGATAAAGATTGGGCGTTGCCGCAGGATTGACATTTTTCGACATGCGGGTTGCGGGCAGCGCGGCGCTTGTTAGACTTTTCGCCCCACCCGGCAGGAGTGAGGCGAAGAATGCGCCCGCAAGCATAAGTGGCCACGGCCTTTATGCGCGGCTGAAAACTGATTGGGGCTGGACTGAAAGTAGAACTGAACGACGAAAGAGAGTATGGAAGCGGTACAGATCAAAATTCGCCTTGAAGCGTACGACCACGAGTTGCTCGACCAGAGCGCCTCGCAGATTGTCGACGCGTGCAAGGAATCCGGCGCCCGTGTATCGGGGCCGATTCCGCTGCCGACGGATATCGAGCGCTATACGGTGCTGCGCTCGCCGCACATTGACAAGAAGTCGCGCGAGCAGTTCGAGATCCGCACGCACAAGCGTCTGATCTTCATCGAACAGCCGACGTCGAAGACGATGGACAAATTGCAAGCCCTCAACATGCCGGCAGGCGTCGAGGTGCGAATCAAGAGTTAGGAAGGCATGCGCCGCCCAAACGGTTGCGCATAGGACGAGAGAACAGCCATGGTAAAGGCACTCATAGGACGCAAGCGGGAGATGAGCCAGATCTTCACCGACGCGGGCGAAGTCGTCCCGGTGACGATCGTCGAGGCCGGTCCCTGCGCCGTCACGCAAGTCAAGACGGCTGGTTCCAAGGACGGTTACAACGCCTACCAGCTCGCCTTCGACGACAAGCCCAAAAACGTCAGCAAGCCTCTTCGCGGCCACTACCAAAAGGCCGGCGTTCCATCGAAACGAGTCGCGCGCGAATACCACTTTGAAGGCGAGCCCCAGCACAAAGTTGGCGACATCATCACCGTGCAAACATTCGCCGCCGGCGATATGGTCGATGTCACTGGCACCACCAAGGGCCGCGGGTTCCAGGGCGGCGTCAAGCGTCACGGCTTCACCCAGCACATGCAAAGCCACGGCCGCAAGATGATCCGCCACGGCTCGGTCGGCACGAATACGACGCCCGCGCGCGTGCTCAAGGGCAAGCGCATGTCGGGCCACCTCGGCACCGAGCGCGTCACCACGCGCAATCTCGAAGTCGTTTTGATCGACGCCGAGCGCAACCTGCTCTACATCAAGGGCGCCATCCCTGGACACCCCAACGCGGACGTCTTCGTTCGCGAGGCTATCTCGGGAAGCCGCCGCAAAGGCCCGAAAGGGAAGAAATAATGGCAAAGGTTCCGGTCTATAACGCTGAGGGCAAGAAGACGCGCGACGTCGATTTCGACGAATCCGTCTTTGGCGAAAAGGTGCTCGGCAAGACCCTGCGCGAGGTGGTGCTGTCCTATGGCCGCAACCAGCGCCAGGGCAATGCCCACAGTAAAGTGCGCTCCGAAGTCGCCGGTTCCAACCGCAAGCTCTGGAAGCAAAAAGGCACCGGGCGCGCCCGCGTCGGCGACCGCCGTCCTCCGCACTGGCGCGGCGGTGGCGTCTCCTTCGGCCCGCGCTCCGGCGAATGGCACAAGCCGATTCCCGCCGGACTGCGGAAGGCCGCGCTGAAGTCCGCCCTGCTCTCGAAATTCAAGGACGGCGAAGTGCGCGCGGTCGAAGGCCTGTCGTTCAGCGACGGCCCAAAAACGAAGAAGGTGTCGAAACTGCTCGAGGGCATCGGCGAAAAGCGCAGCACGCTGATCGCGCTCGCCGGCCGTGACGCGAATTTCGTCAAGAGCGTTCGCAATCTGAAGCGCGTGAACATTCGCGAGCTTGCCGATCTCAACGCCTATGACGTCGTCCGCCACGTCAATCTCGTGCTTCCCGTCGAAACCCTCGACGCGCTGAAGAACGGGATCGGCGCGGCACGCAAGGGGAAGGAATAACGAACCATGCCGATCGCTCCCCACCATTTTGAAATCGTGAAGAAGCCCCTCGTGACCGAAAAGAGCTCGGGCAAGATGGTCGAGTCCATCTACGCCTTCGAAGTCGCACGGGACGCGAACAAGATTCAGATCAAGGCCGCGATCGAAGCGATATGGAACGTCAAGGTCGCCTCGGTGCGTACGCTGAACGGCAAGGGCGAGATGCGCCGTAACCGCTTCGGCCACTTCAACACCGGAACCAGCCGCAAAGCATACGTGAAACTCAAGGAGGGCTACGCGATCGAACTCGTGTAGCCTTCTTCATTCCGGCGTGACGAAGCGCCGGAGGAAAGAAGGATCGAACCATGCCGATCAAGACCTTCCAGCCCCGCACCCCGAGCCTGCGCTTCACGCAGCTTGTGGACTATTCGGAATTGACGGCGAGCAAGCCAGAGAAGTCGCTCGTCCGCGGCAAGCATTCGTCCGGCGGGCGCAATAACCGCGGTCGCGTCTCGACGCTCAACGTCAAGCGCGGCGGCGGCCACAAGCGCCGTTACCGCGATGTCGATTTCAAGCGCCGCAAGGACGGCATTGTCGCCCGCGTGAAGACCGTTGAATACGATCCGAACCGTTCGTGCTTCATTTCCCTGGTCGCTTATGAAGACGGCGAGAAGTGCTACATCCTTTCGCCCCACGGCATCAAGATTGGCGCGAAGATCGTGTCCGGCGCGCGCACCGAGCCGGATCCCGGAAATTGCATGGAAATCGGATACATCCCGCAGGGTCTGCAGGTGCATAACATTGAGATGCGCCCGGGCCAGGGCGGCAAGATCGCCCGGGGTGCGGGCGCCTATGCCACCGTTCAGGGCCGCGACGGCGACCACGTCATCGTGCTGCTGCCTTCCGGCGAGTCGCGCAAGGTGAATTACCGCTGCCGCGCGACCCTTGGCCAGCTTTCGAATCTCGATCACTTCAATGTCCATATTGGGAAAGCCGGCCGTCATCGCTGGATGGGCAAGCGCCCCAGGGTGTCGGGCAACTCGAAAAACCCCTGCGATCACCCGATGGGTGGCGGCAACGACCATACCGGCGGCGGACGCCAGCCTTGCGACGCATTTGGACGCATTACCAAGGGACGGCGTACGCGCAAGCCGCGTAAACCGTCGAACAGCATGATCGTGCGCTCGCGCCGTGGACGCATGAGTATTGTCGGACCGACAGCGACAGCATAAGGAAGGCAAGAGGAGAATAACTGCATGTCCCGTTCGCTCAAGAAAGGCCCTTTCGTCCATCCGAAGCTCCTGAAGAAGGTGCTCTCGATGAACGCCGGGGACAAAGGCAAGGAGTCGATCAAGACGTGGTCGCGCTCAAGCGTGATTATCCCCGACTTCGTCAACCACACCTTTCTTGTGTACAACGGCAAGGTTCACCACAAAGTCTTCGTGACCGAGGACATGGTCGGACACAAGCTCGGGGAGTTTTCTCCAACACGGACGTACAAAGGACATACCGGACACCGCAAAGCATAGCGCCCGGGAGTAAGTTATGAGCAAGACGAAAGTCAAAGCGCCGCTGACATTCTCCGCTACCCGCAAGGGGTTGCGCCAGTCCGCCCGTAAGGCGAGGCTGGTGATGACATTGGTGCGCGGGAAACACGTGCCCGAGGCGCTCGGCATCCTCAAGTTCACCCACAATCGCGCCGCCCGGCACATCGAGAAGCTGATCAATTCGGCGGTGGCCAACGCGGAAAACCAGTCGAACCGTGAGAACCTCGGCATCGATGGCAAAGAGCTCGTCATCTGCGAGGCGATGGTCGGCGATGGGTTCTCCTTCGCGCGCTGGCGTTCGCGTTCGCGCGGAAGCGCCTCGCGCTACAAGCGCTATTTCTGCAACCTGTACCTTAAGCTGTGCCGGCCTGACGACGTCGACGCGCTCAAGCTCTACCATACCATCACGAGCCAGAAGCGCCGCGTCGACCGCATCAAGGACCTGAAGGGCCTCGAAGTGGTCGCGGCCAAGGAGAACGAATAATGGGACAGAAGATCCATCCCTACGGATTCCGCGTCGGCATTACCCGCCCGTGGCGTTCGCGCTGGTATGCGAACAAGCACAAGTTCGGCGCGTTGCTGATCGAGGATCACCGCATCCGCCAGCACATCATGCAGAATTACAGCGAGAGCGCGATTCCACGCGTCGAGATCGAACGCAAGGGCGAGGAGAAGGTCACCGTCTTCATCCATACCGCGAAGGCTGGAACGCTGCTTGGCAAAAAGACCAACCGCCTCACCGAACTGGAGAAAGAACTGCACGAGTTGACCGGCGGCAAGGTGATCGACACGCGCCTGATCGACATTCAAAAGCCTGAACTCGATGCCACGCTCACCGCGCAACGCATCGCGGAGCAGATCGTGCGCCGCATCAACTTCCGCCGCGCTGCAAAGCGCGAACAGGAACTGGTGCAGCAGTCTGGCGCACTCGGCATCAAGATTCAGCTTGCGGGGCGTTTGGGCGGCAAGGAACTCGCCCGCACCGAAAAGATGGTTTGGGGCTCGATCCCGCTGCACACCCTGCGCGCCGATGTCGACTACGGCATCGCGGAAGCGCACACCACCTACGGGACGATCGGCATTCAGATCTGGATCAACCGTGGCGAAATTCAGATGGAGCCCGCCGCCGAGGCCGCTCAGACCCCGGCGAACCGTGAAGGAGGCCGTCAATGGCGTTGATGCCAGCACGAGTAAAATTCCGCAAGCAACAGCGTGGAATCATCAAGGGCGACGCCCAGCGTGGCAATTACGTCGCGTTCGGCGACTACGGGTTGCAGGCGCTCGAGCGCGGCATGATCACCGGCCGCCAGATCGAAGCCTGCCGCGTGGCGGTAAGCCGGGCTGCGGCTGCTGCCGGCGGACAGTATTGGGTGCGGGTCTTCCCGCACAAGCCGATGTCGAAGAAGCCGCTCGAAGTGCGAATGGGTACCGGCAAGGCCGATCCCGACCATTGGGTCGCGATCGTCAAGAGCGGCTCCGTGATGTTCGAGATCGGCGGACTTCCGGTCGCGGTTGCGAAGCAGGCGCTCTCAAAGGCGGCGGCGAAACTTCCCGTGAAGTGCCGCTTGGCGACGCGAATGACGAAGGTTGGCGGATAGCGAGGCAATGACCATGACGATCAAGGAAATCCGCGAGAAGAAATCCGACGACCTGCACGGCCGCCTGCGCGAGCTGTCAGAGCAGTTGTTCCGTGTGCGTTGCACGTCGGAGCGTCTGACGCCGCAGAAAGGCGCCGAGGCCAAGAAGCTCGATCAGGAAGTCGCGCGCATCCGCACGATTCTCCGCCAGCGCGACCTGATCGAAGGCTCGAAGAAGGAATTTGACGGCATCGAAGCCGCGCTCAAGCAGGCAGCTCCGGGCAGCGCGAAGAGCAAGAAACTCTTGCGCCGCAAGAACGAGTTGAAGCGCGTGCGGCACGAGATGGACGTGGTGAAGGGAAAGTAAGCGATGAGCAACGAAGTCTCCACACGTGGACGGCGCCGCAAACTGCAGGGTGTCGTGACGTCGACAAAGATGCAGAAGACGATCACGGTGCTCTGGCAGCGTCAGGTGCGCCACCAGCGCTTCGGCAAGTTCGTGCAGCGTCACACCAAGCTGCACGCCCACGACGAGCAGGGAACCGCCAAAGTCGGCGACCTGGTCGAGATTATGGAGACGCGGCCGATTTCGAAGATGAAACGCTGGCGGCTGGTGCGCGTGGTGCGCACAGGCTCCGACGTGCGCCACACGGCCGCCACGGCATAGCGAAGGAATGACGCGGTGCGCCGGGAGATTCCCGGAGACGCCGGTTGAAAGATACACCGATACGAAGACAGGACTGGAGTTAGCGCCATGATCACAGAACAAAGCATACTCGATATCGCCGACAATACCGGCGCGGTTACGGGACGGCGCTCCGATCTCTGGCGCATCTACGACACGCTGTGAGCGCTGCACATCATGGACTGGGAGAACCACGAAGACTTCAACCACCCGCTGGTCAAAGCGGCTTTTCGCTCCCTGGCCTATCATGGCGTGGTGGCCAATCCACAGTTACGGATTAGCAGCACCGACGCCAATATCCCGTTGAGTCGCAACATTCCTGCTATCTGTATTGGGATTACCGAAGGCGGCAATGCCCATCGTTTGGAGGAGTGGATTACCCCCTCCCTCTTGTCCGTAGGCATGCAACATCTGCTTGGGCTGACCTGGTGGACAGCGCTCTGGTTGGCGGGGGAGGTGCAGTAAGATAGGATGATAAAGTGAGACAGCTTCAGCCCAATAGGCGATAGAGCCAATCGACAACATGATCGACGAAGGAATGGGAGCCAATGCCACGTTCCGACCACGGCGTAGGCATGGAACCGGGCGCATGGCGTCATGGTGCTGGCGCTGAGTATCTTGTATGTTCCCGCGGCGGTCAACCCGCTGCTGAATCCCGGTTACGCCTGGCTGGTCGTCG
>JABWBM010000146.1 GCA_013360495.1 Planctomycetaceae bacterium
TGGATGTGGCGAGTAAGGAAGTCATCTGCCGTGGGCTGTCCATGCCTCATTCGCCGCGTTGGCATAAGGATGCGCTCTGGTTGCTCAACTCCGGTACCGGAGAGTTGTGTAAACTCGATCCTTTGAATGGAGAGCTTTCGGTCATCTGCCGCCTGCCGGGATTTTTGCGTGGCCTCGATTTCGTCGGCGACTTCGCGCTGATCGGTATGAGCAAGGTGCGCGAGAAGCATTTGTTCAGCGGTCTACCTGTAAGCGAAACCTTTGATGAACTGCTGTGCGGCATCGCTGTGATCAATGTCGCCACCGGCGCGCCCGTCGGCATGTTCCAGTTCACCGGCGGCTGCAACGAGCTTTATGAAGTTCTGTTCCTCCCCGGCGTGCAAAGGCCGAACATTCTCAACCACCTGCGCGAGGAAAGCTCGCAGGCGATCACCGCGCCGGAGTTCTCGTATTGGCTGCGCCCCGCCAACGAGCGCAAGGACGGCTCGTCGAAGCAGGGGGCATGAGGTGATTCCTACCCACGAGCGCCAACGCTTGCAAACGCTTGCCGGGCAGGCGGTGCTGCACTACGGCATCAAGCGCGCGAAGATTACTGGCCTGAACCAACGCAAAGCCGCGACGTTCAGAATTGAAACGGATAACCCGCTGTTGCTTCCGGGAACGAAAGAGTATGCCGGGAACACCTGCCTGCTGCGCATTCACCTTCCACGCGCGGATTACGCGAAACAGGCGGAGAATTCCCGCGAGGCGATCCAGCGCGAGCTTGGCTGGCTCGATGCGATTGCGCGCTCGAAAGTTGTTGTGGCGCCGCAGCCAATTAAGAATGTCGCGGGAGAAACGATCACGGAGATCGACGAAGGAGACTCGCGGATCTGCGTAACGCTGATGCGTTGGGTGAAGGGCGAGCGCATAGCGCGTATACCGGAGAATGCGGCGCGCATCGGGACGGCGATGACCATGTTGCATGGTTTCGCATCGACGATTGATCGAGACCTGACGACAGTCGCCCATTGGAACCCTCATCCTCCGGTTCTCGCTCAACGGGTTCACGGCGCTCCGCAGCTCAACGCGCTTTTTGATGAGTGCCGCCCGATGATGGAGCGCGTGCTCGCCGATGTTGCGTCGCTGGAGTCGGTGCTTACCGCCAATGGACGCGGCCTGATTCACGGCGACCTCGTGGAAAAGAACGCGCTCATACATCAAGGCGAAACGCGCGTGATCGACTTCGCCGAGTGCGAGCGAGCGCCTTTTCTTTGGGATGTGGCAAAAGTATTCGGCCAGTGGCTCGCCGAGACATCGGTCGAGGGAAAGCCACAGGAGTTTTCGCCACTCTATCGTTCCTTCATCGACGCGTATCGGGCAAAGCGGCTGCTTGATGACGCCGCTTTCCGTGCTATCGATACGCTTGTCGCTCTTTGGCTGGTGCGTTCCGTCCATTGGCTTATGAACGCGTGGCCGCACTTTGATACCGAAGTACGGCTCAACGTTGTCGAGCGGCACATGCCTTTTGTTTGCTCGCAACTGGGTCGGTATGGGAACGAATCGCGACTTTGTATAATGGCATAACCATCATTAATTCAAAGAGTTATGCTGTCTTGAAAGTGCGCTTTTCTGTTGCTTGTGATTCCAGTTTATCGTGTAATTCCGCCACCTTTATCACAGGCAAAAGGTGCATTGTTCTCAAACGAAGGAACGACAATGAGCATCGGGTATCGCAGGCCTTCTTCCCTAACGTCGCGTCAGCAAAGGCGCATGGCTCGCCGCATGGGACTCGCTGCGCTTGCGATGCTGCGTTCGTTGCCGCTCAATCTCGTTGCGAACCTTGGCCGCTTCACCAAGCAGTGCGCGGCGCTCGCGTTGATGGCGTCCGCGATGATCGCGCGATCGCCTGAGCCCGCCTGCGCCGAATTCGGCGAGATCACGACCGAGGGCGAAATCATCAATGTCAGCGACGAAGGCGAGGACGTCTCCAATACTGTCGTCGCCATGGATGCTGACGGCGACTACGTCGTCGTGTGGGAAGCTTACGCCGATAGTTACGGCTCCGGCATTTTTGCGCGTCGTTATAACAGTTCGGGCGAAGCTCAAGGCGCTCCCTTTCAGGTCAATACCACAGAATCCGGGTATCAATCCAATCCCGATGTAGCCATGGACGCTGACGGCAATTTCGTCATTGTCTGGGATTCGAACTATGTGGACGATTCAGACGACGGCGTCGTCATGCGGCGCTATAACGCCGCCGGTGTGGCGCAGAGCGGCGAAGTCCTTGTCAATACTGAAGAAGAGGACGATCAGATACTCCCCAAAATCGCCATGGACTCTGACGGCGATTTCGTTGTCACGTGGCGAAGTGATCAGGACGGTAGCGGTACGAGCGTTCATGCCCAGCGCTTTGATGCCGCAGGCGCGGCACAAGGCGCCGAGTTTCAGGTCAACACCTTTACCTATGCCAATCAAACTCGTCCCGATGTCGCCATGAACGCCGATGGCGATTTCGTGATCGTATGGGAAAGTTCGTACCAAGATAGCGATGGCGCAGGCATCTTCATGCAGCGCTATGACGCCGACGGCAACGCCCAAGGCGCCGAAACACAGGTCAATACGGAAGAATCCCGCGATCAGGATTATCCTGCGGTCGCTATGGACGCCGATGGAAATTTTGCCGTCGTTTACCAGTCCTATGATTTTGCTACCAGCGATTATTCCGTTGTCGGTCAGCGTTTTGACGCCTCCGGCGCGGCCGAAGGCGCCGAATTCCAGATCAGCGCGAGTGACGGCGATCTCGAGTATGACAATTCGGATCCACGCATAGCCATGGACGGCGACGGCGATTTTGTCGTCGTGTGGGAAGCGAGTGGGTATCCAGACGGCTCGAGCGATTACTACCACATTCTCGCGCGGCGCTACAACTCCAGCGGCGAAGCCGTCGCCGATGAGACCTTCATCCGCTCAACCGGATATTATGACGAAGTGGAGACGCCGGCAGTGGCGATTGACGCCGACGGTTCCAACCACGTGATCGTTTGGAATGAATACAATGACGACACCTCGGGCGAGGACGTCTTCGCCCAGCGCTTCACATCTCCGGTCGCGGCGAACGAACCGCCCGCAACGTCCGATCCTGTCGCCGACGCGGCGCTCAATAGCAGCATTGCAATCGACCTTGGCGCCACAACGGCCTCATCTGGAGGTGGCGGAGGCGGCGGCACGGGACAGACGAATTTTGCGAACAGCAAGGGACTCCAGGCCAAGCTCAAGATTCGTAACACGAGGTCCACGCCGCTCAAGATCGGCGTCATCATCATCAAGGTGCCGAAAAATTACCACAAGATAAAATTAACGAATTCGTCTATTACCCGTTCGAGCAGCGCGTCCTCGTCGTCCGCATCCATGGTCGAGATTGATGTGCTCTCTGTCGGTGGTCGAGTGTCTGAGGGTTCCGAAGCGCGCTCGTTCCAAGCCAGCGCCGCCATGAGCGTCGAATCGGACGACACGCATCTGTATATCCATAGTGTTGAACTTCAAGCTGGCGATGCGTTCGACTTCGGGTTCGCCGCTGACGCCGTCGGCGACGCATCAGGACCCGCAACGGTTGTGTTGACCATCAAGGCCGAAGGCGGCGAAGTGGTGCAGGAACTTCAACTCTCTTCGCTGTCCGACAGCAGCGGTGGTTGTTCGCTCGGTTCGAATGGCGGCAACCGCCCAATCATTCCGTTCGCTGGTGCGCTGCTCGCTTTGTTCGGTGGATGGTTCGCACGCCGCCGCAAGCAGCAGGCGTAACGGGCGTCTTGACACCGCTGAAACTCTACCCGCCGGAAATATGGCGCGCTGTCCTCTCATGGGGGGCGTTGCGTCCATTCCTTTGCTAGAATATTTCCGTATTCATACCTCTTTGATTCACGCCTATCCTGCAAGGAGGATCGCGCCATGGCTTTCTATACGATCAGATTAATTCTCGTCGCTTTGACATTGTCGCTTGTCGCCGCCATTTCCGGCGTCCGCGCCGAGGAAGAAGGCCGCGTTATGCAGTATGAATTTCCGACGCCAGCGGAGGGCGCGGACTTTGGCCAACTCGAATTGGTTCGCTACATCGAAAAGGAGCGCCTGCGGGCCGATGATATTCCTGACCGGCTCTTCGACCGTCTCGATTTGCTCGAGATGTCCAACATCCTGCGCACGCGCATCCTTGGCGGCGAGTTGGCGAAGCTTGACGCCGAACTCGAGGACATCGACCTCGTCGGCGCTGTGAATACTGCCGCGACGGATGTCGCGCTCGCCGCCCTGCTTGAGGCCAAGAGTATTAGCGAGGGCGAGCTGCTTCGTGGCTTGCGCGACACCTTCGAGCCTTTCTATGCGAACGAGGCGGCAGCCTATTGGGTGCAGCAAGGGTATAGCGAGCGTTACCTGCTCGCGCGCCTCAAACGCGAGGACGAATCCGACCGGCGTTATCAGAAGATCAAGGATTACGTCGATAACGACGCCGGCCGCCCGGCGCGTATCTGGCGCGATCAGGCCCGTGAGCTGAACCTCACGGAGCAGATGGAACTTTACCTCGGCCTGGCCGGCCGGCCCGACCAGACTGAAATCGAAAAAGTGTTCGAAAAGGACCGCAAGACCCTAACGCCTTCGCTGATGCGTGTATTGCGTTTCGGCGACCCGGAGTTGGCGGCGCTCGCGCTCACGGCCGCTGGTGTGAGACCGCAGAGCTTCTTCGATGTGATCGAGGACTTTTACGATCAGCGCGAGCGCGACGGTCAGGGCGCGCAGTCCGCCGGAGATCTGATCGTCCGGCTTGGCACCCGCGAGGACGCTCATACCGACTGGCTGCGCAAACGCGGCAAGGACGTGAGCGGCGTTTATGAGGGACGCTTGAGCGGCGCGCCGGTGTTCCCGGTTTTAGGCAAGCTTGAAGGCGAGGGCGACCCGAAAGCGCTTGAGGATTTCGGCATTACCCAGTCCATCGCCGGGTATTTTAGCCAGCAGCCCAACGCAAAAATCGTGCTCTACGCCAACAACTCTGTGCGCGCGCTCGTGAATGGTGTCCGGTACGAGGGCGCCCTCGACCGGGCGGCTGGAACGCTCAATCTTGAGGCTATCTATGGCGGCGGCTCGGACATTCGATTGGATAAGGTAGCGTTTCATGGCAAGGGATTGCTGATGGAGCTTTCCATCGCCGACACCAAACCGGAAAAGGCGCGGGTTCTCCTCCGTCGCACACGGGCGTATTGACGGTGCCAAGAGAATGCCTTCCATATCGAAAATGGAACGCTTGCTATTTTTGCTTGCTTTCAAAGGCCGTATCGAACACTTTGTAGCCCCGGTTGATGCATGAACGAAAGAATGCTTCTGCATCATCTGCTGCGCCCGTGTTTTCTGGGAAACTGACCTTCGCGTCGCGCAGCCGCAGTACAGAACGGTGGAAACAGGCGATTGAAGGGGCTGCCGGAAAGCATCCCTTATCCAGGCATTGCCATATATTGCGGGCTTCCTGAATTCCCTTGGCGGTGTTTTCCGTGTCGTTCAAGGCGAGCGCAGTCTGCGCGTACCCCGTCCACCACTCGAACAGCTCCACCGGAATGAGCTGCGCGCGATCAGCCTTGGTGAGCTCTACGAAGTCAGCCAAGGCGCTTGTCTTGCCTGCCTGCGCCTCGCGCAGTTGCCTTGCCCAGGCGAGCAGCACACGAAAGCGCGGCGCGCCGCTGACGATCAGACTCTTTGCGCCTCTCTTCACGGCTGTTTTGAGATCGTCCTTCTCCTCGCTCCAGAGCGCGAACTGTAGCAGCGGGATTGACCAGTTGTCATCGCCTTTCGAGATCAAAGCCGCCTGACGGAAGGAGAGCGTGCCGTTCCAGAGCAAGAGGTGCAGGTAGGCGGCCCGCGCGAACTGGCCGAGCCGCTCGATCTTGAACGTCGCCGACGCGCCCTTGGATATGGCTATGGCTTCGTCGAGGTTCCCGCGATAGGCCTCCGAAAGCGCAAGCGATGCGCGCAGTAGCGCGTAGTGATCGTTGCCGGGTTCGAGCAGTTCGAGGGCTGCGCGTGCGATGCGGCAGGACTCATCAATGAACCCTCCCTTGCGCAGTGAGAGGGCGTAGTTGTTGGCATCCTGAGCCATGTTGGCGAGGGCGCGTTGGGGATTGGCGAGTGTCATGGAAAAGAGCTGTCGGGAGATGCTCATGACCTCGCCTGAACGCCCGCGCCAGTTCATCAGCACGTAACGCATTTTGAGTATTTCGTGCTGGAGCGCGTCGTCCTGACAGAGCTCAAAGACTTGGCTCATGGCGCGTTCGAGCGATTCCGCCCGTTCCATTTCACGCGCGCGAAGAGCATCCTGACAGTTTTTGAGGAGCGCATCGAAGATGGGGCGCGTTTGGCGCGCGATATCCTCACGCAACTTTCGGAATGTCGCGATCTGTTGGTTCAGTTGATAGAGGTCCTGCAGGTTCTCGGTTTTGACCAGATTACCAAGTTTCATCTTCGACACGTCATTCATGGCGGAAACCAGTTCAAGCATGGTCCCTGCGAACTCGCCCGTAGCTGGGCTGACCGCTTCAAGGGTTGGGGCGCCTTCGCCGCTCAGCAACCATGCGGGATTGATTTCGCAGCCATCGGCGATAGCGCAGAGGAAATCCGCCGAGATTCGCGTTCCGGCTAGATAGCGGTTGATCTTGCCGCGAGGCGTCTTCGTCCGCCGGGCGACTTCCGATTGGGAAAGTTTATTGGCGACGACGTTGAGCCTCTCGCGAATGGCGTTGTCATAGGCGTCGGCTGACAGGACTTCGCGCATCAGATAGAGCCCTTCGGGTTTGGAGATTACGAAACAGCGAGACGGTCACGAGCGGCCTGCTCGAAAGAATGTTCAAAATTTTCTGGCAATCGCATAGAAAAACACGGGGCCGCAAATGCTTAAAGGAGAATTGATTAATGGACACGAGTTTCCGCGGCTGTTTTTTCATGCGGGCGGCATCTATTCTCAGGAAAGATGTTCCCCATACACCGTAGTCTCGTATCGAGAGACGATCTTTGCCGGGAACCGCATCTCGATCGAGCGCTCCTCAACGCAATCGTTTTTTTTCGCTATTCGATACTTAGGCAAAGCCGCGTTTCCTGAAAGTTGTAACTTCCCATTTTTTTACTCCCGTGCGCGCTGCTATTTTCGTTCATTTTGATTGTGTTTTTTCTGTTTTCGCTATCCCTGCCGTCAATTTCCGACGTTCTGTCGAACTTTTTTTTATTTTCGCATCCATCGAGCGCATTTTGGGTACCCCGCGCGCGGAGTTTTTTCATTCCTCGTCAAACCTATCTCGGGAAGTCTCTTTTTTATTTGCCGAACAATCCCTCGTTTTGAATTAGCCCTGAGTTCATTGTCCGTAATTCCGTACAAAAGTCAATCAGTAGTTTTTACTAATTTTGTCCGTTTGCTGTAAACTATGTGCAGTGACGCGAAAGGTTGCGGAAAACGTGATCCGAAGCGTGTGGTTGTTCCAAGGGGTTCATCAGGAGATTGGATCAATGAAGAAGGTTTCAAACGCAGAACTCAAGACGATTGTTGGCGGTCTGAAAATTATTAATCACGGAAGACTCACCACAGGCGGCTCGGGCACCTTCGGCAATCCGGGCTAGTTCGACGCGGCTTCGAGGGTGCGTCAAAGGGCGCACCCTTGGAGCTTCCGGAAACGCGCACGGATGTGAATGGATCAGTTTGGAGAGCAATCATGAAACACTATCACGTAGCTGCAAAGAGTCTGGTCATCGTCGTCATTGGCGTATGCGCCCTGTTCCTCGCTGCGCGCATGGCCGATGTCGCCGGAGCAGAAAGCGCAGATAACGCGCCGCAATTGTTCCGTACTGCCGATCATGACAAGGCCGACGCGCCCAGCGGTCGCTTGTTGTTGCGTATGCCATCGAAGGATGGTAGCGAAGACAATTCTCCCTCCGTCGAAAACTCGAATCCGCCGGCGGAGCCGTCGGAGCCGGGGGCGGATGACGACACCGAAACACCGACGTTCTTCGGCGCAGCGATTGAAGGCAAGGTCGTTTTCGTTATCGATGTTTCCAATTCAATGAAGAAGCAAGATGCCGGTGCCGGAGAGGACCACGATGGAAGGGTTATCGGCAGCATGAGCCGCATTGATCTCGTCAAAAGTGAAGTCGTGCGAATGCTCAGGAATTTCGATGAAAATATATGGTTTGATTTTGTCTGGCTCGCGGGTTGGTTCGCGCAACCTCCAGTTACTGATGTTTGGAAGGGCGAACTTGTGCAATGCACGGAAGGCATTCGGGAGGCTGCCATCGAAACGATTGAAAACATTTCTCTCTGGCCCGGAACTCCAACGTGGAAGGCGTTGAAGCGAGCATGTGAAGAGTATCCGAATGACCTCGGCTCGCTCGTCTTTCTCACTGATGGCGAACCCTATCCTGGAACCGCTGACTGGACTCCCTACCAAACCGGGTACGCAACCTGCGAATGGGGCGAGGGAAAGCATATGGACGCAGTATTGCGGGATTTTCCCGGGTGGTTTGCCGAGAAGAAGGAACACGGCTGCAAACTCAGTATTGTCGGTGTGGGGCAAATACCCGGTACGATTCAGTTTCTCCAGCAATTGGCGGTTCAGAATGGCGGAAGCTGCAAGAACGCCAAGTAGATAAGCACAAGCAATACAGTCATAAAGAGGCGGACACCTTATGTTCTGGCGAGTGACGGTATTCGTGCTTATGCAGGCTCCGCTTTTCGCGCTGCCGACACTGACGGAGTCCGTTTTGCCGCCTGCCACGCCGGGTAAGCCCTACGGTCCGGTTACGGTCACTGCAACGGGGGGAATGGCTCCGTATACCCTGACG
>JABWBM010000010.1 GCA_013360495.1 Planctomycetaceae bacterium
AGCGCCCCCTGCCATCGGGCCGCATGACGCCGCGCGAGGCGCTGCTCTTCGGCATTGCGTGCTGCGCTCTCGGCTTGCTGGCATTGCTGGCGTTCGTCAATGAACTGTCGATGTGGCTCGCTCTCGCAATCATCGTGACCTACATCTTCATCTACACGCCGCTCAAAGTTCGCACTTCGTTCAATACTCTCGCTGGCGCAATCCCCGGGGCGCTGCCGCCAGTGGTCGGCTGGGCAGCCGCGAGTGATAACGTCGACTATCACGCGCTCGTGATGTTCGCGATTTTGTTCTTCTGGCAGATCCCGCATTTCTGGTCCATTGCATGGTTGTATCGCGACGACTATGCCGCCGGCGGCATGAAAATGCTCAGCACCATGGACAAAGACGGCGGCATGATGGCGCGGCAAATCGCGCTCTGGAGTTTGCCTTTGCTACTGGTGAGCCTGCTGCCAACAAAGGTGGGACTCAGCGGCGAGATGTATACCCAGTGCGCGTTGCCATTGGCGGTTGCGTTCACCTGTTTCGCCTTCGTGCTCTTGATCCGGCACACCCGTGGCGTCGTGCGCGGCTTCTTCTTCGCCTCGATCGCGTATCTGCCGCTCTTGTTCGCAATCATGCTGCTGGACAAGGTGCGCTAGCGAATCCTTTTCACCTATTAAGTCCGAGCGAAAATCTGCTAAACTACCGGCTATGAAGACTTCTATACAGGCCCTTTTACCGCAAGAACTCGTCGATGAAGCAAAAGCCTTCGTTGAGCAGGGTGGTGCCGACAATTTCGATAGTCTTCTGGCGGAAGCATTGCGCCGCTATCTGGAATCACACTCGCTACACCTCACCGAAACATTCCTCCGGGAAGATCTCGCTTGGGGCCTCGATGGTCGAGAATAGAACGACGATTGTCGTCGTATGTGACGCCGGACCGCTTATTCATCTCGACGAGTTAGAGTGCATCCATCTTTTGAGCGACTTTCCGCGCGTTCTTGTTCCAGAAGAAGTATGGAAAGAGGTCGAACACCATCGGCCTGCCGCATTGACAAAACGTCATTCAGGATTTGAAAAGACGACGCTCGCATCGCCTCCGTCACCTGTGTTGAAAACACTGGTTAAACTCTACTCCCTCCATGGCGGAGAGCAAAGCGCGATCCGGATAGCTCAAATGTATGTTCCGTCATTACTTCTCACCGACGACAATGCAGCGAGACTGGCAGCCCAAAGTCTCGGCTTGTCGGTACATGGAACCATAGGCCTTCTGATACGTTCGATCCGGCGCAAGCAAATGACCAAAGCGCGTGTTATCCGATTGTTGCAAACCATCGACAGCGTTTCGACCCTGCATATCAAACCTGCGCTATTGCATGACATCATTCGAGAAATCGAACAACGAGATTGAAGTTCTCATTTGACCGCTTCTAATCCCTTGCGCCAACTGTTGGCGAGACGGAAACTCAATATCTTATGGGCACGATTGCGCTCACATCTCACGGCGCGGGAATCATGACGCTTCCCCTGCTCTCGCGGACACGCTGCGCGGAACTCCTTCGCTCGCTCGACGAGCATGGCGCATGGAATCGCGACCATCCGAAAACCCGCTACATGGGCGGAACGAATGACGGGGCGGAAATCATCTCGCCCGTAAACTTTCCTCCCGATGCTCCCGGAGCGCCGTGGCGCGAGTTCGAGGGGCTGCTTAACGATTCAGTCCGGCCATTGCTCGCTGAACATGGCCACCATCTCCCCCACCATCGCCACCATCAATTGCTGCGCTATGAACCCGGCGCCAACGGCTATGTCCACAAGGACACTGACGCCGACCCGACGGGCTTTCGCCGCTATACGGTGCTTGTTTACCTCAACGACAACATGCTCGGCGGCCACACCTATTTCCCCACGCAGGACGTATTGATCAAACCCGAGGCTGGCATGGCGCTGCTCTTTCCCTCGGCCCTTGACCACGCTGGCACCAAGGTGCATACGGGGATCAAATACGCCTACGCCGCGTTTCTCGGAAGAAACTCCACGGAGACCAACGCCTGATGTCAGCAAGCGCCACAGCCGCCGAACCCATCCTGCCCATCGTCATCGGCACCGCCGGCCACGTCGATCATGGCAAGTCGAGCCTCGTGCGCGCGTTGACCGGCATTGATCCCGACCGTTTAAAGGAAGAGAAAGAGCGCGGCCTGACCATCGACATCGGCTTCGCCAACTTCCTGCATCGCGGAAAATTCCGCGTCGGCATGGTGGACGTCCCCGGCCATGAACGGTTTATTAAAAACATGGTGACGGGCGCCACCGGCGTCGACCTCGTCATCCTCTGCGTCGCTGCCAACGACGGCGTGATGCTTCAAACCCGCGAACACCTCGAAATTCTTACGCTGCTCGGGATCAAGCGCGGCGTCATCGCCATCACCAAGGCCGACCTCGCCGACAAGGAGACTATCGAACTGGTGAAGATGGACATCGCGGAGGCGACGAAGGACACCTTCATCGAAGGCGCCGAGATGATCCCCTTCAGTGTCCAGACCGGCGAAGGTTTCGACGCGTTCAAGGAAAAGCTCGCGGCAATGATCGACAAGGTCCCGCCCCACGACGGCTCCGGCGCGTTCCGCATGCCGGTGCAGCGCGTGTTCTCCGTCAAGGGCCACGGCGCAGTGCTGACGGGTATTCCGCTCTCCGGCGCGGTGGCGATCGGCGACACGGTCGAAACCATGCCATCGAACCAGCAGGGTAAACTTCGCCACATTCAGGCCTACCACGGCGACCGCGAGCGAGCGCAGGCCGGACACTCCAGCGCGCTCAACATCAGCGCCATCGACCACCACCGCATCCACCGTGGCCACGTCGTCGCGCAGCCGGGCTATGCGAAAACCTTGCGCTCGGTGATCGCGCGCATCAACACCGCACGCACGCTCAAACGCGCCCTCAAAAAAGGCACGGAACTCAAATTGCTGATCGACAACAGCGAAGTGACCGGCTCGCTGCACATCCTCGACAGCAACCGCCCGAAGATCGCCGCGAGTGAAACGGCGCTGGTGCGCCTCGAACTACAAGAACCGGTGGTAGCCGCCACAGGCGATCGTTTCATTCTGCGTATTCCCTCCCCAGCAGTCACTGTCGCGGGTGGCCGCGTGCTGAGCACCAGCCAGGAGACGATCACCCACAAAGACGAAAAGCGCGTGAAGCTCTTCGAGAAGAAGGCGGGCGCTCTGGATAACCGCAACGAGCTCGCGGCCATGACCTGCCTCGAAGCCGGCGGCACGGGGCTCTCCGACACAGAACTCGCGCAGGAGTTGTGGTTGCTGCCGAAGGAAGCGGAGCCGCTGATCGAGGAATTATTGAAAAAGGGAACGTTACTGCGCAGCAGCGCTCGCAAGCTGGTGCATAAGGACGCATGGGCCGACTTGGGCAAGAATATCCTGGCACTCTTGGAAACCTATCACAAAGAGCACCCACAGGCCGCCGGCATGCCCGAAGCCGAGTTACAGCAACGAACTGCTTTGGAGCCGCGCCTGCTCAACGAAGTGCTCGCCATGCTCTCGACGGACAAGAAAATCGTGCGCGAGGGCGAAGTGGTCTGTCACGCAAAACACGCCGTCCAGCTCAGCGCAGCGCAGAAAAAAGCCCTCGACCTGATCCGCGCGGAACTCAAGGCAGGAGGCTTTTCGCCGCCGGAGTTGGCCGACCTCGAGAAGCGTTCCGGCCTCGCTAACAAAGACTTCCGCGCCGTGATCAGTTACCTGACTTCGCGGGGGGAAGCGGTGTTGCTTGACGCGACCTTTATCATGATGGCGACGAGCATCGACGAGGCGGTGAGCCGCGCACGAAAATTTATTGGTGAAAAAGGCGAAATGCGCGCCGCAGATTTCCGCAATCTACTCGACACCACAAGGAAATACGCGATTCCGCTGCTGGAATACCTCGACGGCCGCGGCCACTTCATCAACCGCGACGGCGTGCGGATCATGAAGCGGTAGTTGCCTACGCCCCGTCTGCGTCGTCAACGGTGGCGAGTTGTTTCTTCGATTCCTTCTCCTTCTTCGCCTTTTCGTCGCGGGTAAAGGCTTGGCCCTTTTCCGGGTCGAAGGTGATGTCGAAGAAGAGCGCGCCGTCCTTGACGCGAACCTTACAGCCGTTCTTGCCCTCGAAATCGCCGGAGAGCACGCGCTCGGAAAGCTCGTTCTCAATGTGCCGCTCGATGGCGCGGCGCAATGGTCGAGCGCCGAACTCGGTGTCTTTCACAAGTTTCGAGCCGAGCACCCATTCCTTCGCCTGATCGGTGACGGACAGCTCGATGTGCTTCTCGCCCATGCGCTTGACGAGCTTGTTGATCTCGATGTCGAAAATCAGCTTCATGTCGTCGTTCACCAACTGACGGAAGATGATGATGTCATCGAGGCGGTTGATGAACTCGGGCTTGAAGTGCCGTTCAATCTCCTGCATCAATGCGTCGCGCATGGATTCGTAGCTGCTCTCGGCATCGAGCTTGCGGAAGCCGAGGCCCGCCTGATTCTTGATAATCGAAGCGCCAACGTTCGAGGTCATGATCAGCACGACGTTCTTGAAGTCCACCACACGTCCGAAGGAGTCGGTGAGACGCCCCTCTTCCATAATCTGGAGCAAGAGGTTGTAGACGTCTGGATGAGCTTTCTCGATTTCGTCGAGCAACACCACGGCGTAGGGCCGGCGGCGGATTTTCTCGGTGAGCTGGCCGCCTTCCTCGTATCCGACGTAGCCCGGAGGCGCGCCGACGAGGCGGGAAACGTTGAACTTCTCCATATACTCGGACATGTCGATGGAGACGAGAGCGTCTTCCGTGCCGAACATGAATTTCGCCAATGCTTTGCAGAGCAAGGTTTTGCCTACACCCGTCGGGCCGACAAAGAGGAAGCTCGCTATCGGACGCTTGGGGTCTTTCAAGCCTGAGCGCGAACGGCGCACAGCGCGCGATATCTGCTTGATCGCTTCTTCCTGGCTGACCACCGAGCGGTGCAACTCGCCTTCCATTTTAAGGAGACGCTCAGATTCCTGCTGGTCGATGCGGGTGAGCGGAATCCCCGTCATCGAGGACACCGTCTCGCAAATCACTTCGTCATCTACCGTGCCGGTGACGACGTTCAATTCCTCGCGCCACTCGCGCTGCTTCTGTTCCTTCTCCTTACGCAACTTCATCGCCTGATCGCGCAGCTTCGCGGCCATCTCATATTCCTGATCGGCGATGGCCTGATCTTTCTCCCGCTCGAGGTCCTCGACCTGCTTGTCCAGTTCGGTCAGGTCGGGCGGCTTGACCATGTTGCGCAAGCGCATGCGCGAGCCAGCCTCATCCATCACGTCGATGGCCTTGTCCGGCAAGAAACGGCCCGGCATATAGCGGTCGGATAGCTCGACCGACGCGAGCAAGGCCTCATCGGTATAGCGAATCTTGTGGTGCGCCTCATAGCGGCCCTTCAAGCCGCGCAGAATTTTGATGGCGTCTTCAACGTTCGGCGGTTCGACGCGAACCTGCTGGAAGCGACGCTCGAGCGCGCCGTCCTTCTCGATGTGCTTGCGGTATTCGTCGAGCGTGGTGGCGCCGATCACCTGAATCTCGCCACGCGACAGGGCGGGCTTCATCACGTTCGAAGCGTCGATGGCGCCCTCTGCTCCGCCCGCACCGACGAGGGTATGTAACTCGTCAATGAAGAGAATGACGTTTTTGGCGCGACGCACCTCGGTCATGACGGCCTTGATGCGCTCCTCGAACTGGCCGCGGTACTTGGTTCCGGCGACCATCATGGCGAGGTCGAGTACGACGAGACGTTTCTCCCGCAGGATTTCCGGAATCTCACCGTTGATAATGCGCTGGGCAAGGCCTTCGACGATGGCGGTTTTTCCGACACCCGGCTCGCCGATCAGCACCGGGTTGTTCTTGGTGCGGCGGCAGAGCACCTGCACCACGCGCTCGATTTCCTGCGCGCGGCCGATCACCGGGTCGAGGTCGCCTTCGCGGGCGCGCTCGGTGAGGTCGGTACCGAAGGCATCGAGGGCGGGGGTTTTTGATTTGTCGGTGGTGGAGGTCAGCTTGCGAGTGGATTCGCGCTGGGTTCCGGTACCGGAGTTGGCGGCGTCCTGCCCGAGCAGTTCGAGCACTTCCTCGCGCACTTCTTCGAGGCGCACGCCGAGGTTCATCAGGACTTGGGCGGCGATGCCCTCGTTCTCTTTGAGCAGGCCGAGCAGCAAGTGTTCGGTGCCGATGTATTCATGGGCGAGGGCTTGGGCTTCCTGCTTCGCGAGATCGATCACGCGTTTGGCGCGCGGGGTGAACGGCAGCTTGCCGGGCGCGGTGACCATCTGCGGCCCCTGCTGCACCAGCTTTTCGATTTCGAGGCGGATCTTGCGCAGGTCGATTTCCATGTTGCGCAGGACGTTGGCGGCGACGCCGCTGCCTTCGAGAATCAGACCGAGCAGGATGTGCTCAGTGCCGATGTATTCGTGGTTGAACTTTTGCGCTTCCTGCCGGGCCAACCCGAGGACCTTGCGCGCTCTTTCGGTGAAATTATCGAACATGGGTTACCTTATGTTATGGCCCATTTTCCCGTCGAACCTCACCGACCGACCATAGCAGCCATTCCGGCATCCGGCAACGGCCACGGCGGAGGTCTCCGGCACGGCCCATTTTAGTGCAAAACGCGGGCCGATGGCCGAAATTCCCACTTTTTCTGCCGACTGGGCAGACGCCGAAAATTCCCGTGTCAAACGAAAACCCCGCCGGAAGCGGCGGGGTGAGGTCGCAAAGCTTGGACAATGAGAAACTTGAAGATTGACCACCTGGTTACGGGCGCGAAAGAATGATCTTTCCCTTTCTGCTTCCCTGACGGCACCACGGATTCGGCCACTCCGGGCAATTGTTCACGCCGGACATGGTCTGCGTTCTGACGCCGCCCACAACTGACTTCATCTCGTTCGTTGATATCGTTTTCATCGCCTCTCGTCCTTTCTCGTTATCAGCCAACCAAGTTATGAAAGCCCTGTTCCAACAACTCATCCTCTACGCACAAAAGGATACTCGTGGTCTTTAATTTCGACCATTCAATACTCTTTCGCCTCACACTTTTCGGTACGATTTCAGACCACCCTATCGTCCAAGGTTCCAAAGACGGACCACCGGCACCAACCGTGGATGGTGTATGCATCGCTGCTGTTTCTCGCGGTATTACCAATGGCGAAACACCGAACCATCCATGGTTCGGATAACAGGCCAATTTTCAACTGCCTGCTAAAATCACACTGCCCGCGACATCGCGCCGCGGGCAGTTGCTATGAACTTCATAGGGGCGGTGGACCTGCGATCGGCGGCGCATCAATCGCGCCGCAGCGCCGTGTCATTCCGGCGACAGGACCCCGTCAGATCCGTTACAGGTTCCACCTCTGCTTACATTGACCTTCGATCACGGATCACCTCCTTTTCTAAGAATGGGCGCGAGCGTCATGGACGCGCGCGCGATTTATCCCCGCTCTGGCCGTCTCATAAGCGTGCTTGTACGAGCCGACGGCTGCGAGGCGATGGTTCTAAGCCCGCGTCCGGGCACAGCGTTTCCGCGGGGAACGACGCCCCAGCGGTTTCTTCTATAAGTGAGGTTCGGGATGGATTGGCGTTCTGACACGAGGGACGTATATCCTCCAAAGTGTCTCAAAGCTGCCAAAAGGCGCTGCCATAGACAATATATCCTTTACACTATCGAGTGGCAAATTTCCGGAGCGGATTTTCTCGGTTTTTTTGAGGGATTTGCGCGGGATTTACAAACGCCCTGCGTGTCATTCCCGCGGAGACACGATGCAAGCGAGCGAGTAGTGAGCGTTGCGCCGAGTGACCGGAAATCCAGTTCTCGTAGGTCACATTCTCCCGCAGTCGTAATTGAAAAAGCGCGAACTCGTCCCATGGGGGGCTATGCCCACACGCACTTCTTTCATGCACTTCGGGCAGCGGCCAGTGTACGCCGTCCCATCTTCGTTCTTGTACATGCGGGTGTAGGCTTCGTTGGCGCAGAGAAAACGCACGCCGATGAACTTGCGCGCGCCCGATTGTTCGGGCGGCTCTTCGCCGGACTTTCCGCCGATGGTGATGTCGACCGGAGGCATGTTCTGCCATTCAAAAATATTTGCCATGGATAGCGCAAAAAAGACGGAAGAAATTTAGCCGCGGATGAACGCAAATGAACGCGGATAAAGAACATACGAGATGAATCCCTTCTTTTTCGAATTCATTCTTTCGCTATGTCGTGGCCTTTTTCTCATATGCGTTTATCCGCGTCTATCTGCGGCCAAAATTCTTCCGTATTCTCTCTGACGGAGTTTAGCATGGGTCAATGGCGATCATCATGCCATTTGAGAAGCCACTGCTGCGCGGCGTTCTGCTCAAGCGCTACAAGCGCTTTTTGGCCGATGTCAAGCTCGACGACGGGCGAGTTCTTACCGTCCATTGCCCCAACTCCGGCTCCATGAAAGCGTGCTGCGAGCCGGGCCGGCCCGTGATCGTGAGCGATTCGCAGGACGCCAAGCGCAAGCTTCGCTATACATGGGAGATGATCCAGATGGGCGAGACCTGGGTCGGCGTCAACACCAGCAACCCAAACCGCGCCGTCGCGCAATTCATCGAGCAAGGCGCGATCGCGGAGTTGGCTGGATACGCAGCGCTCAAGCGCGAAGTGAAATACGGCAAGGAAGGCAGGAGCCGCATCGATATGTTGCTCAGTGGCGGCGGCAAAGCCGACTGCTACGTCGAGGTGAAGAACACGACCATGCGCGTGGGCGAGCACTCGGCGTTCCCTGACGCCCAGACCGAGCGTGGCCGAAAACATCTTGAAGAGTTGGCGCGGGAGGTGAAGGGCGGAAAGCGCGCGGCGATGTTCTTCTTCGTGGGTCGCGCGGATTGCTCACGCTTTCGGCCCGCCGACGAGATCGACCCCGAGTATGGTGCACTGCTCCGCAAGGTCGTGAAATCCGGCGTCGAAGCCCTCGCCTACCGCATGTCCGTTTCACCCGATGGCATCGAGCTACGCGATCGTTTGCCGGTGGATTTGTGAAAACGACGCAGATAAAGAGTTCAGTCGCTAAGATCCTTCAGCAATGCTTTTATCGCGTCAATACGATCTTTCTCCGTACATTTGTTTACGCCCTCCGCCAATATTTTTCGAGCTTCAGCGATATCTTGCTTGTGTTTCGCATATAAAAGTCCAAGCGAGATATAGGCGTCCGCAACGTCTGCGGTCAGTGCAATACATTTTTTGTGATCTTCGATCGCGCCGTCGATGTCGTTTCTATATTCTTTTACCAAAGCTCGGTTGTAAAAGGCGAAGTGTTGGCTTGCGTCCAGTTCGATGGCTTTGTTGAGTTCTCGCAGGGCGTCGTCAAGCCGCTGCAAGCGTAACAACGTTGCGCCCATGCTGACTCGGTACGTCGCAATATCTGGCCGGAGTTCGATAGCTTTGGCGAATTCTTTTAACGCTGATTCTTGATCGTTTCGTTGGTCGTAAACTCTACCTCTCCCGTAGTAAGCGCCTGTATCGGCATGGTTGATTTCGATTGCCCGGTTAAAATCTTCAAAAGCACTGTCCAACTGACCCAACTCAAAAAATGCCCAGCCTCTGTCCCTGTTCGCATCCCGATAGTTTGCATCGATGTATAACGCCGCTGAAAAAGCATCAATCGCGTCCTGAAGTAATCCCTGTTCGGCTTTCAGGATTCCCTTGTTGTAGTGGGAGGTCGGATTGGTCGAGCATAGCGCGATCGCCTTTTCGTAGTCAGCAAGCGCGCCACTAGTATTTCCAAGGTGGTCTTTGGCCGCGCCTCTGTTATCGAATGCCTTGTAGTTGGACGGATCTAATGCGATGCACTGGTCGAGGTCGGCGATAACGTTCCGATAATCGCCCAATTGGAAGTACGCCGAACCACGAACATAAAATATTTCCGCATCACGAACCCCAAGCTCGATCACTTTGGTGTACTCCGGAACCGCCTCCTGCCAACGTCCTTGTTCAGCGTAAAGGTCGCCACGATTGTAGTATCCATAGGGATAGCTCGGGTCGGCATGAATGGCCCGATCGAAATCAGCCATGGCTTCGTCGGTCTTTCCCATGTAGCGAGCACACAATCCTCGATACACATATGCAGCGGCAACATGTTCTTTTTGCTGAATGGCCGACGAGAAGTGTTCAGCCGCGCGTGAGTAATCCTGCTCTGCAAATGCTGATTTTCCGGCATCGTAGCTGGATGGTGTTGACGAACATCCGAATACGCCGCAAAAGCAGATACTTAACATGAATATGAGACGTAGCGTCGGCGTGTTCATGGCAACAGATGATAACTTACTGGAACCACCAGTGAATCTCGTAGTTCAACCTAATGCGGGAGTACTACTACTTCGCGCTCAGCACACCTTTGGGATCGCGGAGGCCGGGGAGTCCGTCGATGCTCTTGAGGTTGTAGCGCTCAATGCTCTGACAGAGTTGTTCGTCGCTGCGGGCGCCGATGGATTGCTGCCGCTGCTTGCGCTGGCCGTTGAAGGTGTAGAGTGGGACACCATAGCCGCACGAGTCTGAAATACGCGTGATCTCGGCGACAATAATCGCGCGCACGCCGCGCTCGACAGGGAAGTTGGGGGCAAGCTTTTCCCATTCGGCGTCGCAGCGCTCAACCGCGCGGCCAGTGCCATGAAGCCGCAGGATGTTCGGGTGTCCCTCAAAGCTGCAAAAGCAGATGACGATGCGCCCGTTCTCGCGCAGGTGGGCGACGGTTTCGATCCCGCTGCCGAAGTAGTCCATGTAGGCGACGGTTTTCTCGCCGAGGATGCGGAAGGAGTTCATCCCCTTGGGCGAGAGGTTCACATGGCCATTGGCCTTGAGGGGTGCCGTGCCGACAAAGAACATCTGCTGCTGCTCGATGAAGCTGCGGAGTTTGTCATCGATGTGAGTGTGAAGCTGGCTCATGGTATATCTCCGGGTTGAAGATCGAGGGCACGATTCAGGGAAGATTGTGGAGCTCTTGTACGCCGAACGATCACGTCTCTTGCTTCGGGAAGTCTTTGTGCTCGCGTAACGTTTCGAATTCGTCGACTTGGTCGACTATGTCGTAGAGCGCCTTGTCCAGCTCCAGGGCTTTCTTGAGGTCGGCGATTGCCGCTGCGGCCTTGTTTTGGGATGCATTGACAATGGCGCGGTTAAAGTAGGCGTCCGCGTGCTCGGGATTCAGTTCCAGCGCTCGATCGATCTTCAGCCGCGCCTCGTCGTACAAGCCAAGCGGCATCAACATGGTGGCCGCGACTACACACCAGTGCGGATCGTTAGGCGCAGAGCGAATGGCTTGACGGGCAGCTTCGGCTGCGTGCTGGGGCTCATCCATGGCTTCGTAAACGCGGGCGAGTAGCCCCCATGCGGCCGCGTTGTCGAAGTCCACATCAACCGAACGCAGCAGTGTGTCACGGGCGCCTTCGAGATCGCCGTGCTGAAAGAGTTTCCAGCCGTGCTGATAGAACGAGCACGGCGAAAGCGCGCGGGTTGTTTTACGCCTGCTCATGCGAACCACCCTCACGGACGCGCAGGATCGCCTGCGCATGGGGAATATCGGCCCACCCGGTGATCTTGATATTCTCCTCGTCGCCTTCTACTACCGGTACGGGGCGCGCCGCAAGCTCATACATGGCGGCGTCATCGGTGACGTCCACGTGGCGGTAGCGGCGATGCGCCGCAAGCAGGTCGGAGAACGTAAACGCTTGAGGGGTCTGGATACAGCGCAAGTCCTTGCGTTCGATGGTTCGCGTCACACGTCCCTGAGCATCCACGGTTTTGATCGTGTCGCGCGGCATGATACCGGGAATTGCTGCTCCGCTTTCTGCGGCCTTGATCGCAACCCGCTCAATCAACATCCTTGTGGCAAAAGGCCTCGCGGCATCGTGGATCAGCACGAGCGTTGAACTATTCTGCACCGCGCACATGCCGGCATAAACGCTGTCCTGTCTGCGCGCGCCACCGGCGCAAAGGATCGAAACACCCAAACGGCGCATTTCGGCGACCATGGGGGACGGGGATTGAATGGAAGTCAGTTCGATCCTGTCCGTATTCGGGCGCTTGCCTGTGGCCAGCGCGTCCAACGTCGCTTGTGGTAGCACAACGATACGCTCGGTGATCCAGGGAATATCCGCAAACGCATCGAGCGAACGCAGTAACAATGAACGCCCATCAAGCTCCATGAATTGTTTGGGTGTAGCGCCGCCCATACGCTGGGAGTTGCCTGCTGCGACGACGATGAGCGTGCTCGATGGGATCGCGGACATGGGCGCACGATAGCGGCGTAGCAATGGCGTTGCCACTATTGGGCTTGCGTGGTAGAGGTGGTGGCGGAGGAAACGATGGCGGAGAAACAGTATTGGTTAATCAAGAGCGAACCTGATGTCTACAGCATCGACGATCTTGCGCGCGATGGACGCACGGGCTGGGAGGGTGTGCGCAACTATCAGGCGCGCAATTTCATGCGCGACGGGATGAAGGTTGGCGATCTGGTGTTTTTCTATCACTCCAGCGCCGATCCCGCGGGCATCGCTGGCGTGGCAAAGGTTGCGGGTAGAGCCTATCCCGATCCGTCGCAGTTCGACCGAAAAAGCGAATACTACGACGCAGATTCAGATCCCGACCAGCCGCGCTGGATGATGGTTGATGTGGAGTTCGTCGAGAAGTGTAAGCGCTTGATCCCGCTCGACGAGCTGCGTGGCGTCAAAGGACTCGAAAAGATGGCCCTGCTCAAACGCGGCCAGCGGCTCTCCATCCAGCCCGTAACGCCCGGCGAATGGGCGATCATTGCGAAGCTCGCGGGTTTGAAGTGTCGGTAAAAATAAGCAATCGGTAGATTCTTAAAACGCTAAATTGAACCATCATAGTGGGTTGCAACCCTTGGCTGTATCTTGAGCCGCAGCCTTAAGATTCGCCGAAATGCCAGTTGCAATCCAATGAATCCGCACTAATCTTATCCCTCAATCGCGGGAAGGCGTGGGCCGATCCCGCTCATGTGTGCGGTGCCGAATATCTGCATGGGCGTCCGCGGGAATGTTGGTTCAATCGACAAACGGAGAAGGCAAGTGGCTGATCAAACCCAGGCCAAGACTGACGACATTGAAGAAAAGGTCATAAGCATCGTCTGCGAACAGTTGGGCGTGAGCCGCGAGAAGGTGCAGGGCGGAACGTCATTCGTCAACGATCTGGGGGCAGACTCCCTCGACACCGTCGAACTGGTGATGGAGTTCGAGGACGCCTTCGATCTGAGCATCCCCGACGAGGACGCCGAGAAGATCACCACCGTCGGCGACGCCGTCAAGTACGTCCGCGAAAAGAAAAAGGGCAGTTAAGCCTCTTCGCAAAAAAAGGTATAAGCCACATCGCCCCGAGAAGTCGGGGCGATGCTGATATATGTTGATAATGTTTTGGGCGTGTTGATTTCGGGGCGGGGCAGGGAGAGTCCAAGCATGTCGGAACGCCGGCGAGTTGTAGTGACGGGTCTGGGAGCGATCACGCCCCTTGGCAACGACGTCACAACATTTTGGGAAGCCGCTGTCGCTGGGAAAAACGGCATTGAAAAGGTTACCCACACGACGGTCGATGACATGAACTGTCATATCGGCGGCACCATTAAAAATTTCGACCCCACCACATTCCTTGACAAGAAGCTCGCGCGCCAGACCGACCCCTGCGTCCACTATGCTCTCGGCGCGGCTATGGAAGCGTTGAAGGACTCCGGTCTTGATGCCACCAAGGAAGACCCATACCGCATCGGTGTAATTCTTGGCTCGGGTATCGGCGGTATGCGCGAGATCGAGGAGGGCTGTACGATCCTTGTCCAAAAGGGCCCGGGCCGCATGAATCCCTTCTTTATCCCGAAGCTGATGCTCAATGCCGCATCGGGGCAGATCGCCATTCAGCTTGGTCTCAAGGGTCCGAACTGGTCAACAGCGTCTGCCTGTGCCAGCGCCAATCACGCGGTAGGAAGCGCTTTACGCTCCATCCAGTACGGCGATGCCGACGTGATATTCACCGGCGGGACGGAAGCCACCCTCGGACGCCTTGGCATGAGCGGCTTTTGCGCCGCGCGCGCCATGTGCAGCGATCATAATGACGATCCGGCCCATGCCTCACGCCCCTTCGACAAGAACCGTTCGGGTTTCGTGATGGGCGAGGGCGCAGGCATTCTGGTGCTTGAAGAACTCGAACACGCCAAAAAGCGCGGCGCGAAAATCTATTGCGAGGTTGCGGGTTACGGCGCCACCGACGATGCCTTCCATATCACCGCGCCGAGCGACGATGGCGAAGGCGCGGCCGTGTGTATGCAGTTGACGCTCAAAGACGCGAAGCTCAACCCCGAACAGATCGGGTATGTCAACGCCCACGGCACTTCGACGCCGCACAATGACCGAACGGAGACAAAAGCCATCCGCCGCGCGCTTGGCGCCCACGCAGAGAAAGCTTTGATCAGTTCGACCAAATCGATGATCGGCCATTTGCTCGGTGGTTCGGGCGGCGTGGAGCTTGTCGCTTGCGTCAAGACGATCGAAACCGGGCGGGTTCACCCGACACGAAACTACGAAACGCCTGATCCTGAGTGCGACCTGAATTACGTCCCGAATGAAGGGAGAGAGGCGCGCGTCGACGCAACGCTCAAGAATTCCTTCGGCTTCGGCGGCCACAACGCAACCATTGCGTTGAAACGCTTTGTATAGGCGCTCAATTAGCGGACATTGACTTTGTGTGCTGAGTCGAGCAGTGGTTGGAATACCATGTAGCCCGCCTTGACGTGTTTCGTGAAAAATTTCAACGCACGATCGCGCGCCTTATCAAGAGTGCTGTTCTCGGCAGCAAGAGCAAGAGCGTTCCGGTGGTGCATTGCGGCAAAATGGACAGGCAGCGCAATGGCAGGGGCAATACTCGCCAAATAACGGTCGGTGTGGTGAAAGAGGTGGGTCGCTGACTTTCTGTCTCCTGACAGAAATGCGATGCGCGTTCGCACCACTGGCGTAAGGCAGCGATTCGCCGCCGCATAGCCTGCGGGAATTATCATGCGTTCCACCGCGGCATCGAACGATGCCAGCGCCTTCGAAGAAAAGTCTCTTCTCGTGGCAAGGGCCAAAAACTCCGCGTACTTGCCCAGCAGGAGGAGGAAATAATTTGGGGCTCCGTGCCAGTTCCCGGCGATGCTCTCTGCCTCCCGAAGTTCCTTCGGATCCTCGCTCCACAGCGCCATAGAGCAGACCCAGAGGGGGCCCCACTTGCCGCAGTATGCTTTTGCCTCTTGAAAGTTCATCGCGCCCGCAAAAAAATTCGCGCCCGCGAGCCTTGGAATCGAGCTTACTTCCTGCTTGTCGCGCGGAAGCCTCGGCAGCGCGCGCAAAATCCGGGCGTGTCCCCGTTTCAATCTTCCATTGTCGATGTCGTTGGCTCCGGCCATCTCCAGAAGAAAATGAAATCTTACCGACTTCCGGAAGGCTGGCGCTGTCAGAGCGATCGCGGCTTCCGTGACCCGCGTCGCCTCGGCGAGGCGAAGTTGTTGCCGCAGTCCGCCAACCAGATTGTGCGTATCGATACAAGCCTGGTCGTCAAGGCCGTCCTTGCACGACACGAAAGCTGCCAGCACTACCTCCCGAAGATTGTGCTCCGTCGCGGCAAGGTTTCCGGAGAACAGGTCGTACATGGCCGCCTCACGTAAAAACGCGCGTCGCAGCCCGGTATCGTCGCAGAGCCGCATGACCTGCTCACCGGCTTTGACCAGTTGGCCAGCCTTTCCAAGATCCGGGTTACCATGAACCGATGTGTGAAGCATATCGATGATCTGCCGAAACGACTCCTGGCTGTGGGCGTTAAGACGCTTGCGAAGCTTGTCGTACCCCACCATGGCGTCGTTTAATTCGCGCATCACCTTGAGATGCTGCTTGCCCGCGAGCGCGCCGAGCCGCATTTTCGATACCGCGCTCATCGCCTGAACAAGCTCCAGCAGATCGGAAGCGTTGCTCGCGACAGCTTTAGGAACGTCAGACAGCTTTGGACTCCCCTCGCCCGTAAGCAGCCACGAAGGGTTGACGCCGAGCCGTTTCACGATACGCCGGCAAAACGCCACCGAGGGTTGCGCGCCTTTCATGTACCGTATGATTTTCTGGTGCTTGATATCGAGTTTGCGGGCGAGGCCGCGAAGCTGGTACTCCTTGACGAGTGCGCCGAGGCGTACGACGAATTCTTGATCTTCTCCTTCATCGCTGTACGCCTGCTGGCTTGACATGGCGCGAGTCCCTCGGGCTTGGGCGAAGAGAAAACGACTGAACCCACGTGGCGAGCCGATCTGGTTGGATACACATTGTCAGTGTGAAAGCTGTCGGCTGGTATCCCAACGAAAAGGCTTGCTGTGCGCTATGTTGGCTTGGACGTTCGCTCGAAGCAATCGACTTTTTGCGTGCTGGGCAATTAGGGCCGTGAAGTTCGCGCCTCAACGGTTCACGGAGGCGGGGAAACTGCCGACGACAAGGCGCGTTGCGAAAAAGTTTCGGCGACGTCGGCGCATTACGTCGCTAGGGTGATGCCCGCCTTTACGGGAACCAGTTATCTCAAAGAGTAACCCCATAGTTGAAAATATCGTATTGTGCCGCCCATGGATCAACACCGCCTTTCTCCTTTCGGCTCCCCCACCAGCGCCCCTTATCAGCGTATGGCTGCTCTTTTTGACGCGATCAATACAAGCACCCGCGATATCCCGCCGCCACGCCTGCGCGCAGCCGTCGAGCAGCTCTCGCTCGGGCTTTCCCGTAGCCGCAGCTCCATGGTGTTGAAGGATTATCTGGCTTCGCCGCTCTCGCAGGCGGCCTATTGCGTTCACTTTCTACCGTGGAATGTGTACCGCCTCTGCCTCGCATGGCAAAGCTCACCGATGCAAAACCTCGGCCCCGAGCGCGCGCTGCACGATTGGGGTGCGGGACCGATGACGGGGCTGATCGCGCTCTGGGTTCAGACGGGCCTAGAAGGATCGAATACTCTTGCGTCGTACACGGCTGTAGAGCGGCAGCGGGATATTCTCGATATGGGCGAAAGCCTCGCTGGGATGCTCGGCATCGACAAGCTTGTCACCATTCATTCTCATCCTCATGCGCTCAGCTTCGATGAAGAGCCTTCACAAGAGAAAGCCGACATCCTGCTTGTTTCCCAAAGTTTCAACGAGTGGCTACCGCCTCGTGGCCGCTCAACCGAGCCGATCCGCGCGTTCGCAAAGCATGCGCGCGCCCACGTCAAGACTGACGGCGAACTCTTTCTGATGGAGCCAGCGTCGCGTGTGGTCTCGTGGGGCGTGATGGAATTGCGCAACATGCTGGCGGAATCGGCGACAATCCTCGCCCCTTGCACGCACGCGGCGTCTTGCCCGCTACTTGATCCGAGGCTCAAGAGTTGGTGCCACTTCCGGCGGCGCATTGTTCCGCATCCCTTGCATGGAAAGCTGCGCGGCGCGCTGCCGCCGGAGCGCGAGGCGGTCTCGTACAGCTATCTTCATGCGCGTTTCACTCCCCCCGAACACACGAAAGAGCAGCGCTTCGCATTGGCGCGCGTCATCAGCGAGCCTTTCTCCATCGAAGATGGCCGCGGGGTCTACGGTTGCAGCGCTCAAGGCCGCATCCTGATGGCGACGCGCAGCAGGCGCTGGTCACAGCCTCTGATCGATGCGTTAGCGCCGGATTCAGTGGCGTCGTATCCGCGACAGGGAAAACATCCCCGCGACAAAAAGTCCCGCGCACTGAAGATCTGGCTCAGCGATTGCCGCAAGCCCGACGGCTCGCGCTATGGCGCGCCTGCGCCCGCGAAGAAGGACAACCCGTCGTGAACGCAACGTCGGCACAATCTTTTTCATTGCGACGAGTATGCGCGTTCACGGGCCATTTGGGGTTCGCTGCGGGAGCGCTGACGCTGATCCCCATCTCGCTCGCGAAGATGTGGTGGCCCTTCGAACTGTTCACGCATTTTCCGCTGCAATACTGCGCGGGTTTATTGGTGGCGCTGCTGTGCTACATATTCGCGGGGCACTGGCGTCTGGCGACACTGGTGCTGCTGCCGCTCGCAGCGCACGGCGCGAAGGTTGTAGCGCTCTATGCGGAGTCAGAGAAGCCACAGGTGCATGACGAGCGGCTCACGCTGCTCTCCGTCAACGTGCTGCGCTTCAATGAACGTTATGATGACGTCTTCAACCACATCAGATCGCAGAACGCCGATATCGTGCTGCTCATGGAAATCGACTTCGATTGGATGAAACGAATTGAACAGGCGCAGCTCCCCTACCGTATTGTCATTGCCGAGCCGCGCTCGGATACATCGGGCATCGTGCTGCTCGACCGCGGCGATATCGTAGAAGCCGCGAAAATCGTAACACCGGGCGTCGAATTCACCGCGCCGTCCATTGAAGCAACACTCTGTTGGCGAGGTGAGCGCATGGCGTTCATGGGCACCCACCCCTCACCACCCAAAGGTGAGTGGGGCGCCAATGCACGCAATGTTCAACTGGCGGAGATTGCGGAGTGGGCGAAGAAGCAGACGCTTCCTGTCGTTGTCATCGGCGACCTCAACCTCACGCCCTTCTCGCCATACTTCCGGGACTTCGTCGACGAGAGCGGCCTCGTCAGTTCCCACGAGGGCTTTGGCTATCAGTGGAGCTGGCCCGTCGAGATTCCGCTTCTGGCAATCCCCATCGATCACTGCCTGCATAGCCCGTTCCTGGTCACGCTCCAGCGCGAGATTGGGTCTGATATCGGATCCGACCATAAGCCTCTCAAACTTGTTCTGGCTCGCGCCAGGCAGTGACGGGCGCATTCCGCGTTGGTTGATCGTAGCGTCACGCGCCCTCACGTGACGGACCGATCACGGACAAGACGCCATGCGAGGGCGCACGGCGCTACGACCGCTATGCCTTGTTCATCTTTCAACCAACGCGCAATGCACCCGGCAGTGACTGCGCGCTTGCGGCGATGACACATTCACCGCTATAGTTCACCCTGGAGGCACGTTGCCCGGACCGAACCTATCCCTGACCTTTGCGCTGCACTATGCGCCGCAGCCTTCGATCCTGCGCGGCATTGGCGCGTTCGAGCGCTCGCTCAAGGGCTCGTTGGTGCGCGCGCAAGAGGGCATGGCGCTGCCACTGCGCTTCAAGGATCAGCAGGGGACCCATGAGATCGTCATCGGCGCGGAAAGTTTTGAAATTACCCAATCACCCTTCGCGCGCATCGACCGCTATACCGCCACCGTCACATCGCTCGCGGCGCAGTTTCTCAAAGATACGCCCCACCTTTCGCCACAAGAGATGGAACTGCGAGTATTGCTACGCATCCCGGTGCCTGACGCCACGCGCTCGCTTGGCGGCTACGCGGTCGCGTCGTTTGCGTGGCCGAGGAAGCTCGAACTGCGGCCGGAAGCCCTCGGCAAGGATCACTTCTTGCCAACCGAATCCGGCTTGGTGCGTCTGCGCTTGAGCGTGCATCAACTGAACGTCGGACATGAGCTGGTGCTCATGATGTCCAACAAGCACGACCGCGTGAACGCCGACCCAGCGGTGCTCGAACCGGCCTACGCGCTATGTCTCACTGGAATTCAGAACATCGTCACCAGTCTGACTTCGCCCGCGTGGCAGCGGGTACTGACAGGACTGCTCGGTTCGCCGGCACAGGGGAAATAGCGTTATGGCGCGCGATCGCTCCCACCTTCTGATGATTGGCGGCGTAGTTGCGGTCATTGCCATCGCTATCGCGCTGGTGTTGTTTTGGCCGAGTACACCGGACGACGATGAAACGCAGATACGTGAATTGGTCGATACGCTGACTGAAGATTTCAATGACCGTGATTGGCAGGAGATCAGTACGCTCTCCTGGCCGCCCGAAAGACAGCAAGAGGTATTTGACGAATTGGAAAGCTTCGCCTATTTGCGAACCATGAAGGTCGAGCCTCCCGTCAACGTCTCCAATCTCGTTGTCAACGGCGACATCGCAACCTGCAAAATCTACGTGAAGGGTAAGTACATTGTCGGCACGTCAACGTGGGAGCGGGAGTTCACGGCGACCTTACGCAAGCACGATGGACAATGGCTCGTGGACGCCGAAGCCACGCGCGATGCCATCAACGCCGGACGCTGACGGCAGGAGAAGGGGTGTGCTTGTTCTGCGCCTGCTGCTGCGTCGTGGGTGAATCGTGATCGACACGACCAAACCAGACCGCGGCTAATGCAAGCGCGCAGAACATGGCGCAGATTGCCCAGAAGCGGCGAGTCACCTTCGTCTCATGCCAACCCATAAACTGGAAATGATGGTGAAGCGGCGAGCAGCGGAAGATGCGCTTCCCGCCGGTGAGCCGAAAGTATGTCACCTGAATCATGACGCTCAACGCCTCGGCGACAAACACCGCGCCGAAAAGCACGAGCAAGAGCTCCTGCCGCAACGAGACGGCCAACATTCCAAGCCCGGCGCCCAGCGCCAGCGAACCCGTATCGCCCATGAACACCCGCGCGGGATGCCGGTTGTAGAACAAGAACCCGACGCTCGCTCCTGCGATAATGGCTGCCAACGTTGCTGCATGTTCAGGAGCATTGGTAAGAAGCGAATCGTTCGCGCTCATCAAGAGCGCCACGGCGGTCAGCCCAGCCGCGGCCATGGCCATCAATCCCGCGGCTAACCCATCTAAGCCGTCCGAAAGGTTGACCGCATTGGTCGTCCCGACGCCAACGAAAATCGCCAGGGGGAGCGCCCACCAGCCGACGTCGATGCCTACATTAAAGGACGGAATCCAGAGCATCTCCGCGGATTCGCGCGGCAAGGTGCCGAGAACGCCATAGCCGCAGGCGGCCATGATCGCGACCTGCAACACGAACTTGGTGCGGCTGCGCATACCATCGAGGTGCTTGCCGTCCTTATCGCACTTCTTGTTGAGCTTGATCCAGTCGTCGTACGCGCCAAGCAACGCGCTCGCAACGACGGCGCCAAGCACGTACCAGTGCGCACCGCCATCGTAGGGAAGCATCGCTAGGGCCACGGCAACTATGGCGGCAATCAAGAACAAACCACCCATGGTGGGAACGTTGGCCTTGCTCTTGTTGATCTCGTTGAGCGTGTCGCTGGCCTTGCGCGGTGCACCGTCCTTGAACTTGCGCGCCACGAGCCAGGGAATTGTGAAGTGGCCAAGCGCCACACACACCAATGCTGCTACGGCAAACGCCGCTATCGTCATAAATAGGTCGGACATATTTCTACTCCGATAAAGATGCGATCCCCACGAAGCGTCATTCCCGCGCAGGCGGGAATCCAGCCAATCGGCCTATCGAGAATTGGCTCTGGATCCCCGGGCGTTCGGCGTAACGCGTTTCACGCTTGCCTCACGTCGCGGGGATGACAGCAACGAGAAATATTTCGCTAATGCGAACACTTACATCCTTCGGCTGTCGGCAAGTGGCGCGTCGGGCGATGATGTCGCCATTCGCTGCGTCAGAACCTCGATCAGCTTTTCCATTTTCATGCCGCGCGAGCCTTTGACCAACAGTACGTCACCGGCCTTAAGCTCGCCTGCCAGCGCCTCGCCCGCCTGCGTCGCGTCGTCAAAGTAAAGCGTTGGTATCCCGCACTCCTCCACACGTTGGCCGAGCAATCGCATCAATGGTCCGACACAAAGGGCCATGTCCACCTGCTTCGTTCTGACGTACCAGCCGAGCATCTCGTGCTGCAACGCCGCCTTGCCGCCAAGCTCGAACATATCTCCCAGCGCTACGATGCGACGGCCTTTCGCCTTGAAATCGTTGATGGTTGCAAGCGCTGCGCGCATGGACGCCGGGTTGGCGTTGTAACAATCGTTGAGAACGATCGCCCCGCCAATGTGTTCGACTTCCATTCGCTTGCCGACGGGCTTGAAGTTCGCCAGCGCCGCCTGCATTGCTGCGACATCGACGCCACACACCCAGCCGCAGGCAATGGCTGCGAGCGCGTTGCGCACGTTATGCTCGCCGAGCATAGGGAGGCGGAAAGCATGGCGGCCATTGACCCGAAAGTGCGCTCCGCTCTGGTCAAAGACGATATCTTGCCCACGGATTTCGCAGCGCTGATCGAAACCGAAGCTTACGACGCGGCCTTTGACTTCCTCGCGCGCCCTTACACAATAACGATTGTCGTAGTTCACGATGGCCACACCGTCGGCCTTCATGCCGCGGAATATCGCAGCTTCTTCGCGCATGACGCCTTCGATGTCGCCAAAACCTTCGAGATGCTCTTCGCCAATACTGGTGAGCACGGCGATATCCGGTTCGACCATGCCGGCAAGACAGTCCAACTCGCCGGGGTGGTTCGTGCCAAGCTCGATAACAGCGAAACGCGTGCGCGCCTCGATATCGAAAATCGTCTGCGGCACACCAATGTCGTTATTGTGATTATCTTTGTTGCGGATCGTCTCGCCGCGTTGGGCGAGCACTGCGGCGATCATCTCGCGCGTGGTCGTCTTGCCGTTGGAGCCCGCGACGCTGACAACGCATGTGCCGACAGCCTGCTTGCGGTAGTGAGAGGCGAACATGCCCAGCGCCCTGCGCGTGTCCCCCACCATGATGCAGGGAAGATTCTCCGGTACCGGGCCGTTGTATGCTGCTTCGATCAGCGCACCCGCGGCCCCTTTAGCCGCAGCATCAGCGAGAAAAGCGTGTCCGTCGAAACGCTCGCCGCGGATGGCAACGTACAGATCGCCTTCCTTCACTGTGCGCGTGTCGTTCGATACACCGTGAACCATACGCTCGCTGGCGTCCGTGGCGTGCCAGCGGCCGTTGACGGCCAAACGAATCTCGGCGAGGTTCATGCTGCGCATGAAGCGTTCCCTCGTTCCTTGAGAGCAGCGAGAGCTTCCTCGCGGTCGTCGAAGTGCTGCTTCTTGGTGCCGATGATCTGGTAATCCTCGTGGCCCTTGCCCGCAATTAGCACGACGCCTTGCTCGCCCGCAAGCTCGATAGCGCGGCGTATGGCGCGCGCTCGGTCAGGTTCAACCTCGTGAGGTGTAAGACGCGCTGACTGCGATGTCGGGATCGGGCCGCCCCGCAAGCCGGCGAGAATATCCCGAATGATGGCGTCTGGCTTTTCGGTGCGCGGATTATCCGAGGTAATGATAACACAATCGCTCAAGCGTTCTGCGATGGCGCCCATGAGCGGACGCTTCTTGACGTCGCGGTCGCCGCCACAGCCAAAGACCGTGACCAGCTTGCGTCCTTTGCAAAGATCGCGCAGCGTCTTGCAGACGTTTTCGAGAGCGTCCGGCGTATGGGCATAGTCGACGAAGACGGCAGGCGCGTTGCCTTGTGCCTGAACACGTTCGAGCCGGCCTGGCGCGCCATGAAACGTTGTGATGGCCTCGGTGATAACTTCCTGTTTCACGCCCATGGCAAGCGCGGCTGCCACGCCGCCGAGCAGATTATAGGCGTTGTAGCGCCCAGTGAGCGGCGAGCGGATCGTCATGCTCTCCCCCCTCGGGAGACTGACATCGAAGGTCATGCCGTTAATGTCCATGGAGAGGTTCGTGGCGCGCACATCGGCAGCCGGCCCGAAGCCGAAACGAATAATGTTCGCGCGCGTATAAGGGAAGAGGCGCTCGCCCCATGTGTCATCGATATTAATCACCGCATGTGCCTTTGTCTCAAGCAGCGAGAACAACCGTGCCTTGGCTTCGAAATACTCCTCCATCGTCTCGTGGTAGTCGAGGTGGTCCTGCGTAAGATTCGTGAAGATCGCAACGCTGAAATCCACGGCATCAGTTCGGTACTGCATCAATGCATGAGAGCTGACCTCCATGGCGCAGGCGGTCTGGCCCGAAGCAGCCATGGTAGCCATCCAGCGCTGGATTTCCGTCGCTTCCGGCGTGGTCATGGCGGCCGGGGAGCGTTCTTTGCCGACAACACATTCCACGGTGCCGATCATCCCGCAGCCGCGCTTGGCATGGTCGAGGATGTGGCGCATGAGATAGGTTGTCGTGGTCTTGCCGTTGGTTCCGGTGACGCCAATGACATCGAGGCCGTCGCTCGGACGGCCATGGAGCGCAGCGCAGAGATGCGCGAGTGTGCGGCGGGGATTGAAGGAAATGAGCTGAGGAAGGTTGGTCGGCAGGCGGCGGGACGAGAGAATCGCGACCGCGCCGCGCGCAGCGGCGTCGGGCAGGAACACCGCGCCATCTTGCTTCTCGCCAGGCAGCGCAGCGAAGAGCGAGCCGCGCGTGACATTGCGCGAGTCGAGCGCGATCGACGAGACATCCACGTCGCAGGAGTTGATGACCGACACGGCGGGGTCCGTGCGGCGCAGCAAACTGACGAGATCACGAAAGTTCATACTTCCTCCTTTTACTTGTCCTCTTTGGAACGAGGCACACCGAGGTGAACGAGCGTTCGCTCGACGATTTCAGCGAGGTAAGGCGCGGCCACCGACCCGCCGTAGGGCAGGAGCGGGTAGCCATACTGATTCACTTTCCGCTTGTGCGGGTGGCGGGCGACGACGATGGCGCTAATGCGCGGGTCGTTGGCGGGAGCGAAGCCGACAAATGAACATGTATTGGCGTTTTCACCGTAACCACCGTTGGTGGAGATGGTGGCTGTGCCGGTCTTACCGGCAAGACGGTAGCCTTCGATGTGCGCCTTTTGCCCGGTGCCGTCATCCACGACATTTTCGAGCATCTCGCGCATCTGCGCGGCTGTCTCCGGCGATATCCCGGAATGTCCCGCAACTTGCGGCAATTGTTCGAAAAGCACGCGGCCGTCGCGAGCGGACACCTTGTCCACCACGAAGGGTTTCATACGCACGCCGCCCGTAGCGATAGCGTTGAAGCAACAGAGCATCTGTAATGCCGTCACTTGTACCTGATAGCCCTGGGCAATCGAGGGAACCACGTTGCGGATAGCGTAGTTCGGCTTGGTCGACTTGGTCCATTCGGCTAGATCGGGGAGCGTGCCGCGCGACTCACCGCCGGATGTGCCACCGAGATCGAAACCTGTGTATTGACCGAACCCGAAGCTGCGGAGCATGACGTCGAGTCGCCCGGCTCCTTCGTAGGGAACGACATTGGCGGGTCCGTATTCATGACCTCCAAGACGCTTACCGGCAAAGATCGACTGCGCAACGAAGTTCGCGCAGGTATTGGAAGACTTGGTAATGCCCATAGTCGCCGTGACAAGGCCACTCGAAGCGTGGTCTTTGGCCATGATGGGGTGAGCGCCGTCAGTCACAACGCGGCCAAGCACCGACACCGTTGGCTTGTAAGGAATCAAGGTATCGGGCGTGAAAAGATCGTTTTCAATACCGCCACAGAGAATGAGAGGTTTGAATACCGACCCCGGTTCGAAGGGGTCGGTGATCGCCCTGATCTTGAGCATGTCCTGCTTGGCTTCGAAGAATCGCTCAGGCTCGAAGGTTGGGTAATTGGCGAGCGCAAGAATGCGGCCCGTGTTCGATTCGAGGATGACGGCAACACACCATTCAGGCGCTCAATCTTCCACCAGATGCCGCAACGCTTCCTCGGCAAATCCCTGAATCGTAGCGTCGAGGGTCAGGTGGACATCTGCGCCATCTTCCGGCGGGGTGTATTCTTCCTCGCCGTTGGGGATGGCCCGGCGCATGGCGTCAACCTGCACCGATTGATGGCCGTCCTTTCCTTTAAGATAATCGTCGTAAATCCGCTCGATACCCGCGCCTCCCTCGTCGTCGCGATTGACAAAGCCGAGGACTTGAGCGGCGTCGCCGCCGTGGGGATAAATACGCTCAACACGCTGGCGGAACTCGAGACCAGGGGCTTTACCCTGTTCCATCAGTTCGCGAAGCGCGATAATCTGTTCGCTTGTGAGATACCAGGCGAGGGGCAGGCCTGCATTATTGCGGCGGGTATAGAGACGCTCATAAAGCGCCCGCGCATCGGTGCCGAGAATGGCCGCAAGATTCGTGGCGTAGCTCAAGCGCTCGTCGTCGCGCACCATGCGCGCGTTAATATAGAGGGATGTGCCGCTGAAGACGGTTTGGGCGAGGACGCTGCCGTTGCGGTCAAAGATCCGGCCGCGTTCGTGCAGGATGGTCGTGTTATTGCGCGAATTGCGGAGGCGAAGCGAGTTGTATTCGTCGTAATCTACAACCGAAAGTGCGAAAGTTCGTCCCAGTGCCCCAAAGAGCAGCACCGCGAGCGCCGCATACATGAGCGCGATACGCGCCCGGACGGGAAATTGCCAGCCCTTCGACGTCGCCATGCAGTAGCCCTTTATGACTTCGCCTTCTCGCCGGGGGGATCGAGGGGAAGCTCGAGTTCCTTCACCCGCTTACTGACGCAATCGAGGCTCGAAAGCCTCTCCGCCTCGGCGTTCAAGCGCCGCAGATCCTCCGCCAACCGGTTGCGCTCGCGCTCGGCGTGACCGAGCTCATATCCGACACGCGTGAGCGCGAGTTTCTGCATCACCACCACCACGCCGAAGGTGACGGAAATAACGAGCGCGATGATGATCGTTGCCCAGCGCATTCAAGAACCTCATAACCACTGGCAAACACGCAGTTTCGCGCTGCTCGCGCGCGGGTTCCGCTCCAGCTCATTTCTATCGGCACGGATGGGCTTTTTGGTGATGATTTTCGCACGACTTTCTTGCTTCCATTTAAGCAAGCGCTGCTTGACCATCCGGTCCTCCAGCGAGTGAAAGCAGATCACGCCCAAGCGCCCGCCAGAAGCGAGCCGATCAGGCACCTGATCGAGCATTCGCTCAAGCTCGCCAAGCTCGTCGTTGATGGCGATCCGTAACGCCTGAAAGGTCCGCGCGGCAGGATCAAGCCGGTGGCGGCCACGGGGGTAGGATGCGGCGCAGATTTTCGCCAAGTCGGTGGTAGACGAAAGGCTCCCACCGGCGAGCGCTTCCTTTATTCTTCGGGCGATGCGGCGCGAAAAGCGCTCTTCGCCATAACGATAGATCACGTCGGCCAGTTCCGATTCGTCGAGCCGCTCCATGAGTTCAAGGGCGGTTTCGCCCTCGCCGCCCATGCGCATATCGATAGGGCCATCGTGGCGGTAGCTGAAGCCGCGTTCGGGCTGATCGAGTTGCATGGAGGAAACCCCGATGTCAAAGAGCAGCATGTCGGCCGTTTGCCACCCGAGCTTGTCCATGCACTCGCCAAACCTGGAAAAATGACTTTGCACCAGAGTCGTTCTGCCTTCGAAAGGAGCCAAGCGCCGGCGCGCGATGGCAAGCGCATGTTCGTCACGGTCGATGCCAAGAAGTTCAAGCCCGGGATGGCGCTCGAGCAGAGCCGCGGCGTGGCCTCCGCCACCCACCGTTCCATCCACCAGCCTGCGACACTCGCCCGCCGGCAAGAACTCGAGCACGGCGCCAAGCAAAACTGGCGAATGGGGTTGGTCCACGAGTCTCTTATGCTGCCGCGGTGAGCGAAGTGCCGTTGCTCTGCGCGTGGGCTTGCGCGATGCGCACGGCGCGGAGCACATAGGGCGAGAGCGCGACATCCGGCGCTACTTTTTGAATTTTGCTCGCGAGCGCGAGCAGCTTGCGAATCGTCTCGGATTTTTGAATCACCAGCGCCTCGTAATTCTCCTCCTTCCCCTTGAGAAGAAGTTCACGAATGGCATCGAAGACCGATTCACCGACTTGAGACATGTTGAAGATCCTTTCCCACCGGCGCGCGACACCGAGAGCAGAGCCGCGCGAAAAACCGCAACGCCCGCCGCAACGCCACGGCGGTTCTTTATGTTGTGAGGCGAAGCCTGACTGGCCCCGGAGAGGAAGCCGCGCCTGGCGAATCGCCCGCACAGCTTCGCATAAACAGTTCAGGTCCACCGGAACAAGCGCGTTGTGTGTGGGTGCGCTTAGAACCAATGAACCTATTCGATCGTCCCGTCGCCGGCCATCTCGCTCGCATCACCCGAGCCGGCATCATCCCAAAGCCCGTCAAGCTCATCCTTCGAGAGCGACGCCTGAAAGCGCTGCCAGCTCGAAGGGCTATACACCGCAAGGTAGTCGCCATGTCCAGCGACCTTGAACTCCCGTGCCGTCACATTGCAGCGCTCGAGAAAGTTCTGCGGGATCAGCGCGCGCCCCTGCTTGTCCACTTCCACCCGCTCGCTCAGCGCGAGCAGCCGCTTCTTGCGCGCAACCTTTCCGCCACCGATGCCAACCTTCATGATCGTCTGCGCCCAGCGTCCGCCATGATCGCTATCCATGATCATGAAGTCCGCGTCGCCATATCCGGGGATCACCCAAACCTCGAGGTCGGCATCCGCATCGTCCGACATCAGCTTCCGAAATTTTTTCGGAATCGTCAGGCGATTCTTGTCGTCCATCGTCGAGTCAGCTTCGCCAACGTAGAGCGCCATCACATTTCTCCGCGCTCACACCGCCATCGATTCAGCCAAGCTCAGCACGACGCGACGCGCCACAACTCCCGCGTTTTCGTTTGGTTTATCGGGCTTCCATCCCCACCACAACACACTAACCCACTTTCAACCACTTACGCCCAGAATGTATCGCTCGCCACCCATCTTGGCAAGCGGTAAAGCAATAAATTTTCAAGATTTATGACCGAAATAGAATTTCAAAAACACGCACGATATGGCGTAGCTGGATATCAATTCAGCGGCATTTTTTGTGTGTATATGGATACAGAATTTTAGCCGCGGATGAACGCAAATAAACGCGGATAAGAAAAACGATCACGAAACCGCGAAATTGAGAAAACACGAAAATGAAAACAATCTTTCGCGCCTTTACTCTTTCGTGCCTGCGCAATGGCCTTCATCCGCGTTCATTTGCGTTCATCCGCGGCCAAAATTTCTTCAGCTCCCGCGGCGAAATCCATTCGTGCAATTGCATCGGCGGCCCATCGCCGTCAGAATCAGACTTTTCGCTGAACCAACGCCCTGGAGGCACACCATGCGCATCTTTGACCCGCATATCCACGTCATTAGCCGCGTCACCGACGATTACGAGCGCATGGCAACCTGCGGCATCACGCATATCTGCGAGCCGCAGTTCTGGCTTGGACAGGCGCGCACGAGCGTCGGCACCTTCGTGGATTACTTCAAGCATTTGACCGAGTATGAGGTCGCCAGAGCCGCCGATTATGGGATTAAGCATTATTGCTGCATCGGGTTGAACCCACGCGAAGCCAACGATGACCGCGTCAACAAGGATGTGCTCGCGATCCTGCCCGAGTGGATCAAGCACCCGACGTGCCTTGCCATCGGCGAGATCGGCCTCGATGATCACACGAAGAAGGAAGAACTCTATCTCGTCAAGCAACTGGAACTGGCGAAGAAGAACGACATGCCGGTGTTGATCCACACCCCCCACCGCGAGAAATTCAAAGGTACGAAGCGCATCATCGACATCTGCAAAGAAGTGGGCAACGACCCCGACCACGTGCTGATCGACCACAACAACGAGGAAACCATTCCGGCTACGAAAGACGCAGGATTCTGGGCTGGCCACACCGTCTACCCCGTCACCAAGCTCAGCCCCGAGCGCGCCTGCAACATCCTGCGCGAGTTCGGCACCGAGCGCATGATGCTCAACTCCAGTGCCGACTGGGGGCCGTCGGACTGCACCAATGTCGCGCGCTGCGTCGCCGAGATGCGCAAACAGGGCTTCACGGAAAGCCAGATTCAGGAAGTGGTCTGGGACAACCCCTTCAACTTCTACGCCCAGTCAGGCAAGCTCGAAGCGGAATTGGCGGAACTCGAGCCACTCGGCGCGAAGCCACGAACCATGCTCGCCCCCCGGCGATAGCGCCTGCATGGGGATATCGGCTGTTCAACCGTAACTTCGGGCTTCAAGGAGTCTTACTGATACGAGGGCAGGGGGATGACGCCGAGGTCGGTGAGACCGTCGGCTGCGATGAATTCGACGCGCAGGTCGGGCGCGTTCTCATCGCGGGAGTTCGACCAGAAATACGCGACATAGCCCTTGCCGGGTTCGAGGTCGAGCCCCGAGTGGCCATTTTCCAGCGTATCCTTCACCATGTAGCCGTGCGGGTCGGAGCGCAGCTTCCGGTTGGTGTTGTACCATGCGCCATTCTTTGCGACATGCAACCGGGCATCGGTGGTTTCGAGAATGTCGTAGAGTTCCTTGCCGAGGTAATCGCGCAGCCGTGCATCGAATATCTTGCGATCGGCCGGCTTTTTGAGGTCAAGGTCAGCGGCGGAGAAACTTTCTGTCTTGCCGAAAATCGAAAGGTCTTTGTCGCCGAAGCGCTCTTTGACCAACAAGCCGATGCGCTCTTCCTCGACACTCATCACAGAGGCCTCCGCCCACGGCAAACCTTCGCTATTGCCCCCCACCGCGCGGCAGAGGAATGCAGATCCAGACGTATGATGAAAGGTGATTGATTCGGTAGAGCCTAAAGTTTGTCCTTGTTTGACAGACCAGCGAGTTGCGGTGACTCCAACGGGAATAATTTCATCGTTGGAATAGGAATGACTGGAATTCCCCGAACGGTCGCGATCCCACATTGCACCATAAACGATCAACTTGATGGGTGAATGCTTCTTCCACAGATCGAGCCTCTCACGATCCATCACCTTTTTGAAAACCAATGAAGTGCCGTCATAAGAAAAAACCGAATCTTTGTCAGCAACGACGCTGTGCGGCAATGGATTCGGCCCAAAGTGCATAATCGTCCCATCTGGATAATCGTAAGCGATCGCACGGATTCCTTTTGTGAAGGGAAGCAATGTCGGCGATAGTCCATGAAGAATGAGCTCACATTCCACCCCATCAAATTCCGCACAAACGACTTGCAACGGCTGTTCATTCAGATCATATGCGTAGATGTCTCCCGAAAATGACGGATCAACCCTGAATTGGTATTGGAATGAGACCCAGTGTTCATCGGCGTCTATGTACCACAAGTCCGGCGCTTCTCGCGCCTTTTGAGGATCTTCTTTGATGACGGCGGGTTCTGGAGGCACTGGCCCGGATTGATTACGCCTGTTTATCCAGACGTTGATCGCGGGCGTGATTTCAAGCTCACACTCCGGCGGGCCGACACGGTGAAAAATCACGCGACGCTTGCCTTCAGGAAGCCCGCTGATGTCAAAGGGATTGATTGGTTCAATTTCATCCGGCAGTGGTGGCGACGGGTTGCCGAAGAATGGCTCGAGCAAATTCGCACGGCCTGGTACGCCACTGGCATCCGGCAGCTTCTCCATTTGCTCCTGATAATCGTCCGCGAGCGTAAGCTGAATTTCATAAGCATCCCAGCGGCTGTCGAGAAACGTATCCTTGATTTCGAGATCACCGTCGCTTACCACGGATGAATTCGCCGGTACGGTCACAGTCCCATGTACTCCTGCGAAAACGCGCAAAGAGTAACGACCGTCATCTGTTGCATGCTTGACCTCGCCTCTGGCTCCACATCCGCGACTCCACGAGTCGCTGCATGCGCCACCTCCGCCGCCCCCACCCGCCCCCCCGCTGCCCGGCGGGTCGCGAAGCACCAAATCTGGAGTTCCGTACCAAGGAAAATCGGGCCGCTTCGGCGTATCCCACGTATATGTCGGTTCCTTCACCAGATACGGCACAGGCTGGCCATACTGATCGCGGAAGATAAGCGTGATGATCCTGCGCCAGTTGGGCGTCTGGATCGTGTCTTCGCGCTTTTCGCCCCGCCCAACATGAAAGCGATGGGTCACGGCGCCATAATGAGCGGCGTCCACCTGCAACTCATACTGGCCCGGTTCGAGGCCGCAGCGGGACAACCCCTCGCAGGTGATGACGTTGCGCTTACGATCGAGATGTACCTGCTCGCGGATGCCGTACTTCCCAAAGAGCCGCCAGAGATTCACCTGAGTGATCGGTTCGCCTTCGAGCGGCACGCCCAGCACGTCCTTCACGTGAAACGTGACAACGCTCCCAGACCGCTCCAGCAATGGCCCGTAATCCGGCGTCCATATATTCGCCAGTTCGTCCGGCGAGGCATCCTCGGTCTCTACAACCGGATGAGGCGCGCCTTCCGTCGCTGATGGAACTGGCGGCGTGGGAAGCTCCTGTCCGGGCAGAGTCGTGGAATGAACCGGTGGCTCCGGGCGTTGAAGCGAGGATGTGGACTCTTCGTCGACATCAATGGTTGGCGTGTCGGGACTTAGCCACACGAACGCCACAGCCAGCGCCGCAAGCGCAAGGAGAAGGCATATGACTCGTCCACGTCGATCGGCCATGTTCCACTCCACGCTATTGTATACGTTTGAGGCTGCCAAAGGTTCAGTGACCTGTGGCTTTAAATGTCGCAAGGCCGTAGATTGCCGGAGCTTTTAAATGGGCGTACAATGAAGATTTGGGATGCGGCTCGATCCGCCCCGAATCGCAGGAGAGTTTGAGACGTTATGGCTGAACCGAAGAAAACCAGTGGTATTCCGAAGCCGGGAGACCCCCGCCCAAAGGGGCCCAAGGGCGCGGGCTTCCTCATTCTCCTGATCATGATGATCTCGCTGCTCGCGATCGTCGTTTTCGGCGATGGCTTCGGCGGCGGCGTGAAGCGCTTCGAAACCATCAACGAATTCAAAAAGGCTCTCAACGACGGCGACATCAAATCCGTCACCGTGCTCACGCCCGAAAGCGGCCAGGCCGACTCCTTCGCCATCAAGGGCGAATTCAGCGATGGCCGCATGACAGAAGGCCAGCCCCAACGCTTCGAGGGCAGCATCGACCGCGCGATGAAGGAAGAGCTCAGCAAGATCGCGCCGGAGAAAAACATCGATCTGCGCATCGAGCAGGAATCGAACTTCTTCGAACACCTCTTGGCCGCGCTGTTGCCGATTCTCCTGATCGGCGGACTGATCTGGTTCCTCTTCCTGCGAAAAGGCGTCGGGGGCGGCGGCCCGGGCGGCGTGTTCAACTTCGGACGCTCGCGCGCGCGCATGTTCTCGAAGGAAGACGTCAAGGTCACCTTCGCCGATGTCGCAGGTATAGAAGAAGCTAAATCCGAACTTTCCGAAATCGTCGAATTTCTCAAGAACCCCGGACGCTTTACGCGCATCGGCGCGAAGATTCCGCGCGGCGTGGTGATGTTCGGCCCGCCGGGCTGCGGTAAAACCCTGCTGGCCAAGGCTATCGCGGGTGAAGCGGAACGTCCCTTCTTTAGTATCAGCGGCTCAGACTTCGTCGAAATGTTCGTCGGCGTCGGCGCGTCACGCGTACGCGACCTCTTCAAAACCGCGCGCGAGCACGCCCCCTGCATCGTCTTCGTGGATGAAATCGACGCCGTTGGCCGCAAGCGCGGCACTGGACTCGGCGGTGGCCACGATGAACGCGAACAAACCCTGAACGCTATCCTCGTGGAGATGGACGGCATCGGTACCGATGAAGGCATCATCGTTGTCGCAGCCACCAACCGCCCCGATGTGCTCGATCCCGCCTTGCTTCGCCCCGGCCGCTTCGACCGGCAGGTGGTGATCGATCTTCCCGACGCGTCGGGAAGAAAATCGATTTTTGAAGTTCACCTCGCCCATGTGAAGCTTGGTGATGCTGTGGATGTCGAAGAGCTTGCCCACGCGACGCCGGGATTCTCCGGCGCTGACATCGCGAACCTGATTAATGAAGCCGCGCTCGCCACCGTGCTCGACAACCGCGACAAGGTGGAGATGGCCGACCTGCTCGAAGCCCGCGACAAGGTGCGCTTCGGCCGCCAAAAGAAAAGCCGCGTGATGGACGAGGAAGACCGCAAGGTCACGGCCTATCACGAGGCCGGCCACACTGTCGTGCAGTACCTCACCAAGCACACCGACCCGGTCCACAAGGTGACGATCATCCCGCGCGGTATGGCGCTCGGCGCCACCATGAGTCTGCCGGAAAAGGACCGCTACTCGCTCTCCATCGATCGCGCGCGGGAAACGATCCAGATGCTCTACGGCGGTCGCATCGCCGAAGAGAAATTCGTCGGCACCATCAGCACCGGCGCCGAGAATGACATCGAGCGCGCCACCGACCTCGCCACCAACATGGTCGTGCGTTTCGGCTTCTCCAAAGTGCTCGGTCCTGTCAACTACGCCGAGGTGGAGCAGCACGACTTCCTCGGCGGCGGCATGACCAAGCTCAAGGGCCACAGCGACGAGACGGCCGGGAAAATCGACGCTGAAATCCGCCGCATCCTTGACGAAGGCTACCAGGAGTGCGACCGCATCCTAGAAGCCAACCGCGACAAGGTCGAAGCAATCACAGCCGCGCTGCTCAAATACGAAACGCTGACCAAAGAAGACGTCGAGTGGATCATGGAAGGCAAGCCGATTGACGAGAAGCGCAGCCAGGACAATGACAAGGCGCGCAAGAAGGAAGCCGCGCGCAAGCTCGCCGAGGCCGACGCCATGGGCCGCAAGAACCGCGCGGGCGATTCAACTTCAGGCACGGGCGTCAGCAGCGATCCCAATCCAAAACCGGCGTAGATTTCGTATCCGGCAACCACTACCCCGCACGCGGGTTTTGTGGCATGATCCTCGCCTATGCCGGAAGACATCTATCAGGAATCGCTCAAGTATCACACCATGGGCGGCCGCCCGGGAAAAACCGAGGTCGTCCCCACCAAACCCTGCCTCACGCAGCACGATCTGTCCCTCGCCTACAGCCCCGGCGTGGCGGAGCCCTGTCGCGTGATCGCGGCGAATGAAGACGAGATTTATCACTACACCAACAAGGGCAATCTTGTCGCCGTCATTAGCAACGGCACAGCCGTGCTCGGCCTCGGCGACATCGGCGCCCCGGCCTCGAAGCCCGTGATGGAAGGCAAGGCCGTCCTATTCAAGCGCTTTGCCGACATTGACGTATTCGACATCGAAGTTTCACAGAAGGACCCCGAAAAATTCATTGAAGCCGTCCACGCCATCTCAATCTCATTCGGAGGCATCAACCTCGAAGACATCGCCTCCCCCCACTGCTTCTATATAGAAGAAGAGCTCAAGAAGCGCTGCGACATCCCCGTCTTTCATGACGACCAGCACGGTACCGCCATCATCGCGGCTGCAGCATTCCTCAACGCCATCGAGGTGACGGGCCGAAAGATCGGCGAAACGAAGTGCGTCTTCAACGGCGCCGGCGCCGCAGGCCAGAGCGTCGCGAAGCTCTTCCTCAAGCTCGGTGTCAAACCCGAAAACATGGTGGTGTGCGACAAGAAGGGGCCGATCCTCGCCTCGACCAAGAACACCATGGATATCAGAAAGCTCGCGTTCGCCAGCCGCCGCGACAATTTGAACTCCCTGGCCGACGCGCTCAAGGGCGCGGATGTCTTTGTCGGATGCTCCGTCGGCAATTGCGTCACCGCCGACATGGTGAAGAGCATGGCCGACAATCCGGTCGTGTTCGCCATGGCGAACCCGACGCCGGAGATCGACTACCTCGTAGCCAAAGCTGCGCGCCCCGACGTGATCATGGCAACAGGACGCAGCGACTATCCGAATCAGGTGAACAACGTACTCGGTTTCCCCTTCATCTTCCGCGGGGCGCTCGACACTTTCTCACGCAACATCACCGAGGAAATGAAACTCGCGGCCGTCTACTCCCTCGCAGCGCTCGCCAGGGAACCGGTGCCGGAGGTTGTCTCGCGCGCCTATGGCGGCGAGCATTTCTCCTTCGGCCGCGAATACCTGATTCCGAAACCCTTCGACCCACGCGTGCTGTATTGGGTGTCTGTCGCAGTGGCCAAGGCCGCCATGGAGTGCGGCGTCGCGCGTAAAAAGCTCGACCTCGATGAGTATCGCGAGCGCCTGCGCCGCAAGGTCGACGCAGGGCGCAATCTGGTAAGCGTTCCTTTGTCGAGCGTCACCGGCGCGCATCTTAAAATCGCTATCCCTAGCGTAGATAACGACGCTTTGAAATTTGCGATTAAGATGGCAATTCGCCAACAGATCGCGATCCCTGTGCTTGTCGGCAAGCGCGCGGAGCTCAAGGAAATGATGAGCGACGTTCCGGCAGATACATACGAAATCGTCGACCCTTCCGAAGAAAAGAACCTCAAGCAGCTTACAGAACTGGTCAAGCGCCAGCGGCCCTTTGATAACGTCAGCGACGAACAGGCGAAGAAGGAACTTGCCGACCCGTACATCCACGCCACGATTCTCACCGAAGCAGGCATGTGTGACGGGTTGTTGGCTGCATCGCACCGCATGTACGCAGAAATGGTAAAGCCCATCCTCGTGTACGCGAGCGTGCGCGAGGGTGTCAGCCGTGTGGCTGGCATGCACTTGCTGGCGCTCAAGGACAAACAGTTATTCTTCGCCGATACCACACTCATCGAAGACCCTTCGGCGGAAGAACTCGCCGAAGTCGCTGCCCGCACCGCGCGCCTGATCACGCGCCTTGGCGTCACACCCACCGTCGCGTTCGTCAGCTTCACCAACTTCCCGCGCCACGGCTCGCCCGAAGTTCGCAAGCTCGACCGCGCCATCAAGCTCATGCGCCGGCACGCGCCAGAGATAGAGGTCTTCGACGGCCCGGTGCAAGCCGACGTGGCGCTCGAACCCGATCGCTTCCGTGACGTGGTCAATCACAAGATGCCTGAGCACCCGGCCAACGTGTTGATCTTCCCGAACCTTGCTGCAGCCAACGCGGCCTTCCGCCTCACCCGCGTGATGAGCGGCGGCTCCGCCATCGGTCCCGTCCTGCTCGGCCTGAATCGGCCCTGCAATGTCATGCCCATGGGCAGCACCGAGGACGAGATCGTCAACATGC
>JABWBM010000011.1 GCA_013360495.1 Planctomycetaceae bacterium
CGCCCATCAGCTGATCGTGCGTGAACTTGAGGCCAACCCGCGGCCCTCGACAGTGATCCTTGCTCTGACCTTGCTGGCGTCGGGATCGTCGGCGCTCAGGCGGCTCGCCCTCAACGTGCTCGCCCGCTGCGAACGGGAGGATGACACCGCCCTGATGATCGAGGCTCTCCGCTACGCTGGGCCGGATGTCACGGGCCGCATCGTGCGTCGCATGAAGACGATTCCCTGGATGCGCGCGGTGCAGGACTCCCTTGAACAAGTGGGTGAGGAGAGCGTCGTTGCCTGGGTTGAAGCTCTGGTGAGCTCATCCACCAACGGCGACATTGGCAAGAAGCTGCTCTTGCTGCGCCGTTGCATCGCTATCAAGAGCGAACTCGTCGCCAAGACCGTGATCGGCGCGATGACGCAGCACTATTCGTCGCTTGTCCGCCCTGTGCTGATGGAACTGCGCGAGCACCCCTACGAGCCGGTGCGCTACTATGCGCTTGCTGCGCTGAGCCGCACGAGCTTCGATGGCAAGCATACGATCCTTAAGGAACAGCTTGGCAGCGATTCCGCCCGTATCCGCGCGCTCGCCGCCAACGCCATCGTCACCAACCAGTTCGACGAACTTTTCGCCCGCTTCGACGCGATGAGCGAGGAGCGCCGGCGCGAGAGCACAAGTCTGATCAAGCGCATCGACCCGATGCTCTTCGACAAGCTCTCCGAACGCCTCAACTCCCGCGACGTCGAGGAGCGCCTGAAGGTTCTGCGCATCCTCACGTATACCGGCGTCGACGAAAAGATCGAAGAAGACCTGATCCGCGCCGCCGAGGATGCCAATAGCCGCGTGCGCGCGAGCGTTCCTTATATCTTGGGGCGCGTGGCGTCGCCGGATGCGGCGCGTTCCGTCTTGATGCTGCTCAAAGATTTCGACATGCGCGTGCGCGCCAACGCCGTCGAGGGAATCGAGCTGACCGGCAGGAGCGCATTCGCGAAGGTCCTCGTCCCCTTCCTCGGCAGCGGTATCGCCCGCGTACGCGCCAACGCCGCCAAGGCGATGTTCACGCTGGGGAGCCAGCGCGCGCAGGCGATTCTCGACGCCATGGCCATTTCCCGTCAGGAAGACATGCGTCTTGCGGCCGTATGGGCGCTGACCCGCATCGGCAGCGAGCAGACGGTGGAAAACGCGCTCGAAACCGCGTTGCGCGAACGCAACCAAATCTTGCAGCGCCGCATGATGGCCTTTATCGAGCTTGCGCAGGAATTGCGCCGCGAGCAAGAGAAACGCGCCGCTTCCCGTCGTCTCCGGGTCGTAGCATAGCCGTATACATTGTCATCGCGGATGGAGCCGCCCGCCATGTCCGCATCCTTCCGCGTCAAACTTCTCTACCTCGCCGCCGGGTTCGGCATCGTGTTATTGCTTCTGCTTGGCCGGCTTTACACCATGCAGGTGGTGAACGCCGCGAGCTACCGCAACAAGGCCGAGGGTACAACCTATCGTCATGAACTGCTCTTCCCGCCGCGCGCTCCGATTGTCGATCTTCATGGCCGCGTGATCGCCTCGAACGAATCGGTGTGGGATTGCTCCATCGATCTGTATGAAATGACGCGGCAGGAGGCGTTGCTGGCTCGCGCGCGCCGCTCGCCCGAGAGTTACCCGCCGCTTGAGGAGGTGCTTGCCTACTATCAAGCGGCGATGGCGATCAAGGAGTCGCAGGACGTCTCCACGCCTCGCAGCGCGCGCAGGTTCTTTGCCCGCTGGCAACTCCGGCAGCATCCCGTCGCGCAACACGATTTCGCGCAGATGACGGCGCAGCTTGCGGGCATTCTTGGCGTCGACGAGACGGCGTTACGCGCACAGTTCGCGTTGGTGAATGACGAAGTTGACACCATAGCCGCCACGGTGGGGGACTGGCGTTCGGCGTCACGCGGTGCGATTCAAAACGCCTACAACGAAGCGCGCACAGCGTTGCGCGATCCCGAGTATTGGGAGCGGATTCGTCGGTTTCCAAAATCCATTATGCTCGAACCGCTGCTGGTGCGGCGGCTCGAACTCTCGAAGCAACGTTCGGACATCATCGAAGCCCTCGCCGACAACATCGACGACCACCCGGAGCTTGCTCTCGACCTCTTGATGAACGCTTCGACGGCATTTGAAACGAAATACACGGAAGCCAAAGCAAAGTTTGAACAGTTCAACGAAAGCGACGAAGGGCTGGAGGCCCAGCTTCTCCGCGAGGATGAAACATTCTGGTCGGGCATGTGCCGCGACGCGGGTGTCTGGCTTGCCATGGCCGAGAAGCCAGATCAGCTCCACGAAGACCTTGAGCGGCGACTCGAGCAGGATGACGAACGATCCACGATCGAAAATCGCTTGCTCCGTCTGCGCGAGAAGACGCTTGTTCCCTACATCGATGCTTACCAGTCCCGCTGGATTCACTACCTGACGCCGGGCGTGGACGGACAGCCGCGCTTGAGCGGCAATCCATTGCGCCTTGCGCGCAAGGTTGACCGCATGGTTGTCGAGGCGCTCGCGTGCCACGACGAAGAACTGCCCGGCGTGCGTTGCGAGTCCCGCCCCGAACGCCTCTATGGTGAGTCGCATCTTTTTGCCCATGTGCTCGGCGGCTTGACCCAGCCTGACGAAGAGCGTCTACGGGAAATATTCGCCACGGGTCAGGCAGGCGTGAATCTTGGCGACATGATCGAACGCTGGTTCGACGGCGACCTCGAACATTTTCAGGACGCGTTTCGCGGCAGCCTTGCGCGGCAGATGGTGGGGGCCGCCGGTATCGAGCGTATGTACGACCTCGGCCTCGCGGGCAGTCCCGGCGCGCGCGTGGTCTATGCCGACGCACGAGGCGACGTGCGCGAAGTGACCTTCGAGCGCGATCCATTGGCCGCTGAGGCGTTGCGGCTCACGCTCGACATCGACTTGCAACGCTTTGCCATGGAGCGCATTGCGGCGTGGGAGCCGAAGCTGAAGCAAGCAGCAGTGGACGGGCGGCCTCAGAAGGAAACATGGAAAACCGTCGGCAAAGACCAATGGAGTCTGCGCGGCGCGTTCGTGATGATCGATGTGAAGACCGGCGCGGTGCTGGCGCTCGTTAACTTCCCGAGCTACGACCCCGAACTGTTGCGCGCGCCGACGCCGGAAGGGGAGGCATACCGGCAGCGCGTCCTTCGCGGCGACGACGATTTACCGAAGAGCCAGTATTGGCTTAAACGCGCGCCGATGCTCAATCGTGCCGTCAGTGGCCGCTATGCACCGGGATCGACATTCAAGATTCTCACCGCCATCTCCATGCTCGAGCAGGGCGTGATCAATGCGACCAGTGAGTTCGACGAGGGGACAGGGGCGCAAGTTTTGGTGGGGGATAAGAAGACTTTTAAGTTGCGCACATCCCACGGCGCGGGCTTCGACCTCGACATCATCGACGCCATCGCCCGCAGCTCCAACGGCTTCTTTTGGCACTTTTCCGAATACATGCCGGGCAACTCGCCCTATGAACGTTATGCCGGGACATTGCTGCCTTGGGCGCATGTCTTCGGTTTCGATCATGCGCCGGGCATTGATCTTCCCTCGCAGACCTCCGGCCATCTTCCCGCGCCGACGCCGCGCGAGGTTCCGGGGGGCGGCGAACTTGCCCAGTTGTGCATCGGCCAATACCGCAACCTTGCGAGTCCTTTGCAAGTAGCGCGCTTCATGGCCGCCGTGGCAAGCAAGGGGCGCCTAATGACGCCGCGCTTGGCCGCCGATGGAAAGACTGATGGTGTGTACGTCAAGGTCAGCGACGAAACATGGCGGCTGGTGCACGAGGGTATGAGGCAATGCGTGTTCGATAGGGATGGAACGGCCCATAGCAGGGGGCCTCTTTGCCAAGAGCTCAAAGTTGCTGGAAAGACAGGAACCTCTCAAAACGGAAAGTTCATGGCCGCCGATGGGAATCTCCACGACATTCCCGACCATGCATGGTTTGCGGGATTTGCGCCCTATGACAAGCCGGAGGTCGCGTTCGTGATGCTGGCGGAGTACAGTGGGTTGTGGGGCGGCGACGTGGCCGACCTCGCGGCGGAGATTGTGAAGTACCATCTGGAACGCAAGTGAAGAAGATAGATAGCGTACCCGTGATGTCATGCCCGCGCAGGCGGGTAATGACTTTGTTTCTTGACGTAGCGTCACGCCTATGGCGTGACGTCTTCGCCCCATTCTCAATATCGCTTACAAGACGTCACGGCATAGCCGTGACGCTACAAGACTCCGTCCGCTTATCGTATGGTGTCACGCAACAAGGGATAGGTGACGCTGAATGACTGAACTGCGGTTCACCAGTACGGACGGCCCGAAGCTCAAGAAGGCGCTCGCGCTCAAAGGCGTGACGCTTGCCGTTGATCTTCCGGAAGAACTAAGCGCCACACTTGGCATCAAGCGCGAGCACATTCTTGACCGCAACCAGTGGCGCGAATGGCTGCCGAAGTTCTCGAAGTCTAAGGCTCTCCTGATCTGGATCGGCGGCCGCCGCGATGATGACCAACAGTTTTTCGAGGCGCTGGCGGCACACTTGCCCGTCGATGCGGCGCTCTGGAGTTTTCACGCTATGGGCGCGCTGATCACCGATCGCATGACGGGTGACGCGGTGCAGTTACTCCTGGTGAGCGCAGGTCTCCTTGACAAAGAATGTGTCAACATCGGTCACGGCTACTACGCGCGGCGATTTGTCCGGGCGCGGGGAAGTAAACCGCGTTCGACCGCCAAGGTTGAGCCGGAAACGGCCGCGCCGGATCCGAGCGCCGATGTCACCCGGCGCGACACGATCCGCATGCAGAAGGTGCGCGAAGCGCTGCAGTTCTCTCAAGCTTCCGCCACGGCATCATCCATGCAATCGGCCCTTGATGGCTTCGGCAAGCCGCGCAAGACGACGCGCGTGGTCAAGCCCGCGAAGGTCACGACCAAGCACATCACCAAGCCAACGGCCAAACATCCCACCTCGAAAAAAACGGCTTCCGTGAAGAAAACTGCCTCTGTTTCAAAGAAGGCCGCCACTGCAAAGTCAAAGAAGTTCGGTCGCGCAACATCGGCCAGGCGCAAACGATAACGGGCCGCGTTGTCGCGGCCCGTTATTCGAGTTGAGCAGTGCTTTTTGTCGCTATTTCACGGTATCGCCTGGTGTTCCGCCGATAGTCTTCAACAGATGCCACGCCTGTCTTTTCGCAATCGCTTCAGGTGAATCTCCCATGCCGATATTTCCGGTGCCTCCAATGTTCATTTCGACGTGAATCGCTCGTTTGCTTCTCGGGAGCACGATCATGGCATAGGGTTCTCCCTTATCCAGCTCTTCATTAGGGTCGTTCCCCGACTGCCACGTCTTGATTGGGTCGAGACGCACGACCGTGGACGAATCGTTTTCAACCACCTCCTCTAGATTGAATCCGTAATAGTGCATGGATTCAAAGAGACCGTAGACAACGATCACATCGTGGGTGTCGAAGTTGAGACCACCCTTGATGAATTTGTCGCCATAAGGGTCGATGTTGTCCTCCTTGAGCGCCTCGCCCCAGTCGGTGTCGAACTGGCGCTTGACCTGATCTGTTCTGTCGCCTACGGTTTGCACGCGTTCATCGACGGAGTAATAACGAATAAGGTTTTTGACGACATTTCCGGATTGGTCTTTCACTTGTCCGTCGTAAGCGGCCCCTCCGTCGAGGAGTGAGGTATAAGCGGCGGTCTCCGGAAGATAATGCTCAACCTGAATGATATTTTCCTTGAACCATTTGGGGTTGCGTGCCACGCCGATGGAGAGGGTTCCAAGATATTTCCAGGAATCGAGAATGCCTTCTTTGGTGAGATCGATTCGTGACTTTCCCGGAACTGCCATCGTGCGAAGCTGATATTCCACCCTCACCTTGCCCGGCTGCGGCGCATCGGCGGCAGGCACCACGAAGCATCCATAGAGGGTCCGTGACATGGCATCGTCAAATGGTCCTCGTTTCTTTGCGTCACCGGCGGTGACCGGGTCACGCCACAGAATCGTTTCGCCCTTGGACGTCACGGGCTTGCAGCGCAGGACGCAGGCTATATCGTCGGAAGTACGGACCTCACGATAGATCGCCTCGAGCTCGATGCCCGCGCCGGTGTCATCGCCGGCATCCGTCGGCTCCATGTATTCTACGCGGTCGATGACCGCGATGACGGCATACTTGGTGAAGTCAATGTTTGGCGTTCCCAAGTCGGCTCTTTTTGAACGCTGCTTTTCAATCTCCCAGAGTTTGTCCCAAAAGGCCTCCCAAGCGTTCGCGTCAACAATGAGTTGTGCGGACGGAGCGAAAGTCTCCGTCATCGTCGTTCCCGACTGCTTGTCGAATACGTTTTCGATCACCTCGAACGATTCCGCCCAGGTCTTCGCGGCAACCCCATCGGACGGAACTTCACCCGCCACGCCGTCCTGCGCCGTATAAGTGACGCCGTTGCATACGAACGACCCCGACAGCGCGATCAATGCCACGCTGCCTGTATTGATCCATCGCTTTGTATTGCCGAGCATTGTTCTTTCCTCCTGTGTCAGTGTTGTATCGAACCATTCTGCGGCCGCTTCGAGCGCCGCCCTGTCCGGAACGCCACCGGCTCTCGCCAACACCTTCCCGCGCACGGATTCGACGTGGCCATTGTCTGTCCGCAGCAAGGGAGAGGCGCTATCAATCAAAAGCCAGCCTTCCAAAAGCTTGATCTCATTGTTCTCGATCTCATACCGGGCTTCGAACGAGACGGGTTTCTGATGACGCTCCGGCCCGAGAACGATCAACATAAGACCGATCACCACGCTCGCTGCCGCCGTGGCGATGCCGATCCAGCGGGGACGGGGGTGCGCGATAATCTTTCCCTTACCCCGCTCCTCTCCGTGAGAGGGAGAAAGGGATCGCGCCGTGACCGCAGCAACGATGCGACCGCTCAAATCCGGAGGCGATTCTTTGCCGTGGAAGTCGCGCAGCGCGAAGTCCAGCAGTGTATCGGTGTAGTGGTCGCGGTCTGTCATTGTTCCAGCCTCGCTTCGATGCACTCGCGCAGTTTCTTGCGTAGCCGCGCGAAGTGGGTCTTAACGCTGTCCTCGGTCATATCGAGGGAACGGGCGACCTCTGCAAGTGACCGTTCATCGTTGTATTTGAGCCGCACTGCGTTCCTGTCGCGTGGTTCGAGCGTGTCGAGGCAGTGCTCAAGCGCGCCAAGATATTCGGTTCGTGCTGCTGCCTCGTAATAACGCGCCCAGACGTCATCGGCGATCTCGACGGCAGCTTCGTCGAGCGTGGTTCCCCGATTCTCGCGGCGCAGGCGATTGAGCCATGCGAAGCGAGCGGCTTTGCGCAGGTAGGCAGCGGTTTCCGGTTCGCTGCGCTGGACGAAGCCGCCTTCGATGACACTCACGAAGGCTTCTTGCGTCAGGTCGTCTGCCATTGCCGGTTCACAACCCAAATAGCGCAGATAGCGCCAGACGCCGTGCTGGTGGTCGCGGATCAGGTGTTCGAGCGTTTCGTTGTTCACGGTGCTGACCATCATCATCGCTTGAAAGCGCAGGAATCGCCAAGGTAAGCAGGAAAAATGAGAAAAATGTGGGGAAGAGCCACGTCGCGCGTCATGCCGACGAAAGTCGGCATCCAGCTACAATCAGATTTCTCGTCGCATCTGGATCCCCGCTTTCGCGGGGATGACGCCGCAGCAAGCTGCGGCGTCACTTACCGATGCAAAACTTGGCGAAGATGTGGTCGAGGACATCCGCCGAGGCTCCGTGGCCAAAGGCTTCGCGTATGGCGGAGAGCGCCGATCGGGCGAGGTCACTGACCACTTCGATGGGGGCGCCGCGATCCAATTCCGAAACGGCTTCCTCCAGACGTGAGGCTGCCTCGGTAATCAGGGCTCCTTGGCGGGCGGATACAGCAGTAGTCTCCGGCGCGAGGGAGCGTTTGACGAGGGAAGTGATTCGGGACTTGAGCTCGGCGATGCCGTCGTTGGTGAGCGCGCTGACGGAGAGGGACGGATAGTCGCAGAATGGCTCTGGTAGGGGACTGGAGTTTGCGCACAGGTCGCGCTTGGTACGCACGATCAACGTACGATCATTTGTAAGATATGAGGCATTCCGGTGAAGGGGAGAATCAAAATGTAAGCAATCAAAGACTGGATTCCCGCCTTCGCGGGAATGACATGCCTTACTATCGATCACGAGTAACACAACATCGGCGCGATCCTGTTGTTCGTGGGTGGATTCAAGGGCGTGATTCTCGATCATATCGGCCGCCTGCTTCATGCCGGCGGTGTCCACGAGTTCCACGGCAATGCCGCCAAGATCGGCGGTTTCCAGCACGGCGTCGCGCGTGGTTCCGGCCTCATCGCTCACGATGGCACGCTCGCGCCCAAGGAGCGCATTGAAGAGCGTTGACTTTCCCGCGTTGGCCGGGCCGATGAGAACGACCGACGGTTTCGCGTGGCCGGCGTGGCGCGGCGCTTCCGTGAACCGCCGCAGATGGTCAAGGGCCGCGCGCGCCATGTCCTTGAATCGGTCAAGCAATGCCTGTTCCGCCGCCTCCTCGTCAAAGTCAAAGCTCAGCTCGAACTGCGCGCACAGTGACTCAAGTTCGCTGACCAAGCGCTGGCCTTCTCGGGAGAGCGCCCCGTCCAGTACCGCGGAAAACCTGCGGGCATCTTCCTTGCCGCTGCTCGACACCAGTGCCATCACCGCTTCGGCTTGCGAGAGGTCGAGCACTCCGTTGAGATAAGCGCGTTTACTGAACTCGCCCGGATCGGCCATGCGCGCACCGGCCTTGCACAGCTCACGCAGCACGGCGTCCACCAGCAATGGCGAGCCCGACAGGTGAATCTCCACGCAGTCTTCGCCGGTGGCGGAGTGCGGCGCTGGGGATATCCAGAGTTGTGCAGGACAAGCGCCTGCGGAAAGTTTGAGCCGTGTGCGAACGATAGAACGCTTGGATTCAATAGATGCATCGGGGCAGAGCTTTCGCACGATCCCGATTGCCTCGTCGCCGCTCACGCGAATGGCCGCGCGGACTGCGGGAACAAGCGGCGTGGCTGGCGCGAAGATGGTTTCGGTCACATGGCGGTTCCCGGCATGGCGGACGCGCCGCGCGGGTCATCGATCAGCCCCTTGGCGTAGAGGTAACGGCGCACCAGCGTCGACTCAATCCACGAGAACATGATGCTGGCCACGAAGTAGAGCACGAAACCCGCCGGGAGCGCGTAGAAGAAGAGGATCATCAAGGGGTTCATGATCCAGGTCATCATCACCTGCATCTGGCGCTGTTGGGGGTCGGTGGCCTTCGGCGTGCGGCTCTGCATGATGAACATCATCGCACCCCAGATCAGCGGGAGAATGTTGAGCGTGACATAGCCATGGAAGCTGATGCCGATGAAGGTGCTCTCGATCGCGCCGTAGATGGCGTCGGGGCGCGAGAGGTCGTTGATCCACAGGAACGATTCGTGATGCAAGAGGAATGAGTGGCGCAGCGAATTGTAGAGCGCGATGAAGATCGGGAATTGCAGGAGCAGCGGGAGGCAGCCGCCAAGCGGAAAGAAGCTCGCGCCCGCGGCTTTCATCGCGGCGCGGGTTTCCTGGAACATTAACATTTGCGCTTCGCGGCTCTTATCGTTCTTGTACTTCTCCTTGATCTCGTCGATCTTGGGCTTGATCTTCTTCATTCTCGCGCCGTGAATCTGCATGGACATCTGGCCCTTGACCGAGAGCGGCGACATGCACAGACGCACGATGATGGTGAGCAGGATGATGGCGATGCCGACGCTGTTGGTGGTGTCTTTCAGCCAGCGCAGCAGCCACGTGATCGGCCCGGAAATCACCAGCGGCCAGCCGGTGGGGACGAGCTCGGTCCATGAAATCTTCTCGTCGTGTCCGGCAGGCCAGCCGGCGGCGAGCGCGGGTTCGATGTATTTCTCGCTGTTCGGGCCGACGTAGAGGGCGGCGCGGCGTTTCAGCGGCTCAGCGCCGGGGGCGATCTGGGTCTCGGGGAAGTTGAACGTGACACAGGTGTAGAATTCCTCGAGGGCTGCCTTCCGGGCGATGCGGTCCGGGCGCTCGACGACGTCCGCGCCCGCGCGCCCTTCAAACTCCGGAAGATAATCCATGCCGATGGCGGCGATGAAGTAACCGTTGGTCAGGCCGGCGAGGAGCAGCTCCCTTTCGGGATCTGGTTCAAACAGCTTGTGGAAGGGGACGGACGTCGTCCGGCCAGCCTTGCCCTGTTCGCGCAGTTCTTCGTCGATTTCGGCCATGGCGCCAGCGGCGTCGACGAACATGCGATGGTCGCCGGAGTAGGAGAGTCCTCCGCCGGATTGATAGAGGGCGACGATGCCAGTGTTGGTGTTCTCGAGCATGGATTCGCGGAACTCTTTGAAATTTTCGGCAATGCCGACCGGGCCATAGAGGAAGAGCTGCGGCGACGCTTGCTCCGCTCCGGAGTTGCGTACTTCGAGTTCGCAGACAACCTTGTGCGCGCCATAGATGAGGAAACGTTTGGCGATGCTGACGCCACGCGAGTCGGCTGGGGAGGTGAAGGTCAGCTCGGTATGGTCGCTATGGACGACGGGGCCGCTCGTCTCCCAGCGGACGGCGTTTCGCCATGCTTCGCTTCCGGCGAAGCCGAAGGTTGATGGTAGCGAATCGTCCCAATAGCCCGCGAACTCCGCGCTCGCCGGGTCGTACAGCTCGGGTTTGCGATCGGCGAACTCTTCTTTGAGGTGCTGGTGGCTCAGGAGTTGAAGCGGGTGATTAGGCGACTCCATCGGGTGGAGTGGCGTGCGCGCGAAGGTGATCTTCCCGTCCTTGTCGACGAAGCGCAGGATGGAGAGCACGGCGCCGCGGTCGCAGAAGACGGCGGTGTAGGACTCGTTCGCGACGGTGATGAAACGCGAGTCTTTGTAGGAAATGGTTGACGCATCCGCCGGAGGCGCCGGCGCAGGCTGTGTCTCTGTGATGGATGGGGGAGTGAGGTTTTCGAGTACCGGTGGAGTTTCGGACTTCGAGGCTGGAGGATTTTCGTTTGTGACAGGGGGCTGCGGCTTGTCAGCAGGCTTTTCGATCAACGATTCAAAATAGGAAAGGGAAGCGAAGAGCGCGCCCACGAGCAGAGCCGTCACCACCAGCGTGATCTTGGCGTACGAGCGTTTGATGTCCTGTGCCATGGGGCCTTTGCGGTAGAGACGTCACCAAAAGACAGGGCTGTATAGGCCAGCGCGTAGCCAAAATCAAGCGTGGCGTGGGCGGTTTGTTTTTCCCGAAACCCGGCTATACTTTTCATGTGGCAGCGCCGTCACGCCGGGGCGCGGGGCTTCACGATCCATGACGGGCAATGAGGCAGAAAGATGAAGATTACCTGGACCGATACGGAGGAGATCGCGCTGCAATTGCTCGAGCGCTACCCCGACGTCGACCCGCTCAAGGTGCGCTTCACGGACTTGTACCTTTGGGTAACGCAACTCGACGGGTTCACGGGCGACACGACGCCCGGAGCGTCGAAAGAGAAAATCCTCGAAGCCATTCAGATGGCTTGGTACGAGGAAAAGAACGATCATTAAAACACGCCGCCGCCGGACGGTAATTATTGCCCGGCGCCCTTCGAAAGATATGCGCGATAACGTTGGGACGCTGTCGCGTTGAGGTTGAAGCGAACGTCAACATTATCTTTCACGGGATCGAGCAAGAGCTTGCGTGTTCCCGTAGGTTCGATCAACTCCCGCACAAGCCCTTGGGTAAGCTCGCTGGCGCTCTTGTTGTTTTGTAAGGAAGCCGCTTGAATACCCTGAACAACGGCGTCGGCGCCACGGAGCTGACTGGAAAGCACTGTGCTTTCCGCTTTGTTCTTTGAGGGAATCGTCTCGCGCATTTCACGAAGCTGGGCGGAAATCTCGATCGAACTGGTGGCAGCGTTTATGGCATTGACAGGCATGGTGTTCCTCCGTGTTCGCAGTCCTGTGCCATCCGATGGCGGCGCAATTGTAATGTTTGAACACAGGGGAGACAATAAAACCTATAAAAAAATCCTAAAAAACCCGCACGGTGTGGGTCGATTATGCGCCGAACTTCCTGTGTTGACCCCCTCCTTTCCCTTCGGGTATGATGTTCTTTGCATTTAAGGCCGTTGAAAAGCGGCCTGATATCGGGACCATGGATGGTTCGGCGTTTCGCGAGGCGTGAGGCAAGCACGCAAAGCGTGCGTTGCGCCGGGCGCTACCGAGCAACACCCTGTTATGGCGTTTTTTTGCAATCGAAAGGGCTTCCCATCTTTTCCCGGAAAAGCGATTACGGCCTGCGCGCGCTGATCTATCTCGCCGAACATCGTGAGCAAGGCCCGATTACGCTCAATGAAATTGCCGAGGAACTGGACATTCCGAAGGCTTTTTTGTCCAAAATCCTCCAGCAGCTTTGCCATAACAGCATCGTCAAGAGCCTCAAGGGACCGAGCGGCGGCTTCGTCCTTGCCCGCGAGCCGCAGCAATTGACCATGGGCGAGATCGTCAAGGAAATCGACGGCCCGCTCAACGTCTTTGAATGTTTCTCCAGTTCCCACGACCCTTGTACCCACCACGGCAACTGCAAGATCCTTGCCGTCTTTGATAACGTCGGGCGCGAGGTGGAGCGCGTGCTCGGCAGCGTCAAGCTTTCCGATATGCTTTCGGAAGCCTGCGCGAAGCAGGGGTGCGCCGGCGCCGCGACCTGCAAGCCATAGGAAGAACAAGCCGTGCTAAGTGCAACGTGCAAAGTGCGGGGGAAGATATTTTCTTCGTCGTCGCACATTGCACTCTGCACCTTGCACTCTTTATAAGGCAACCCATGAGCGACGCATCAGGCATCGACGTGCTCGGGCGCACGCCTTCGGGGCTTTTCATCGTTACCCATGCGGGAGAGCGCCAGAACCACGGCTTTCTCGCGAGCTGGGTGATGCAGTGCGGCTTTCATCCGCCGACGATCACCATCGCCATCAAGCAGGACAGACCCATCCTGCGCGACCTCAAGCCCGGTAAAATTCTCTGCGTGAATCTTCTTGGCAAAGACGACACGGGCAAGAAGCTCATGGGCGCATTCGCGCGCGGCTTCGGCATCGGGGAAGACGCCTTCGCGGGTCAGGCCATGGCCGAGTCGCCGAACAAGGGCCGCTATCTCACCGATGCCCTTGGATATATGGAATGCAAGATGACGCGGCTTCTCGAGCCAAGCACCGAGCATAACCTCGTCGTTGCTCAAGTGACTGGCGGGAATATGTTGGGCGACGGCGAGCCTTGGGTGCATATCCGCAAGTCCGGCGCGAACTATTGACCGGCTCCGCGTTCCCAATTCATCACGCATGAACGCGCTTTACCGGGCTTTGGCTTGACGGCGGGCATCGTAGCGCGCTTTTGCTTCCGCGTTGAGCGCACGGTCTTCGGCGGTTTCAAGTTCGACGGGAGGGACCGGGACCGATTGGTTGTCGCTATCGATGGCGACAAAGGTGAAGTAGGCGCGGCACACTTCCTTGAGGTCGCCCGACACATGATCCTCCCGCACGGCGGTGCAGAGCAACTCCATCGAACTGCGCGCCGTGAAGTGCAGCCGTGAACGCAGCGTGACGATGTTCCCCATACGCACCGGGGCGAGAAAGCTTACGTCGGATATGCTGACGGTGACGCAGCCGCGCTTTGAATGGCGCATGGCGGTGATGGCGGCGCAATTGTCCATCAGCGAGAGCATCTTCCCGCCGAAGAGGCTTCCGTGCATGTTGAGATCTTCCGAGCGGATGATGTGCGTGAGAATCGCTTCGGATGCGCTCGCCTTAACCGGTGTCATGTTCATAAGAGTGTTTCGCTTTTGTCTTCCGTAGCGTCACGGCTATGCCGTGACGTCTTGCTCTATTCGAAAGCCGCCACAGCAAGCCGTGGTGTCACGGAAAATGTCTATCAAACGTTTGTCCGTCACGCCATAGGCGTGACGCTACATTCGCTTCGTTCGGCATACCATCTTATGGATCGTGCGCCCCTCTTGCCGGTACTTCACTTCGTAATTGGTGACGCCCTCGGGGGCTTCGCTGCCGGCATGGCGTTCGATCACCTCGATCTGTTTGTGCCCGTTCATCACCGCCTCCATCTGCGCGAAGTAATCCGCGTGGTCAGTGGCGAGGTGGATCAGGCTATCGTCTTTCAATGCTTTCACCGCCAGATCGACGAAGGCGGGCTGGATCAGGCGGCGTTTCCTCTGCCGGGTCTTGGGCCAAGGATCGGGGAAGTAGACGTGCAGGGCGCTCAAGGACTGCGGCGCCAGCGCGAGCTTGAACGTATGCAGCGCGTCATCGCGCAGGAAGCGGATATTGGTGAGTGCACGCTTTCCTGCGCGCTCCATGGCCATCAAATGATAGGCCCGCGCCCACTCGATCCCGACGAAATTCGTGCCGGGCCGGGTCTCGGCTGACTGGATCAGAAAGCGTCCTTTGCCGATGCCCACTTCCAGCTCGACGGGATGAGTGTTTCCGAAGATCGCCCCGAAGTCGTAAGGCGTTTCTTGGATCGGCAATTCAAGCTGTGCGGCAGTCGCGCTCACTCTGTTACTCCAGCTCAAGATTTTACCACGGGGGACGCGGGGATCACGGGGAACGAAATGGACTTGAATGTTCTGTCCATTCTGAAATTGTTCTATGGTTGTTGATCCGAAGAAGTCTTTTTATCGCTCGTGTTTCCCCCCGTGCTGCCCCGTGTTCCCCGTGGTGAGAACTCTTTCATTCGGAGCGCTTGCTCGCGTTCGACGCGCTTGCGGATACTCGCCTCGCTCTCCGGCCAGTAGCGCATGAACACTCCGGCCACCACCAGCGCGAGGCCCGCGAAGCACCCCACCAACGCAAGGGCTTGGTGCGTGTCCGGGTCGTCCTGTTGCCCCGGAAGAAAGAGCACCAGCAAGCCAACCATCGAAAGAAAGTATCCCCCGATGCGCAGCAGATTGCCTATGGCTGGGCGTCCCATGATGCTCCCTCGACTTTACTCCCTGTACCCGCCGGGAAGAAGAGCGCCCGGCAGAATTCCCGCGCGCGCTCCGCGAGCACATAGAAGAGCGGCAACGCTATTAACGTCAAGAGCGTCGAAAGGATCATTCCGCCGAGGATCGCCCGCCCGAGCGGATAGTAGGGTCTCCCGACGAACTCCGCCGAACCAATCGCCATCGGCACGATCCCGAGCGCCGTGGTCAGGCTCGTCATCAGGATCGGGCGGATGCGCTGCTCGCCTGCTTCCTTCAATGCCTCGGCCATCGGTTTGCCCTCGGAGCGCAAGCGGTTCACGAGATCGACGAGCACGATCCCATTGTTCACCGACACGCCGATCAGGATGATCAGGCCAAGGTAGCACATCTGGTCGAGCAGCGTGTCCGTCAATAGCAGCGACCACAGCGTCCCCGCGATCGCGCCCGGCACGCACGCGAGAATTACCACCAGCGGCAGCACGAACGACTCGAACAGGAACCCCATCACGAACGCCAGCACCAGCACCGTCGCGGCTGCCGCCGTCACGCTCAAGGGTGACTCGTTGCCGAGCCGCATGCGGCTTCGTCCACCACCGCCGCTGAACCCTGACGACGCCACCTCGACGGCATAGCCTGCGGGAAGCTCCAGCCCGGCGAGGGTATCGCGCACGCGCTCGGTCACTTCGAAAATCGGGTCGTCGGTCTGGGCGTTGACGGTGAGCGTCGTCTGGCGGTCGAGCCTGCGGATCTCGCCGACGCCGCCCCGTTCGACGGGATCGGGGATGGTCACGGCGCTGACGGGTACCTGCGTTTCGCCCGCCGCCGGAACCATCACCTGCTGGGCATCCTCGATGATCGCGCGGCGCGTCTCCCCGCTGCGGCTCTGCGGGTCGTCAAGCACCACTTGAATCGGGCGCGTGATGCCGGGGGCGATATAGTCTTCGATGCGCGTGCCATTGATCTGGAAGCTCACCACGCGGGCGAGGTCGGCGGGACGAACGCCCATCGCCGCTGCGCGCTTCTCGTCAACCGCGAGGACGAGCTCCTGAAAGGGCGAGCTTTCCATGTCCTCTTCGACGCTCTCGAGGCCGCGCAGGCGCGAGAGCGCGCGGATCACCTCGCCCGAAAGTTCTTTCAAGCGCGAGAATTCCTTGCCGCGAAGTTGCACGCGGATGGTTGAGCGTCCGCTTGCGCCGCCCGAAAGCCGTAGTCCCGGCGTCTCGGGGAATGCCTCGCGAATGGCGTCTTCCAGCTCCTTGGCCTCGTCGATGCGCGACGAATCGAGCGTCAGCCACAGGCGAATCGATGACGACGACAGATTCAGCGTTCCGCGCTCGATGCCGAAGCGCTCCCACGCCGCTTGCTGTGCGCGTTGATCTGTCGAACCGTCGGGATCGATCCCGAGAAAGATGCGCCGTAGATCGAGAAAGTACGCCCATTCGCGCGGCATCCCGGTCTTGCCTTCGAAGCCCGTACCTTGCGGGTCGAGCTTGAGATCGATGGGCGTCGGGAAGTGAACTCTGAAAGAAAGACTCTTCTGATTGCCGGGATTCGACTCGGTGGTCTTGATCAGTGAGACGCCGGTAAAGACCAGCGCAGCCATGGCAAGCGCGACGATCATCGCGGCCCGCATGGGATGGACGCACGCCCGCGCGATCATCGCGCCATAGATACGCTGAAGCCTTGATAGCAGGGGCGTCGCGCTCGATTGATCGTCGCGGCGTGGCAGCAGACGCACGACGAGTGGCGGGATCAGCAAAATTCCAGCGAATACGCCGAGCGCGATCAGTGCTGGGAACGGGTCGCCCTCATCATCGTCGCCCCCGCGGCCACGCCTCCAGTCACCCCGTCCTGCGCTGCCGCCGAATCCCTTGACGATCCGCTTCCATACTTCGGAGATGCTTTCGTGGTCGCCACCTGCCGCGACGAAAGCCCACACGCCGGCGCCGATGCCGATAGCCGCGAGCGTGAGCCAGCAGAGTTGGCTGGCGCCGCGTCTCGCGAGAAAGCGGTCCACGGCGTCGCCCATCCCGTCGCGAGATGCCATGCCTTCCGGCCTGCCGAAGAAGACCGAGAGTAATGTTCCTGCAAAGCGCTTTGTCCCCGATGCCGAGAGCAAGCGGTGGCTCAGGCGTTCATATCGTTGACGGGATGCGCTCTCATGCCCTTTGGCGAAGAGCCGCGAGGTCGCGTGCGGCACCACGAGCAACGCCACGATCACCGAGAAGCCGAGCGAGAGCCAGATCGGCCACGCGAGCCGCGTCATGAAGAAGGACATCTCCGGCGATTTGCTGAATACCACGAAGGAGAGCAGCACCGCCACCGTCGTCGATGTGGCGAGCGCGAGCGCCATGCCGACCTCGCCCGCGCCTCGCACCGAAGCGATGTATGGTTCGCGGTCGGCCGGTATGCGACGGAAGATGTTCTCGCTCACCACAATGGCGTTATCGAGCAGCATCCCGCCCGCAACCGTGAACCCCATGAGCGTGAGCAGGTTGATCGTCTCGCCCGCGAAGTACATCACCACCAGCGCCATCGTCATGGAGAGCGGGATCGCGAGCGCGATCACCAGCGCCAGCCGGATGCTCTTGATGAACGCCAGCAGGCAGAGCACCGCGAGAACTCCGCCAAGCAGCAGCGACGTGAAGAGCGTGTTGAGCTGGGTGACAACTTCCGTGCCGTCGTTGCGCCCCACGCGATAGGTAAAACCCGCGAGCGACGGATCCGCGCGAAGCTCCTCGAGCTTCGTCTCGAAGGCCTGGCCGGCTTCGACGATGTTGGCCGAGCTGGTCTTGTACACCTGCGTCCAGACGCTGCGCCCGCCGTCATAGACGCTTTCGCCCGTGCCACGCTGATAGGTGTAGGCGTAGCCGCCGACGTTGTAGGCTTCTGACACATCCGCGATGTCGCCGAGCGATATATTGTCGGTCACCGGGAACGCACGGATGTCATCGAGGGAGCGGAAGCGCGCGTCCGCGATGATCGACGTGTCCTGCTCGCCGGAATGAATCTTGCCCACGGCCGTCGTGGTGTTGTCGGCTTGCAGCGCATCCAGCAGGCGGTTGAGGTGAATCTGCGGGTGCGTGGCGATGGCGTCGCGCTTCAAAGCGATACGGTAATAGGGTTGCAGGTCGCCGTTCATCGTGACGTGCGATATGCCGCCTGCGGCTTCCAATGCCGGAACGATCTGCTGTGCGAGCTTGTCGAAGGGGTTCTCGACCTGCTCGTCCCACGAGATGCTGACGTTGGCGATCGACTCGCTGCCGTAGGTCCACTGGCGGTAGCGCACCGCGCCGATGTCTGCGCCGATCTTGGTGCGCGCGCGCTCGATCCGGTCGCGCACCTGATCGTAGGCGATGCCGAGGTCGGAATCCCCACGGAACGCGATCTCGAAGCGCGCTTCACTGCGCGTGCTGACGGAGATCAGCGACTCGATCCCCGGAATGGTGGACAACTCGCCTTCCGCGATCAGCGTGATGCGCTTCTCGATCTCCTGCGGCGAGAGCACCGTGCGCTGGGCGCGCAGGGGGATCGTCACCGAGAGGCCGCGAACGTCGAGCCCCGTTGGCATCATCTCGAGCCGGATGCGGCTCTGGGCGATCGCTCCGGTAAGCAGTGTCGCCAGGACCAGGACGGTGAGCGTCACCGGCCGGCGCGCGAAGGCGGCGACGATGGGATGCTTGCGCGTGACGTCTTGCGCGTCCATGGCGGGAGTGTACCCGGCGTGGGGTACGCCTGCCACGGCTTCAAACCCACGCTATGGACTGGACTTGGCCTCGTGCAATTCCAATCGAGCCTTTCGAGCCCTCGCCCGTTAATATGGCCGTCAGGATTCGCTGCCGGCGGGAACGAACCGCCGGCAAAGCAAGGAACCATGGCCCATGACGATGCCAGCCTCGTAAAGCGCACCCTCGGGGGCGACACAGCGGCATACCGCGAGTTGGTGGAGCGTTACCAGCGCGCGGTGTTCTCCTGCGCGTATCAACTGCTCGGCTCCCGCCATGACGCCGAGGAGGCGGCCCAGGAAGCCTTTGTGCAGGCTTTCGAAAAGCTCGACCGGCTGCGCGAGCCGCGCTATTTCTTCTCGTGGGTATGGCGCATTACGAGCACGGTGGCGTTGAAGTGGCGGCTCAAGCAGCGCCGCTCAGAGCTTGGCCTCGAAGCGGATATGTTCGCGCGCGAACGTGAACAAGCGCCCGTGGAGCGGGAAGAGCAAAGACTCACTCTCTTGCAAGCTTTGGCGCAGTTGCCCGAAGAGCAACGCGAAGCCATCACGTTGCGCTTTTGGGAGGAGATGGATTACGCGCAAATGGGCAAGCTGCTCGGTATCAGCCATGACGCGCTCTACCAGCGTGTGTCGCGGGGATTGAAGCAGCTTCGGGAACTCCTTGGGCAGGATTTCGTTGTACGAGAGTGAAGATTCACCACAGAGGCACGGAGAACACGGAGGAATACATTTCACGCAAAGAGAAAAAGATGGGAGAAAAGTGCGATCACGAAAGCGCGAAAGCTCGAAACATGATGGGGATTTTCAAATCTTGAGTTCGTGATTTTTCCATTTCGTGTTTTCGTGATCTCTTCTCCCTTCCGACTTCGCGCCTTTGCGTGCCAATCCTATTCTTTCTCTGCGTTCTCCGTGCCTCTGTGGTGAATCTTGCAAAACCATGAAGAAGACGCCGCCATTCGAGAAGGAACACGCAACGCTCGTTGAAGCGCTGCGCCGCACGAGGCTGAAGGGCCCCGACGAGCGCTTCGCCGACGGCGTGATTGACCGCATCGACGCCGAGCACGGCGTGCGGAGCGAGCTTGAGTCATCCCAGCCCGAAGGCGGCAACGTCGCCAGCCGCGTAATGGCGCGAATTCGCGGTGATGGCACAAGCCGCGCCCCTTCGCGCAAGCATGGACGCCGGGCGCCGCGGTGGTTCCTGCCCCTCGGTGGAGCTATCGCGGCTGGGCTCGCCATCGCCGTACTATTCACACCGATGCGGGACTGGTTGAGAGATAGTGGCGCTCAAGTCGTACCCAATGACCCGGCGCCGCCCTCAGCTTTGCAACCCGCTTCTCCGATGCCGTCGGGACAGATCCGTTCCGTGCGCGACTTTGGCGGCGAGCGCTGCTATGTCATCGACGCCGGACTTGTCGAAGGACTGCGCGTGGGCGATGTGCTCGCATGGGAGCGCGACGGGCAGCGGGCGGGCCAGCTTCGTGTCATCGGTGTGAGCGCCTACGCCGCGATTACGAGGCAGGAAGGGCGCTCGGAACGTGAGCCTCAGCCTCGCGACCACGTTGAACCCCTCTTCCTGACGGATGTCATGCGCCGCGCCGCCAAGGAGATCGAATCTGGCAGTCAGGCCCGTGGCGCGTTCTACGGTCTCGGCATCATGCTCGCGCGGGGAACCGACGGTATCGTCGTCATGGACGTTGTGCGCGAGCTTTGGCGGCCAGAGGATTCCGCGCCCGAGCCGTCGCGGGCAAGCAGGCTTGGCCTCGAAGTGGGGGACGTGATCCGCGCGGCGCTTGGCGAGCGGGTCGCGAGCGAAGCGGATCTCGAACGGATTCTTCTGCGCGTCGATCCTGACGCGACGGTGCTGACGATGACCGTGCTTCGTGACGGGCATGAACTCGCGCTCACCGAACGGTAGAGAGTCTTTCACCGCAGACGCGGGGAACGCAACGGGATTCAAAAGCTGATTTCGAAGGCGATGAGCCAGCCGCGCATGGTGAAACCGAGGCGGCTTACTTTGATCATCGCACGCGAATCCTTTGCGGTTCGACAATAACCAGCGAGCCGTCGAGCCGGCGGACAATGTCGCGGTGCTTCAACAGGTCTCGAAGCATTGCCAGCACTTTTGCTCGATTGGCATGAACCGGGCATACGAGGATAACGATTCCTGCATACTTCTTCGGAGGATACTGGCGAATGTCGGCGAAATCCCAATCGCGCGTCACAAGACACAACGAATGCCGTTTGGCGTAAGCGGCGATCATCTCATCGGGTGCGGTTCCCAAACCAATGTCGCGCACGTCAGCAGTTTCATGTTTTGCTCGCTGAAGAACCTCAGCTACAGACCGAGGCAGGCTGGCGTCGATCAGGAATTTCATGGGCTAACCGGTGGAGCGGCTGCCGGGGAAGTGCTGCTCACCGGAAACAAGCTCGCTGGCGTATGCGACAGCAGCGCGAATGTCCGCTTCGGTAATGTCATAATCCTTGGCGATAGCCGCAATCGAGTCGCCGCCCGCGAGGGCGTCGAGAACGACATGCACAAGCACGCGCGTACCTTTGATCACCGGCTTGCCGTGGCAAACGGCGGGATCGATGCTGATGCGTTTGTGGAGGGTGCTGGTAGCCATTGGCTTTCCTCGCCGTGCAGTATATCACGCTTGTGTACGTCCGGCCATTGGCGCAGCCAATTCAAAAGCTGATTTCAAAGCCGATCAGCCAGCCGCGCATGGTGAATCCGAGGCCGTGTTGGTAGCGAAAGCCGACGGAGATGGCGACGGGCGAGATTGGCTTTGGGATATTGATCGAGGCGTCGAACTCGTCGAAACGGTCGCCATTGGAATATACCTCTTGCGCGGCGCACGCGGAAAGTTCCGCCAAGACCGCTCCAAATCTTCCGTGGGTTTCGATTCGAAAGCCTTCATCTCTATCGGCGTTGCCGACATCGTGAACCTCTGTGAATCCTCCAGCAACGCCGAAATTGAAGAACAATACGGAAGCTCGCCTCAATACAGGCGTGAGTGTTCCGGAATGCAGTGCTACTCCCCAGTAGTCCAAACCGAAGGTCAGGACATGATGGTGGCCTTCTTTGCTGGACGACGCGTAGGAGAACCGGTCTTGGACATAGCGAAGCGTTGGCGATATTCCCTCGCCGCTCGCCCAATCAACGCCGGTCACGAATGGAAGTTGTAACGCGGCTGACCATGTGCGGTAGCGCGCATTGTTTTCGGCTTGGTTGTCTCCACTTGCGTAGCGGAAATCGAATCCTGGAAAGAGAATATCGCCCGATGAAACGTAGGTTGTTTCAAAGAGAGAGGGAGTCTCGTCCGGGTTGGGCGTTTCCTCTGACACTGGCTGATCCGCTGACAGAGGCGACGCCGCAATTATCGCAATCAACGCGATGATCCACGCATGAAACGTGCTTTGCATAGGGACTCCTTGATGGCACCAAGCCCGCCAAGGGCTCGCCATCAATGAATCCCACAAGATTGAAAAAGGCGCCGGAGAAAAGGGGCTAATTATTCATTTTGGCTCTAAGAGAATGACATTTCCTGTACCTTCAGAAGTGGTCACAATCGAATCATATTTGACCGATGACCAAGGAATTTCGAATCCTGATGCGTGAGGTGGTCGGACGGACAACACGCTTTCATCTACATGGATTGTGAGAAGAGCGATCTCAACGTCTATTTCGTCCAATGTTAAGCGCCCCTTCCATCCCTTCATGCCTTCGAACAAAATGGGCTTTCCTTTGAACGTTAACTCAGTTCCATTCTCTACGGTTCTTACCGAGTTTACGGCCTTGTCTTCATAGATCGACCAAGTGACCGCAGCGGCCTGTGTGGTGGTTTCGCGAACATCAACCATGGCACGCATACTATTGCACGCGCTGCACCAGACAGTGGCAGCAATTGCAAGCAGTGCTATTCGTGCATGAATACTCATGATGTTGTTAGCGCTATCTCTCTTCGTGCCTTGGTGGTTCAAAATTCTGGATTCCGGCTTTTACCGGAATGACACGTTGCATTGTTCTGTATTTCTCTGCGTCCTTTGCGCCTTTGCGGTGAAAAAACTGGATTCCCGCCTGCGCGGGAATGACATCAATACGCCAGCACCTTCTTCACCGCGTCGAAGACGATCTTTTCGTTTGGCTGCATGGCTGCTTCGAGGGTCTTGTTGAACGGGACGGGGATATATTTCTGGCCAACGCGTTCCACGGGCGCGTCGAGGTACTCGAAGCACTCGTGCATGATCTGCGCCACGATCTCACCGCCGAAGCCGGAGAACACCTTGTCTTCATGAACGACGAGCGCGCGGCTGGTCTTGCAGGCGGATTTGACGATGGCGCCGGTGTCGAGTGGGTTGAGGCTGCGCACGTCCAAAACCTCGACGGAAATGTTTTCCTTCTCCGCCATTTCGGCCGCCTTCATGGACCACATCACGCCGCTGCCGTAGGTGATGATGGAGATGTCGTTGCCTTCCTTGCGCAGGCGCGCCTTGCCGAAGGGAACGACGAAGTCTTCCGCGACTTTGCAGCGCGTGAAGGGATGGTTGTACATCGCCTTCGGTTCGAGATAGAGAATCGCGCCCTGAGAACGCATGGCCGTACGCATCAGTCCGGCTGCGTCGTCGGCGTAGCACGGCGTCACCACGCGCAGGCCGGGGATGCTGGTGAAAATCGCTTCGAGGTTCTGGCTATGGTAGAGGCCGCCGCCAATGTTACCGCCTGAAGCGAGGCGCAGGATCACGTTGGGCGAGAATTGGCCATAGGTGCGCCAGTATTCGTGGGAAAGTTCGATGATCTGGTCCATAGCGGGCCAGACGTAATCGGCGAATTCCGCGGCTTCCACGACGACGCGAATCTTCTGGTCGAAGCGCGAGAAACCATTGGCGGTGCCGACGATATAGTTCTCGGCGATCGGGGCGTTGAACACGCGCTTGTTGCCGAACTCGTGCTGCATACCGTCGGAGACCTTGAAGATGCCTTCCTTCTCGCCGCTCGCCATGTCCTGCCCCCACATGAAGGTGTCGGGGTTGCGGCGGAACTCGGTTTTGAGCGCCTGATTGATGCCTTGACGCAGCGTGCAGACCTCGCCGGTATCAGAGGCTGGAATGCCCTCCGGGTTTTCTGTGCATGGATAGGCCGGCGGCAGCAGGTGATCCTCGACGGTGGAGATGTCGGCGATGGGCGCCGCGCTGCCGTATTCGACTGCGGCGTTGAATTCCTTCTCAGCGTCGGCTTCGATTTCCTTGAGTTGAGATTCGGTGGCCAGCTTTTCTTTGAGAAGGAAATTGCGGAAGATGGGGAGCGGGTCGCGCTTCTTGGCTTCCTCAAGCTCCTTTTCGCTGCGGTAGAGTGTGTGGTTATCGGAGTTCGAATGCGGGCCGATGCGCGCGCACATGGCGTAGACGATGGCGCAGCCTTCGCCTGCGCTGACGAAATCCACGGCGGCCTGCATGGAACGGAAGCAGGCGAAGACGTCGCGCCCGTCGCAAATCTCGATGTGCAGGTTGCCGATGCCGCGGTAGTTCTCGGCGAGGATTTCGTTGGCGCTTTGTTCGCGCTTGGGCACGCCGATGCCGTAGCCATTGTCCTGCATGACGAAGACGACGGGGAGTTTCTCGCGCGAGCTGCCATTAATCGCCTCGAAGACGTAGCCCTCGGAACTTGAGGACTCGCCAAAGCTCGCGTAGGCGATGGCGTCGCTCTTGTAATACTTGGCGGCGCGGGCAACTCCGGCGGCGTGCTGCGCGTGGTTGGATACACAGCTCGATACGTTTTGGATATTGATCGCGGGTTTAGCGAAGTGGTTCGACATGTGGCGGCCCTTGCCGGCCACGTCTTCCTCGCGCGACAATCCGTTCAGGATGATTTCCTTCGCCGTGAGGCCCGCAGCCAACGACGTGACCAGGTCGCGGTAATATGGGAAGAGATAGTCCTTGCCTTGGCGGAAGGTGCAGCCGAGCGCCACCTGAATGGCGTCGTGGCCCGCGCATGGGGCGTGGTAGGACCAGCCCATGTTTTTGCGCAGGAAGTTCGGCGCCTCCTCGTCAAGCAGGCGGCCGAGGTACATCAGGCGGTAGACCTGCTCATGGCCGGGGTAACGTTCGCTGGGGACTTCAAGCGTCGCGGTTTTCTGTTTCATAGTGTTGCACCGTAAACCGTGTTGCACCGTCAACCAAAGACGTAGCGTCACGCGCCCTCGCGTGACGGTCTTCTCCAGCACAGCTGTTTGCCACGACGCCATGCAGGGGCGCATGGCGCTACGGCGATATGCTGTGAGTCAGCCGAGCAGTTTACTTGCGCAGCGCGTTTTGGGGAATTGAAAACGGCGGGTATGAGACGTGAAAAATGCTATAATAGCTTGTTGGAGGCATTATCATGGCCTTGCCCCATTTGGCTCTACCCAAGTCACGGCACGAGCGCGAAACCATGGCTGGAGACATCGCCGAGGACGTTGCGCGGCTTGCCGCCACGAGAGGCGTCAAGCTGGTGTTGATCGGCGCCCATGCCGCGAATCTGTATACGGGGAAGCCGCGCTCGAGCAAGGACGTGGATTTTATCGCAGACAAACCTGAGGCGCTCGGCGAACTTGAGGGCCTGAAACGCGAACTTCACGACGACGTCGTTCGCTACGTGGATGAAAACGGTCACGAAGTCATCGACTTACTCAGGCCTCATCCGCCATTGTTCAAGCATGTCCTGAGTACAACAACGCAACACGGACCATTTTTTGTTCCGAGTCTCGAGATGATGCTCGGCTTGAAATTCTTCGCCATGGTCAATCCGCGCAGAGAATGGGAAGACCGGAATCAGGACGCCCTCGATTTCACGCGCATCGTGCGTCATAACAAGACCAGCCTTGACCGGAAGGCGGTCGCTGCCATTGGCGAGCTGGTCTATGCGGGCGGCGCTGATGAAATGCTTGGCTATGTCGACGACGCCCTTGCCGGTCGGCAGATCATTCTCTAGAGCTGCCGAAACAGGGGCGCGGCCGCTCTCATTCCGAAATTCCGTTGCCACCCGCCCGCGCCAAACGAGAATAGGCGCACAATTTCAAACGGGAGTGGGAACATATGAGCAGCAAGACCATCGAAGTCACGGAACTCATGGGCGACGGCATCGGGCCGGAGCTCTCGCAGGCGATCCATCAGGTGGCCGAGGCACTGCCCCTCAAGTTCAAGTTCGAGCAGATCGACTGGTCGGTGGAGAATCGCGAGGCCCACGGCGACAAGATCGTCGAGGAGGGCTGCCGCTCGATGCTGCGCACGAAACTCGCGCTCAAGTATCCCACCGAGACGCGAACCAAAAGCCCCAACGCGCTGCTGCGTCGCTTTTGTAATTTCAGTGTGATCTACCGCCCGGCGATTTCCATCAAGGGCATATCGTCGAACTTCAAGCCCGACGTGAACCTGCATATCGTACGCGTGGCGACGGGCGGCACCTACGACGATCCAGGCCGTATGATCGGCGACGACGGCGCGGTCTCCCTGCGAATCGTCGAGCGCAAGCCCTGCGAGCACGCCGCGACCTTTGCCTTTGAACTCGCGAAGAAGAAGGGCTGGAAGATGACCTCCAGTTCCAAGCACACCATCCAGCGCGGCACCGACGGCCTGTTCGAATCCATCGTCAACGAGACTCACAAGAAGTATGCGGACGTGCCTCACGACATCGAACTCTTTGATGCATTGCTGGCCAAGATCATCATCAAGCCGCAGAACTACCGCGTGGTGCTCGTGCTCAACGAGTACGGCGACTTCCTTTCCGATATGGCGTCGGGCCTCGTGGGCAGCATCGGCACCGGGGCGAGCGGCAACTACGGCTTCGATAAGGAGCACAAGATCAACGTCGCCATGTTCGACCCGTCGGGCGGCACAGCCCCCGACATCGCGGGCAAAAATCTCGTCAACCCGGCAGCAATCTTCCTCGCGATGGGCATGTTGCTCGACCACATCGATCGCTATGACCTCGGCCATGCGCTGCGGCTTTCGCTGCTTGGCTGCATCGAGCGCGGCGAGTGTACCGGAGACATCGGCGGCAAGATGAGTTGTACGCAGTTCACGGATGCGGTGATCAAACACCTGCCGGAGCATTTGCCGAAGAAGTAAGGTTACTTATAGCGGTCGTAGCCGAGAAAATCGGTGTGGTAGACGTACCACTTGTCAAGCCGCCCATTGAGGAAGCGGTACTCCACGACAACGTAGAGGTCGCTGTCGTCGCGCCATGGAATGACGTGGTACCAATATTCGGTCTCGGCCTCTTTTTTGACGTAGCTGCGTTCAAGATTGAGCACGGAGTAAAAATCCGCGTGCGCCTGCGCGCGAAGCCATTCGGCCTCGATACGGTAATCGCTCAAGCTCGGGGCTGAAAACCCGGCGTAATCTTCATTTGGGGTATCGCGGTGTGACGATGCCGCCGCGGTCTTGTAGCGTTCAAGTTCCGCCTGCGCCTTTTTGTAAACAGTCGTGATTTCCGATTGGGCCATGCCCATCCTCAGTACGAGGTTGAGGCGGTAGGACAGGACGGCTTCGAGACGGTTCAAGCCCTTCTCTTCATCGCGTTGCTGGTCGGTAAAGCTGCCCCAGTTGAGCAGCACAGGTTCCTCGGCTTCCGCTGCATCGCCGAAATAACAGTAGATGTGCGTACGCGCGATGCCGTTGTAGCAGGAGCCATACAGGTGATAGGCGTCGGAGTCCGACGACCACGCTTCGATGACGGGGTCAAGCGCGTCACGCGCCACGTCGAGAGTCATGCCGGTGCGAAGACGATCTTCCATGGCGAAACGAACGTCAATGCCGCCGCGCTTGATGAAAAGGTCTTTTTGTTCGGCGTCGGTGATGGCGTGGAATGCCTTCTGTTCGCGGCCGGTCATGACCTGCAAATAATTGGCCCAGATGGACGTTCCGGGCTTGTGTCCCTTCGGTGGAAGTACACGCGCTCAAAACAAGCGATGCAGCAACAGACGATGCAATGAGTGCTCGGTTCATGGTGAACGCAGCAGACCAGATTCACTCAAGGGGTGGTTAGTATAGCGGCTTTTCGCGCGGATCGGCAAGCGACGCGTTGGCTCTGTCTTGAATCTGTCACAGGCCGGTGTGAGTGTTTTCCATAACGGAGCCTAAGAGAGGCACTACACCGGGAAGAGAACAGAGAACCGCCTTACCGCGGCCTCGGTCTTCCCCACTCTGCGGGAACGCCGGAACCCTGACCAGCCGAACCCTGGCCCATAGCCGCCGTTGAAACTTTGAGCACGAGCGCCTCGCAGTTCTGAAAGATTTTCATGCGCGGATCATCAGGGGATGAAGGGCGCGTCAGGATGGTGTGCTGGCCGTCGTATTCCACGGCGATCCATTTATAAGGTTTCGCGCGCAGGCCATCCGCGTATCGTACCGGGTCAGTAGCGCCGATGTTCGTGCCGCCGTTGGTGGAGAACATGCCGTAAATCTTGAAAGCGTCAAGACAACCCAACATGAGTTCGTTGTCCATCATGGACACGCCGGCGAACGCACCGTCCTTGAAATCCGAATGCGAGACATTGGCATACATCAGCCTGATTGGCAGCGCGCCCTCGCGCTCCGCTTCAGGGGCGACGCCGGGATCGACCACATACCATATTCTCGAATCACGCAGCTTTGCGGGATCAAGGTTGCTGCTATTCTCTGGCCCCGTAGTGCTGCACGCGCACGTGAGCACCGGCAGGATCCCGAATAGAAATAATGGAAGGATTGATCGCATCATGAGTGATTTCGCGGGGAACGTTCAGGGGCTCTTAGAATATACCAACTTCGCACAGATGATCCGCGCCAAATCGTAGTTTCGAACTCGAGGCGTCATCGTCGATGGTCAAGACGCGCGCCATGTTGGTGGCAAGGTAGGGCTTGATGCGCTTGAAGTTCACTTCACCGAGTCCGGGCGCCTGCTCGCCTTGCGCGCCGACAGAATCGCTCAAGTATACACCAAACATGCGCGGTCCAAACCGGTCGAGCCATTGCTCTTCATTGGCGACGCCAAGGTTTTCCAAACAGCGCGCTGCGCTTGTGGAATGCCAGTACCCCACGGCCTTAGGCGGAGCGTCCGACAGCAGATGCTCCATTTCCGTCGGCAGGCATACCCCAAGCGGCGACAAGGGCGTAAGAATCCCGAAACGCAACCCTTCACACGCCTTTGTCAACTCAAAGATCGAGCGGCACAGTGCTGGCAATGCCTTATCGATCAGCGCCGCGCGCAGTTCCAATGCCTGTTTGACCAGTTTTGCCGTGTCATCGCCTCCCTCTTCAAGGCTTGCCTCTATCGCGGGCCAGATGGCGCCGGGCGCGTCAACCACGCCGCCGTCAAGAACAACCGTCGCGACGCCGGAGCGGGACAGCCCCTGACAGACCGAAGTTACAAGCGCGACGCTCGAACTCCGCACGCGATCGTTGGGGCTCGCAAGCCTGATGAACGACGGTGTGGCTGTATCCTTCCAATCGTTGGGACTCGCGGCGAGCCTCAGGCTTTGCACCTTGCTTCCAGCCGCCTGAATCTCGCGCACAATGCCGGATACATCGACCTTGAGGCTGATGGCGAGATCGATGTTGGTAAAGCCCAACTCCTGACTGGTGCGTACCTTGGACAACAGCGTGCCGAGTTCTTCAGGCTTGACCTTGACGGTGATGGCTTTCATGTGGTGCCCCCGCACAGGACGGGACGTTCGAGTTCGGCTGTATTATAGGCTCTTTCGGGGCGCAAGCTCAACGTATTGTGCTCAAGGAAGTGAGAAGTATTCTGGAAAGGGAGGTAGCGTCACGGCCATGCCGTGACGTCTTCCGGCCGATTAAGACGTCACGCTATAAGCGTGACGCTACAAGACTGACAGACCAGTCCGCGCGTATTGCGACATTCAGGGGGCATTGTGCGCATTTTTGTCACCGGCGGCGCCGGATTCATCGGGTCCCACCTCTGCCGCGCTGCTGTGGCGGAAGGGCATGCCGTTGATGTCATGGATAACCTGTCCACAGGAAGCCGCGACAACGTCGCCGATCTCATTCCAAACCCGATCTTTCAATTGATCATCGCCGACGGTTCCGATCAGTCGCTTGTCAATTCGCTGGTGTCGAAGGCCGACGCTGTGGTTCACCTCGCTGCCGCTGTGGGCGTGCAACTCGTGATTGACGACCCCGTGCGCACGCTCGAAACCAACATTGACGTGACACAGGGCGTTCTCAAAGCCTGCCGCGATCTGGGAAAACGTGTATTGATCGCCTCATCGAGCGAGGTGTATGGCCGCGGCTCGCAGGAATGGTTTCGCGAGACCGACGACCTCGTGATCGGCCCTCCCACGTCGCGGCGCTGGGGATACGCCGCGAGCAAGCTTGTGGATGAGTTCCTCGCGCTCGCCTATCACTATGAACATGAATTGCCCGTCACTGTGCTGCGTCTTTTCAACACCGTCGGGCCGGGGCAGGTTGGACACTACGGCATGGTTATTCCGCGCTTTGTGAGACGCGCGCTGCTTGGCGAGGCGATCACTGTCTACGGCGACGGTGAACAGCGCCGGACATTTACCGGCGTCGATCAGGTGGTGAAAGCGATATTGCAGTTGATCGAATGCCGCGAGTCGATCGGCAAGATCGTCAATGTCGGTGGCACGGCTGAAACATCCATCAACGATCTCGCCAGCGCCGTGATCCGCGCGACAAAAAGTAAAAGCGTTATCGAACACATCCCCTACGAGAAAGCCTACGGAGAATCCTTCGAGGACATGCGCCGACGCAATCCGGACACGAAAGCGCTTAAGGATTTGTTGGGCTGGGCGCCGCACAGCGATCTCAACGCCATCCTTGGCCCGGTGATCGAAGACATGCGCAAGAGGCTCAAAAAAGAAGGAGTGCTGTCATAGGCGCTCAAAGCACCAAACGAGTACTGGTCACTGGCGGTGCGGGTTTCATCGGCGGCCACCTGGTGAGCGCGCTCGTTGCATCCGGCCACAAGGTGCGCGTGCTTGACGATCTCTCGGGCGGTTCGAAAGAAAATCTCGCCGGCATCGAGCACGACTTTCATCTCGGCGATGCCTGCTGCAACGTCACGGCAGAGAAAGCCTGCACCGGTATGGACGCCGTTGTTCATCTCGCCGCTAATCCGAGCGTGGCTGTGAGTCTCGAAAACCCGCTCGAATGTTTTCGCGTCAACGCGCAGGCGACGCTCGTCATGCACGAAGCTGCCAAACGTTGTGGTGCCAAGCGTTTCGTGTTTGCGTCGAGCTGCGCGCTCTACGGACACAGTAAGCCACCGTTGAAGGAAGATACGGTGCTTGAGCCGCTTTCGCCTTACGCGGCGGCGAAGCTGGCATCGGAATCGTTTTTGCGCACGGCCCCAAAGGGCGGCATGTCGTGCGTCATTCTGCGGCTCTTCAATGTCTATGGCCCGCGTCAGAACCCCAAGGGACCATACGCGGCGGTGATTCCGGCGTTCAAGGAAGCGATAAAGAATGGCCAGTCTCCGGTCATCTACGGCGACGGCAAACAGACGCGCGATTTCGTTCACGTCGATGACGTCACACGCGCGATCTTGAACGCTATCGAGCTTGACGCTTCAAAAGTTGATGCAAGCCCCATCAACATCGGCACGGGTGTTGAGACGAGCCTGCTCGACCTTCTCCGTATTTTGAACGTAGCCATGGGCCGGGAAGTCAAGCCAACCTTCGCGCCCGCCCGCGATGGCGACGTGCGCCACTCCTGCGCCGATATCGGGCGCGCAAAGAGCGTTCTCAACTGGCAGCCGCAAGCGGCGCTCGATAGTGGTCTCCACAAGTAAGGCGCTTCCGCGACAGTTCCGCCGGGTCGTTCATGGTTAGGCCGGAGCAGATTGGCTTTAACGGCCAGAAAGTTCCGGAACTTCTGTTGGCGTGCCTTGGGCGGAACGAGCATGACGAGCCAGCGCGTTCGCCGCGCGGTGAATTCCAAACCACCAGCGCCATAAAAGCCCGAGAGAGAGCCATGTGACGGCAGGAAAAATTCGCTCGAACACCTCGGGAAGATCGATCAGGCCGAATCGCTCCCAGCGTGATAGAAAAGTCGACGTAAACATCAAGACGAGCGAGATGTAGAGATTCCAGTATCCATGCTCGACCTTGGAAACTGAGAGATATTTGAGCGAGAGAAGATGAAACCGCTGGCTCAGACGAAAAGCCGTGACCGCATACCAAATATGCGATACGAGCAGAAAGCCATATCCGATTCCCCAATATGCCGCCGTGTTTTCATGGGGCGTGAACGGCTTGTTGGGCAGGGGAATGCCGCCGGCAAGCAATAATGCAACACCGATGAGCGCGGGAATAAGCGTTCCCCATACGACTTTCGCCGCCGATGGGTCGATAGCTTTACGGCCTGGATGTTCGTTATGAATGTTCCAGAGCCAGACAAAGCTGTACACGCCGAAGGTCGATACAAGGAGCAATACCGAGAGCCAGCCATTGCGAACAATCGGCGGCTTTGTTGGTTGTAACCAATCGTACTCCCGCTCCTTCTTTTCCGTAACCGGGAATGAAGAAGCAGGAGACAAGAATTTCTCGGCGCTCAACCGGGACTGGCGTTTGGGAGCGGTCTCTGCGGATGGGCGGACTTCTTCGACTTGTGGCGATTGATCAGTGGCAGCAGTGACCTTCGGGGCAATCTTTGCCTGTTCGGCCTTTTCCCGCCGCCTGACTTTCCGGTGCCACAAGTAGAGAAACCCGAGAACGGCCGTTGGAGCAGCTGACCACCACAATGAATGCTCATGCGGCTTCCAGATCGTCACGACCACGCCGAAGATCAACAGTGGAAAGAGAAGCAATCGATACAGAAACACACCAAACCCGGCGAAGAGTTCGTATTCCATTTTCAGGAGAAATACGGCCTGAAACTTTGAAGTACGTACGAATGCCCACAACAACCAAAACCCCATTCGTAATGGCGTAAAGGCAAAAAAAGCAACTGCGATTGTCCAAAACAGATTTGGGTCAGTTTGTGGCAATGCAAGAATGAGCAAAACGACCAACGCGGGTCCCAGGAGAAGCTGAGAAACGATAACGATCAATATGAATCTCTCCGGCAGTCCATAAGAACGCGGAGACGATTGGCTGACTTCCTGAAGAACCATCCCCTAGCACCCCTGCATATCCATGATTTTGCCGACGCGCTTTTCGTGTTTGCCGCCCGCAAAGCTGGCGGCGAGGAAGGCGTCAAGGCATTCGCGCACAAGCTCAGGTCCCAATACCCGTGCGCCGAAGCACACGACGTTGGCATTGTTGTGCTCTCGCGCCATACGCGCCGAGAATGTATCCGACAGCAGCGCCGCGCGGATACCCTTCGCCTTGTTCGCAGCCATTGCCATGCCCTGTCCTGTGCCGCACAACAACACGCCAACCTGAGCGGCGCCTGCCTGCACGTCCTTCACCACGAGTTTCGCGTAGTCCGGGTAATCGACGGAATCCAGCGTCTTCACGCCGTGGTCTTTCACATCATGGCCGACCTTCCTGAGGTGTTCGGCCATTTGGTTTTTCAGTTCGAGCGCCGCATGATCGCAAGCAATGGCAATGTTCATTGTTCCTCCTTGAAGAGTCCACATCCTGACGATAACAGGTGTTTCGCTATCAACTGTTCAACATGCGCGGCCATAGCGACGTAGGCGTCGGGCGCGCCACCCATGGGGTCGGTCACGTCAACGCGCGTTCGGATGACGCGCGTGCGCTTGCCGATCATACGGCTTTCCACCGCCCGTGTCACATCGTCGGCAAGCGGGAAAATCAGATCCGCGTTCTGAGCGAGATCGTCGTTGAAAATCTTTGGTTTATGCTGAGCCATCGCTTCGGCGCAGCCATAGCGGCGCGCGGCTGCCAGCATGAAATCGGGAACGACGTAATCTTCGCTGGCGGAAACGCCGGCGGAGGTCGAATGGTACGCCGGAACGTAATCCCACCCGTGGGAGGCGACGAATGACCGCTCTTCGTTCGCTATGACGTCTAACCGTGCGCGGGCGAACGCGCTACGGTTGACGTTGCCGATGCAGACGAAGAGCACGCGTTTGGTAAGTGCCGGGGAGAGGCTTTCCAGGAGCTCATTGTTCGCCCCCTTGACAGCGAATCCCGCGCGTAACACCGCGATCTCGATTCCTCTATCCGCGCCGCTCAGTGCCCCGAAATCAAGAATATGCTCGGGGAAGGAGCGGTATGTCCGCGCCACATCGGCGGAGCGGATCAGCAATTGGCCCGCCCTGTCGCGCGCTTCGACCGCAAGCACGGGACACTTCGCGGCGATAATCAGACGGCTGATGGCTTCATCGCCACTGAACTGCACACGCAAGCCGCTTGGGAATTGCTCATGAGGAAGACGGAGAACGAAGCGGTCGCGATCCTCGAGCGCGCGAATGCGTTCCGCGATACGATCGAGTGTCGGGAACACCCGCAAAAAGTGCTCTTCTGATGGAAGCAGCACCAGTGGTTCATCTTTGGTTTGTTGCACGAGTTCGTCGTGGGCCTCACGGATATCGGCGTTCGTGGCGAGGAGGTAACGCCCGCCTACCGGAAAGGCAACAATGCTCCCCTTCGTGAGCGCCTTTGCCGGATCCGCGAGTTCGGCATCCGTTACATGGCGAAGGTAGCGGCGGATCGCGCTAAACATCGCGGTCTCCGCTGGTCTTGCGCCGCTGCGATACCGCAAAACGGCGGCTCAATCGTCTGCGGTTCCTGATGATCGACCAAGGCACGCGCACGGGACCAGACGCCACGTAGATGAGTAGCATGCCGCTGACGATCAATTCAAATATGTCCAACGCCGACACCCAGATTCCCCCGAGGATGGCGAGCGTGAGTACGAAAAACCCGACCGATCGTTTACCTGAGAGCAAACGATTGAAGACGTGAACGTAACGGATGCGGCTCACCATCAAGAGCGCCAGCGCAACCCCGGTGGCAGGAATAGCAACAGCCATGGCGTCCACGGCGCCGAGCTGTCCCGTCGCTGGATCGCGAAAATGCCAACTGATAAGAAAGAGGCACATGCATGTGGCCGCGGCGCCCGGAGTTGGCAATCCGCGGAAGCTCATGTGATCGTCGTCTTCATCGGCCGATTCGACGTTGAAGCGCGCGAGACGGATCAACGCGCACATCAGGTAGAGCGCGGAAACGAACCAGAGCAAGCGGACAGGTGGGGCGGGCTCCGTGCCGATACCACTGCCGAAAATTGCCTCGCCGAAAATGCGAAGAAAAACGGCGGGCGTGACACCGAAGGTAATGGCGTCGCACAGGCTATCGAGTTCCTTGCCGAAGGCGCCTTCAGTTCCGGTGATGCGTGCGAGCTTGCCGTCCATCATGTCCAGAAAGGCGCCGATACCGACGTAGAATGCGGCATATAACATCGCCTCTGACGCGTGAGCCCGGTGGTCCGCGCCGAGCTGGAGGTACGTGTAAGCCTTGGCGAGCATGACAAGCGCGGCGAACCCCATCACGCCGTTGCCGAGAGTGATCAACGATGGAAACGCGGCGAGGTTGAGCACGCGCCGAATCGCCGGTCGGTTGTCTTTTGAAAGTTGCCCAAACTGCGGCTCCATGAGTCCATCATAGGCGAGGAGCGCATGGAGATGAAAGCTCAATTGTTTCAGCGCCAGGGTGGGGAGGGGGCGAAATGGCTCAACCTTCCAAAACTCAGACGTATGGCCCGGTTGCGCCGTAGTATCGTCTCGCATCATCGTGGCGTTCAACTTCGTTTCACGCTAAACTTCAAACGGAAAGATGAAACGGCCAGACACATCCATCAGCGAACGCGAGCGGCGTAGGGAGGATCGCGTCGCCGCCCGCTTCCCATTGGAATACTTCTTCATTCATGCCTCGGAGCAGCGCCATACGAAGCAATTCCGGCGAGGTCATACCCATAACGTCAGCCCCCATGGCGTCTTTTTCGAGGCCGATGTGGTAGATCCGTCGATCATTCCCCTCGCCATGCAGGGGGAGATTCAGATCGCCGTGCGCGTCACGGCCCCGGACTTGCGTACGATCGAAGGCACCACGCGCCTCGCTTGGGCGGAGCCGGTCAAGGCCGACGGGAAACACCGCTTCTTCGTCGGGGTCGAGTACCTCGACGTATCCGAAGGCGACGCCAAGTATCTCTACGATGCGGCCTGCGATCAGGCCGACAGGTAAACCCGCCTCATTGCGTGCAAAGTCCTCCCGAGCCGTCACACCGGCGGAAGCCGGTGTCCAGGAGCTATCAGAAAACATTCGTCGTGTCTGGATTCCGGCTTACGCCGGAATGACGGCCGTATCGCATTTTCGAGCGAAGAGTTGGTATAAGCCGCTCCCGATGAGAATCTTCCATAGCTTCGATGAGTTCAAGGCAGGCGGGGGCGAATGCCGCCGCTCGCGGCCCATCGTCACGGTGGGCAGTTTCGACGGCGTCCACATGGGACACCAGCGGCTGATCGCCGACATGCGAAGCTGGGCGGACGAGCAGCGCTGCGAAACGCTGATACTCACCTTCCATCTTCACCCGCGCACATTCATGACCGGCGTGCCGATCAAGCGGATCACGAGTGTCGAGCACAAGCTCGATCTGCTGGCGTCCTTGGGCGTGGACAACACCTTGCTCGTGCATTTCGATGAGGCGCTGCAAGCGACAAGCGCGCGGGACTTTTGCGCGAACTATCTGGTGCAGATGTTCAATTGCCGCGGCTTGTTGCTCGGCCATAACAACAGCATCGGTCGTGGCCGCGAGGGGACGCCCGAGCGTGTGAAGGAATACGGTAAGGAGCTTGGCTTCGAAGTGCGCGTCACGGACGCCGAAACTATCGGATCATTGCCGCTGTCGAGTTCCGCCATACGCACAGCGATTGAAAGCGGCGATTTCATGCAAGCAAAGACCATGCTCGGCCGGCCGTATTCCATCCAGGGCAAAGTGATCGAGGGCCGAAAACTCGGGCGCACCATCGGTGTACCTACCATGAATCTCTCGCTCGAAGGCATGGTGCATCCGCCCAATGGCGTCTATGGCGTGCGGGTGCGCCTTGATGGGAATGAATATGCAAGCGTCGCCAACATCGGCGTGCGTCCGACGGTCGAGCCGGGCAGGACTGAGCCATTGCTCGAAGTTCACGCCCTTGACTTGAGCGGCGACTGGTATGGTCGTAGCATCGACGTCGAATTCATATTTCGCGTGCGCGACGAGCGGCAATTCTCCGGCGTGGAGGAATTACGCGCGCAGTTGCAACGCGACATCGCGGAAGTGCGAAAGCGCTTTCAGACTACATAGTGCAAGGAGATGACGGATGACATTGACGATGATTGACGCGCGTAAGGAACTGCTCGGGATGTTGCGCTCGACGCTGGCGCAGGGGCCGGTGAAGCTCGCCTCGGGCAAGATGAGCGACTTCTATATCGATGGCCGCATCACCTCGCTTGACGGGCGCGGGCTGCTGCTGATCGGCGAGGCGTTTTACAACCTCTATAAAGACCGTGGGCTCGACGCCGTCGGCGGCCCGACCCTCGGCGCCGACCCGATCGTGTCGGCGGTTGCGTACACCTTTGCGCTCAAGGGCAAGCCCATCAACGCGTTCATCATTCGCAAGGAACCGAAAGGATACGGCAAGCAGGCATGGGTGGAGGGTCCGGCGCTCAAGCCCGGCGCGAAGGTGGCGATTCTCGAAGACGTTTGCACCACCGGCGGCTCGGCGTTGAAAGCCATCGAAGGCCTGCGCCAACAGTATGAGCCGGAGATCGTCTCGGTCTCCTGCCTCGTCGACCGGCAGGAGGGCGCAGCGGAAGCCTTCGCCAAGGCGGGCTTGAAGTTCGAGCCATTATTCACGCGCAAGGACTTCGGAAAATAGTAGGGCAGAGGAAAAGATTGAACCACGGAGATCACGGAGACCACGGAGAGAGAAAGATTTCTCACCACGGGGGAAATCGGGGAAATCGGGGAAAGAAGTTCTCACGCAAAGGCGCGAAGCCGCAAAGAATTCGTGATTTTCCGTATGAATTCAATTCAATTATTCTTGCTTTCCTTTGCGCCTTGGCGGCTTTGCGTGAAAATCTTTGTTCTTCCCCGCGAATCCCGGTGTTCCCCGTGGTGAAAAACGTCTTTCTCCCCGGCGTTTGGGCGTTTCGGTCGTATCATCAACGTGGAGAATCGATGCGACGATTGATCTTAGCCGGCATGTCCTGCCTTGCTGTCCTGTGCGTGGTGCGCGCGCAGGAAGGGCCATCGTCCGCTCCGGACACAAAAACGCCTGCCGCGCCTGCACCAAAAAGCGAAGAGCCGCCCGCCGCGCCATCGCCACGCGCCGGAGAGCCGAAGCTCGACACACTTACGTTGCGCGAAACGCGCCCATGTGTGTTCTCCCCGCGCATCCCGGCGGAGTATCTTCGCGACCATCAAGCCAAGCAACTCGCCACGGCTCGTCTCTCCCTCGACCTTGACAAGGCAGGCGTGCTGGAGCTCGCCTACGGCGAAGAACGCACGCAGGCCCCTGTGATCGCGGCTTTTGTCGACGAAAAGGAGAGCGAGTCGAAGCTCGACACGGAACTCTATCGCTCGCGCGCTGACCGTTCGATGTTGCTCGTGTTCACCGTCAAGTCCGCGCCAAAAAATTTCGGCGCGTATACATTGCTGATCGAACATACGCAGGTGAACGAAGCCGGCGAGCAGGCGGTCAAAAGCATGCAATTTCACAACCTCGAAACCTTCACGCGGCAACGAGTCACGATTCCCGGCATGCTCCCCGGCGTGAACCGCCTTTGCCTCAAGGTGCGTTTCACGGATGACAACAAGGTCACCACCACCAGTGACGGCATAAGCCATTTCGTGACGGTGAATGAGGTTCCCGCCCTTGCGCTGAGCACAGAAACAAAGGCCGAAACGAACGTCAAGAAAGCGCAAGGGGTTGGAGTCTATGAGGCGTTGTTGACCACCACGCATACGTTCATACTCTCGCCCTCAGTTGATCCCGCGTCGGTACGTCTGCGGGTGCTGAGACGCGGTTCGCGCGGCTTCGACCTAGACGGCGTCGATACGGATGTGCGCGATTTAATCGGCCAGCCTGTCTACCAAAAGAGCGCGCGGCTCTTGGCCGAAGTGAAACTCGCCAACGAGGCGGCGCCGGGTGTGCGCGTCGAGAATATGGGACAGCGCCGCTATCGAGTTACGGTGGAGCATGCGTTGAGCGCTACGGAGAGTTTGATGCCGCTTACCGACGAGTGGGAATATCTCTTTGAGTTGCGGCACAAGGATCACAACGATGCCATCGACAGTTTTTCCCATTCGGTTGGCGCGCTTCTCGACACCGATGTTGCCTATGTGACGTATAAGAATCGCGCCGGAGCCGATGTGGTGCGCGTGCCGTTCAAGCCTGCGGAATGAGAGCGTGACCGGAAGCCCCGTAGCGCCACGCTTCAGCGTGGCGTCTTCGACTGTTCGGAAATCTTCGGTTTCTTCAAGACGCCATGCTAAAGCATGGCGCTACCGGAAGACGCCGCTCCATTGCCCTTCGCGACTTTCGGAACCGCGCGGCTGAGCCTGAAGGCCGCGAGCAAAATCAAGAGCGTCACCGCCGCCAGCGCCAACGGCGCCCATGACAAATGCCAACTCATGCTTCCATCAACAGGTAGGTCTGTGTCCAGCGGGGTTTCCGTGGTCTGTCGTACAGACATGGCGCTATGTCCGGTGAGCAATGCCGCTGCCGGAACGACGATGCCAAGCGCGATAATAATCATTCCAAAAGCCCCAAGTATCGCTCCGTCTCGTGTCTTCAACTGTGTTCGTAGCCGCAGCAGCGGAATGCCGCACGAGGGAAGCAATATTAAGAGAAGATAGCCTCCATAGCGGTGGAGAATTTCGAGAGCAGGGGCAAGAGTATCGTAGAGGGCGCCGATGGTCTGGTCGCGCTCGGCAGGCGCGACGGCGTCCGCATAGTTGCTGAGCGAGCCGCTCAGAGCAAGCAGGAAGATCAAGGTCATCGCTAGACCCGCCCGCACGGTGAATCGCTTGCGCAGAAGAAGCGCATCGGGGGGCGGCAACATCTTTTGTGCCGGAGAGGATTCCACAGGCTATATCGTAGCTTGAACGTGGCGCTTGCGGCGGCGCAAAAACACGATTCCGCCGGCGACCAGCACCGCAGCCGGAGCAAGCCCGAGCACAAGGCCGCACCATAGGCGGATTTCATCGAGTGTCCATTCGTCAAGACGGTGGGGGACGGGTGTCGTGCTGCCCCGAACCCGCACCAATTCCTCACCGAAGATGAAGGCGTCGAGCACGTTTGCGAGCAGCCTGCGTCGTGAAGACTCCTCTAGCTGATCCGAACCACCGACGAGCGGTGGCTCGCCTTGCCGCCAGCCGCGCACATCCGTGACCTCGAAGAGGTCCGGCGAGGAGATGACGACGAGCTTGCCGGGTTTTGGGGTGAATGCCGAACCCATGCCGGGGGAGTAGGGGATTCTTCCATCAGGAAGAGTCGGCGGCGGTTCGTTCGGATCAAAGGGGAACTGACCTTCGATAAGAACGCCGACGATGGCGTCGGGCGCTGAGACCAGTTCGACGCCCGTATCGTTGTCCCGCTTGGGCGCGAGAACGTCGAGCGGCGACATCGTTGTGGCGCGGTAATTGAGCGTGATACGGCCGGTGTCGTGAAGCGGGCGCAGAAGCTCCGCATCGCCTGGCGCCTTGAAGAGAACCTGCGCCGAGAGACCAAGGGTCTTGAGGCGCGTTTCATCAAGCTTGAGCGGCGATGCTCCGCGCAGAGGGAGCTTGTTCACATCGCTCGTCAGTAAATGCCCTGTCGGGGTCGCGTACGGAACGATGCCGAGCACTCCGTTCTGCCGGATGGGGTCGGGGTAGAGTTGTCCGGGCGTCGTTTGCCCCGGTCCATACACGCGATAAGGAACGCTCTGCCGCTGCGAGAGCAGGATGCCGGCTTCAGTCTCGACGCCGTAATCCTTGAGCAGCCCGCTCATGGTTTCTTTCATGCGCTGCGCACGCAGTGTGAACGATGGACCGGACTGGTTCGGAAGCCACACGTCAGCAAGCGACGTTGACGCGGGGTTGATGCCAAAGTAGCGGTCGATCAGCGGCGTATGCCACTCGCCGCCGATCAGCAGCACGTGGCCGCCGCGCGCAAGGAATGCGCGGATTTCATAAAGTTGGCGGGGATTGAGCGCGCCCGGCCGGACGAGGACGAGCACGCCAAGTCCCTGCGGGATGGTGTGGTCAAAGTCGATCATGACGCCGGTGGTGATGTAATCGAGGGCGAGCGAGATGCTTGTCGCGCGGTCTTCTGGCATCGAGTTCCCATATCGCGGGCTATAGAGCACTTTTTGCTCCGGCTCGCTCAGTTCCGGGCGCTGCGATGGCGTGAAGAAGCCCACTTTCTCCCGGGCGGCGCCGAGAGCCCATGCTCCGCCGGCCAACAGCGTTGCAAGACCTTCGGTATTCTTGATCTGATCGAAGGATGATTCTTCCCCGAACTGTCCAATCGCTACTACGGAAGAAAAATAGATGATGCTTTCTGGTGCGCTTCCAGATTCCCCAGACGTGATGTCCTGAACACGCTTGAGGCGCGGCGTAAAACGGCTCTTGCCGGCAAGCTCCTTGCTGACGCTGATGTATGCCGGGTTGAGTTGTTGGATACGTTCGAGCTCCGCCCAAACGCCGTCGCGGACATGGATTTTTGCTGAAGGCATCTCGTCGCCATTCATGTCGCCGTAGACATAGACGAAGCGAACGCCGGAACGCAGTCCGCGAAACGTGTCGTCCGGCGTTGCTGGCTGCACTTTGAGCATTGAAAGACGAAGCGCTTTTGAAATCAGATCGTATTGCATTGACGCCGCGCTCAGGATACGCGGTATCACTACCGGCTCTCGCGCTGCGGCATGGGTAATTTTCAGCGCGGAATAGAAGTAGACCGTTTCGGCGCCTGAGGGGAGCGCCACCGGCGGGATTTTGAGGCTCTTCAATGTTTCGATAGTTTTTGCCGAATCGTCGAGCCGGACGACGTCCCGCGACGGTTCGAAGGCGAAGGCATCGGCCCCCGCCCCATCGGCAATGGCGGAGAGGCGGCGCACAACCTCCCGTTCAAGTCCGGCAAATGCGGGTGGCAGCGAAGCGCTGACATAATACTCGACGCGCATCGGGGTGTTGAAACGCTTGAAGAGCGCCGTCACATCGTCGCTCACGCTATGACGGTAATTGGGCGTCAGATCGATGCCCGCATCGACACGGAACGCGAGCGCGTTGAGCGCGACCAAGGTTGCGCCCAAGAGCAGGACGATCAGCGTTGCGCGCTGTTTGAATGCCCTTGAGCGTTTCATACCAACCCTAAATGGGAAAGGTGATTTCGACCGTCATTCCGGCGAAAGCCGGAATCCAGATATAACGGGCGATTCTCGGTAGCCACTGGATGCCGACTTTCGTCGGCATGACGGACGCAATCCAACAACCAATTAAGACTTCGTTTCACCGGTAGCGCCTCCCTTCGACGCCGAGCGCCGTAAGCATCAGGAAGAACGCCGCCATTGAGATAAAGAACGTCACGGTCTCAAGCTTCAGGTACCCGGCTGCCAGAAGATTGAAATGATCGCCGGCTGCCATGAAGCGGACCATCGACGACAACGCCCCGCTTGAACCCGCCAGCCCAGCGAACGAGCCGAGCGCCGTGAGCGTCCCGCAAGCCAGCAGCGCCGCCATATATGCGCCAAGCTGGTTCGATGTCAGGGAACTCGCGAACATGCCGATGGCGAGGTATCCGCTGCCAAGCAAGAGACAGCCTAGGTAGCCGCCAAAGATCGGCCCGCCTTCCCAGCCGCCATTGGCCGCGATCATCACCGGGAAAACGCCAGTCGTCAGTAACATCAGGCAGAGGACAGCCACGGACGCGAGATATTTCCCCGCGACGAGCCGCCACGAAGGGGCGGGCAGCGTCAACAATAATTGAAAGGTATTGCCGCGATATTCTTCGGCCCAGCTTCGCATGGCAATTGCAGGCATGACTGCTGCCGCTACCCACGGAAACGCGAGAAAGAACGAGCGCATGGTGAGTTCCTTGGTGTGGAACCAGCTTGCGCCGCGCTCAAGCACAGCGGGGAACACAAAAAGTGCGAGCAACCCCATGGCAACGGGAAAGACCGCCATCAGCACGTATCCGGCTGCCGAGGTGAAGAAGGCCAACAGTTCCCGTCGCAGCACGGAGATCATGCGCGCTCTCCTATCGCCCATCTAACGAACGTCATTCCCGCGAAGACGGGAATCCATCTTTCATGCCTTGTCATGGATTCCTCTTCTTCACCAGTGAGATGAACAGATCGGTGAGGCCGCGCTCTTTCCCATCGGCGCCGAGCAGAGCGCTTCGCTCGCCGAACGCGAGGCACCGGCCATGGTTGATGATCAGGATATGGCTGGCGATCGCTTCGACCTCGGACAAAATGTGCGTCGAGAAGATGACGATTTTTCCCTGCGCCGCCAGCCCGCGCAGCAACTCGTGCATATCGAGGATCTGCGCGGGATCGAGGCCGGAGGTCGGCTCGTCGAGCACCAGCAAGTCGGGGTCATGCAGTAATGCCTGCGCGAGTCCGGCTCTCTGCCGGTAGCCCCGCGAGAGCGTCGAAATCGGCATATTGCGTCTCGCACTCAAACCGGTGTTCGCGAGGACGTTCTCAAGGCGTTCACCTAGTTGTTGCCTGTCCATTCCACGAGCCTCGCCGCAGAAGCGCAGATATTCGCTCACCTCCATGGCGGTGTAGAGAGGCGGGGTTTCGGGGAGAAACCCGATGCGCGACTTTACGAGCGACGGAGTTGCGTGGACTTCATCGTCCCCGAGGTGGACGGCCCCGCTGTCGGCAGCGAGCAGCCCGGTGATGATGGACATGGCTGTGGTTTTCCCAGCACCGTTGGGGCCGACGAAACCGAGAATAGCCCCTTTCCCAATGGAGAAGGAGAGTCCGTTAAGGGCGAGGAAGCGCCCATAGCTGCGCGAGATAGCTTCGACGTTGAGCATACGTTACCGGCAGAGTGCAATAGCCATGCCAGTGAGGAAAGGGCCTTTTGGAGGGTTTTGTACGCAAATCGGGGGCGGCTGGCAACCAAGTTTCCAGCGTACATGACGAAATCCACGCGTCCCGCGACGAAAGTCAGGTCGCGGCCTACTCGGTACTACCGTGCAAAGACGTGCCCCTCCCTAAAAGGTTCAATGCCTAATTTACGCTATTTCATGGCCCTCCGGCAGGCCAATGCTTGTGGCGCTTGAAAAGTGTAACAGCGCCTCTGAAAAGGTCTGGCGTTCAATGCCAGCCAACTTTAAACCATGAATATACCGCTTTTCATGCAGGATTTTCATGGTATGATGCGCTTTCCATGATTGTCCGCAAAACCGTTATCAAGCGAATCAGGGAAGCGCTTCGTCGCGCTCCTGTCGTCGTGCTCGCTGGCCCACGCCAGTGCGGCAAAACGACGCTCGCGCGGGAGCTTCTTTCTGAAGATTCGCCGAACTATTTCGATCTGGAGGATCCGCAAAGTCTTGCCCGCCTCGATGAACCGAAGACCGCGCTTGCGCCTCTGCGTGACCTCGTCGTCATTGACGAGGTGCAGCGCCGCCCTGATCTTTTCCCCATCCTCCGCGTGCTGGCTGACCGCCGGGGGCATCCCGCCCGGTTTCTCGTTCTCGGCAGTTCATCGGGGGAACTGCTGCGGCAAAGTTCCGAGAGCCTGGCCGGCCGCATGGAGCGTATCGAGATCGGAGGGTTCACGCTTGCTGAGCTCGGGGTGGCATCGGCGGACAGGTTATGGCGCCGCGGCGGCTTCCCCCTTTCCCAGCTGGCGCGCTCGGAATCCGACAGTGTTGCATGGCGCAAGCAGTTCATCCGGACGTTGCTCGAGCGCGATCTTCCCCAATGGGGTGTGCGCGTTCCGGCGACGGCGCTGCTTCGTTTCTGGGCCATGCTCGCCCACTATCACGGCCAGACCTGGAATGCGACGGCTCCGGCGCACGCTCTCGGCGTGAATCCGTCCACTACCGGCCGTTATCTGGACCTCCTGACCGATGCGCTGATGGTGCGCCAACTTCAACCATGGCACGCGAATCTCGCCAAGCGGCAAGTCAAGGCTCCAAAGCTCTACTTTCGCGACAGCGGCCTTCTTCACCAGCTCCTGGGGATCGAGAGCGAAAAGGCGCTCCTTACCCATCCCAAGCAGGGCGCTTCGTGGGAGGGATTCGTCATCGAGCAGGTATTGGCCCTTGAGCCGCACGACGAAGCCTATTTCTGGGCGACGTATCAGGGCGCGGAAATTGACCTGATATTACAAAGAGGCGATCGCTTGTTCGGTGTGGAGTGTAAGCGCGCCGATGCGCCACGGATGACGCAATCAATCGGCATTGCTCTTCACGATCTAGGTCTCGAGCGGGTCGCTGTCGTGTACCCGGGATCACAGCGCTATCCTCTGGACAAGCGCGTGGAAGCGGTGCCGCTCACGGCCCTTGCAAAGGCGGGGGCGCTCTTTCCGGCAAGCGGAACGTAAAGCGTGATTTTAGGGTACCGGGACGACCGGAGAATATCGCTCACAACGCTCAAAAGGTCTTGGCGGATTGTTTGGCGGATTCGGGTGACAAATCGTCCTCGTTGGTGCCAAAGTGTGACACTTTAGTCCGGCAAGAATCACCCGATACCGATAGCCTTCAAACCCGCATAGATTCTGCTATTGAGGCTGTAGATGAGCCTGTAACGCTTGGTGGGCTCGGCCGGACTCGAACCGGCGACACAGGGATTATGAGTCCCCTGCTCTAACCAACTGAGCTACGAGCCCCAAGATCGCTCGGCACATATGTCAGCGCAGAAGTGTGCGCTTCGGTTGGATTGTATGGCCGAAAGCCTGCCTCGCAAGCGGAAGTGCGAAGAGCGCACGTACAGTAACCAGTGGAAGCGCCTTGATTGCCCGTGAGGGTAACCCTACGCTACAGCGACAAGGCCCCAAATACACGGAGACATCGATGACGCAGCAATCCTATATGAAGGGTGTTCGAGAGTTTCTTGACGACCTCGCCTCGGCCAATCCTACGCCCGGTGGGGGAGCTGCCGCAGCCGTGCTCGGTGGAATCGGATGCGCGCTCGCATCCATGGTGGGCAACCTCACCGCCGGCAAGAAGAAGTACGCCGAAGTGGAAGGCCGGGCCAGGGAGATCGTGCAGGACGCCGACCGCTTGCGCGCGGAGCTGATCCAGCTCTACGACGAGGATATCGCGGCGTTCGACAAGGTATCGGCCGCCATGTCTTTGCCGAAGGAAACGGACCAACAAAAAGCAACCCGTACCGCCGCGCTGCAGGCAGCGCTTAAGGGGGCCACGCTTTCACCCCTCAGGTGCGCGCAAGCAGCGCTCAAGGGGCTCGATCTTTCGAAGGCGATTGCTGAAATTGGCAATACCAATGCAATCTCCGACGCAGGCGTAGCGTCGCTAGCGCTGCACGCAGCCGTGAACGCCGCAACGCTCAACATGCGCATCAATCTGGCGTTGATCAAAGACGAGGGCTTTGTCGCCGAGCACACGAAACTCTACAAGGCGCTCGAAAGCCGTGCGGCTGAATTAGCGTCGGCAACGCGCGAGGTCGTCATCGCGAAATTGTAGGGAGTCATTGTCCGTCGCAGTCAGGCTTTGGCCGTGCCGTCCCGAGGGACAAATTTGTATTCGCTGATGGCGTAGAGGTAGAGGAAGTAGGGATCGTCGAGCATGTCGACGTATTCGTATTTGTCCGAGAGCTGTTGCTTCAAATCTTCGACTTCCTGCTTGCGCTGGTCGAGACGCCGCACGAGGTCGCTGCGTTCATAGGCGGCAGGAATGATAATGGCGCTGAGCGCAAAGACCGCCCAAATGATCGAACAAACGAGCAGAACTTTTCCGATATAGGGTACGGCTGCGTCGAGCCGGCGCGAGATCGTGCTGAAGAAGGAATCACCGCTGTTGCTTGTCTCGAGCATCGCTTCCTTTGAGCTTCCAGCGCGTACCCGCATACACCGCCGTGCCGCCAAGCTCCTCTTCGATCCGCAAGAGCTGGTTGTACTTCGCCACCCGATCCGTCCGGCACAGGCTGCCGGTCTTGATCTGCCCGGCCCCCGTCGCCACGGCGAGGTCGGCGATGGTCGTGTCCTCGGTCTCTCCCGAGCGATGCGACACCACGGTGCGGAAACTGTGCGCGCGTGCGAAGTTGATGCAGGCGACGGTTTCGGAGATCGTGCCGATTTGATTGATCTTGATCAGAATCGCGTTGGCCGATTTCTCCGAGACGCCGCGTTTGAGCCGCTCCACGTTGGTGACGAAGAGATCGTCGCCGACGAGTTGCGCCTCAGCCCCAAGCTTCGCGGTTAAACGCGCCCAGCCCGCCCAGTCATCCTCGGCGAGGCCGTCCTCGATGGAAACAATCGGGTATTTGTGCGCTAAACTTGCGTAATACTCGATCATTTCGTCGGACGTGCGGCTCTTGCCTTTCCCGAAGTTATAGCGGCCACTGTCCTTGTCGAAGAACTCCGTGGCTGCGACATCGAGGCAGATGCTGACTTGCTCGCCGGGGGTGTAGCCAGCCTTTTCAATGGCGTCCGTGAGGAGCTCGAGGCCCACCTCGTCGCTGGCGAGGTCAGGGGCGAAGCCGCCCTCGTCGCCCACGGCCGTCGACATCTTGGCGGAGTTGAGCAGCTTTTTGAGCGTCTGGAAGATTTCCGCTCCGGCGCGCAGGGCTTCGCTGAACCTCTCGAAGTTCCAGGGAAAGAGCATAAATTCCTGAATGTCGAGGTTGTTGTTGGCGTGCGCCCCGCCGTTGAGCACGTTCATCATCGGGATGGGGAGGGTGTTGGCGCTCACGCCGCCCAAATAACGGTAAAAAGGCTGGCGCGTGAGCAGCGAGCCCGCGCGCGCGCAGGCCATGGAAATAGCCAATGTTGCGTTCGCGCCGAGCTTGCCCTTGTTGGGCGTGCCGTCCAGCTCGATCATGGTGCGATCGACGCCCTGCTGGTCGAGCACGCTCTTGCCGTTGAGCGCGGGCGCGATTTTCGTCACGATGTTTTCGCAGGCCTTGCGCACGCCTTTGCCGCCGTAGCGTTTTTCGCCGTCGCGCAATTCGATGGCTTCGTGGCTGCCGGTGCTCGCCCCCGACGGCACCTGCGCGCGGCCAACGGCGCCTGAGCGCGTGACCACGTCGGCCTCGACGGTCGGGTTGCCACGGGAATCGAGAATCTCGCGGGCAGCGATACGAACGATCTGCGGCATGGGCGTCTCCGCTCAGGAGTTGAGAACGATCTAGCGGGCTTCTGCCCGCCACTCGCACTCTATGCCGACAAGAAGTAATTAACAAGGGGATGGATAATGGTTAGCCGCCCAATGACTTCTCGATTTCATCTACGGGGCCGTCAAATTCGTGATGGTTCCCACACATGCGATCTACCTGAACGAGTGGATAGAAGACGCGGTACTTGAAAAGCTCCGCATTGTAGCCGGGTGTACCTGGTCTCAATCCCCACACATTCATTCTATTGCCTTCGAATGTCCAATACCCGTGAGAATCTCGCTGGCCCATCCAAGCAAACATGAGGTACGAGCCAACGTAGATCACGCATAACGCGACAAACGTCCCGACCAATACGCGTTTTCGTGGAATACGCATAGCCTACAGTCGCTCGAACATCATGGTTTTGATCATGTCGAGCGCGCGGTTGGTGGACTGGACGATGGGTTCTTCGTCCTTGAAGCCTTCGAGGCGCTGCGAGATTTCCTTTTTGAAATCGTCCCAGCTTTCGCCGAACGCAATGTTGCAGAGTTCCTGCCACTGTTCCTCTTGCGACATCGACGCTGCCTGATTGGCCGCGACGACTTCCGCACGCGCCGACTTCGCTTTTGACTTCGCCGCCATGGCGATCCTTTCGTCCTTGGCGCGCCGATGGTTTCGACGCGCCAGAGCCTGGCCGTTTTGCGCGGCAGACCCGAGTCCTGGGTGATGAAGCAACACAGCGCATCGTTTCCGACGCGCCCCGACTCTTTGATTATACTTTACACTTTATAAAATGCAAATATATAGGCGGATAATAGAATGGGTACGTTTTGAGTTTGGCTCACGTCCTCGCCATGACGCATTGGGAAGCGCACGTCTTTTCGAGGATGGGTGTCACATCCCCGGCATGGCGGCGAGCAGAAGGTCTGGGAGATAACCGCCGTCGTCCAGCATTTCGCCCGCGCGGCGCACCAATCCAACATTGGGCCATTGCTTGCGTGCCTTGTCGATGAGCGTGCGGGCATCATCCTCGCGCCGCGCAGCCTGATGACAGGCCGCGAGCATCACCCACAGGCGCGGCTCGCCGGGCGAGAGCGTCAGCCCTGCTTTGGTTAGGCGCGTGGCGCGTTCAGTCATACCCTGCGACAGGTGGATCAGCGCGCGCAGTTCGACGGCGGCCGCGTTCGCTCCTGCCTCTCGCAGCAGCCTAAGAGCCTCGCCAGAATCGCCGTCGAGCAACGCCGCGACACCAAGGCCGTACGTGATGCTCGAGGCGTCCATGCGGTATTCGAGAAAACCCGCGAGCGAGTGAAGCGCGAAGCGGGCGCGGGCGGTGTCGGCCGCATTGATGGCCAGCCTCGCTTCGGCGATCAAGCGCGCGATTTTTCGTTTGCGCAGGATCAGATAGAGCGCCAACCCGACTTCGAAGGCCAGCAGCGCCGCCACCAGCACCAGGTAGAGCACGCCTTCCGCGGTCGTGCCTTGGCGCAGCAAGACGACGCCCGCAAAGCTGAGCCCGCTCGCTGCAAGACCCACGACGGCGGCCTGTACCGCGTGCAGCAGGATGAGCGGGAGGATGAAGCGGCGATTGCGGGCTGGACGAGGGTTGAAGTGCATCCCGGATTCCCGCGAGTTATGCAAACCTTGGGTGCAAATTCGATGTTCAGCCGTCATGCCCGCGTAGGCGGGCATCCAGTCTTCTCTTTGTATCTGGATTCCGGCTTGCGCCGGAATGACGATACCAATCATCCATGGTATCAAACGAGGCAGACGCGCGGACGTTCGATGAAAGATGCTTTGAGATCCCGCCGGTGGGTTACTTCTTTTTCTTTCCGCTATCGGCGGGTTGCTTCTTGGGTGGTAGCTTGAAGAACTTGGTACGCTCGGCGCCATTACGCTCGAAGACGACGGTGAATTCGGTCACTCCCTCGTTCCGTAAATTCATGACGAGATTCTTGGCTGCTTCGATAGTGGTTACCGGAGTTCCATTGACAGACTTGAGAATATCTCCGCCACGCGCACCTGCGCGGTAGGCGAGACTATCCGAAGGAAGGGAGTCATTGAATTTAAGGCCAACGTCGTTGCCTTCCATATCAGTTTGGCGGGAGACATAACTGGTCATGGCTTCCAACACTCCCGCGTTCATGTCTTCCCAGCCGAGCTGGACGTTATCGCCGACAACCTTGGTCGTTCTGTTCTCTTCCGACATGTCCCACGGCGATTCGTCGGCGGCTGCATCGACAGGCGGTATCTGCTTGGAAGCGTCATCTATTTTCTTGTCAGGGCCGGTAAGCCTACTCGGGCTCGAGCCGCCTATTGTCTTTTTGACGCCGATAAACGCATCCTTGTAATCCTCATAAGGGACTTCGAGCGTGATCTCGTAGCGGCCATTGACGGGTTGCAGCTTCTTGTCGAGCTTCTCGATCTTCTCCGGTGGCGTTGTTTTGATCGCCTCCGTCAGTTCCTTGGTAGTGACGGCGAGGATGATGTAGTTGCCGTTAATTTCGGTGATGATGGCGTCCATGGTGTTGCTGATCTGCGTGCCGTAGTCGGGGTTATCGTCCTTGGGAAATTTCGCCTGAATATTCGTTCCTTTTTCGACGGCCATCTCCATGCCGTCGAATCCCTTCCCCTTCAGTTCGAGCGCAACCCAACTCCTCAAGCCTTCGACCGACGCTAAAACGTCGGGCATCTTGACGACGCGGATGACGGAGAATTTGCTCGCGACTTCCTTCTCGATGTTGTCGCGGATTTTCTTGAAGTCGACGCCTTCGTCGATGGGTTTCGTGGTGCCGCCTCCGCTGATTACGGTTTCAATCTTTGACGCAGGTCCGGGCATGATGTTGACCGGCTTGAACGAGATCGACGTATTCTTGTTCTTGAGGCTTTCCCACGTTTCAGGTGGGTCGATCTTCATGATGTTTTTGTCGCGAAGGCGGGCGTCGAGCGATTCGCGCTCGCTCTTCTGGTCGCTATAAAAATCGAATGCCAAGTAGCCGCCCCCCGCGAGCAGCGCGAGGTTCGTCACCCAAAGGACTGTTGGCAGCGGCGATTTTCTCATGCGACTATCCTAACTCTCCCCGTCGTCATGCCGGCGTAAGCCGGCATCCAGTCTTTTTTCTCTACGTCTCTTTCTTTTCAACGTCTGAATTCCGGCTTGCGCCGGAATGACGCTCGTATCCCTTTAATACGCTCCAACGCTGTATTCGTTTGGAAAATTCAATCTGTTTGTTCCACCTGCACCTGCCGGATCATTTCGAACAGGCGCCTTAACAGTTCCGGCAAGCTCTCTTTTGTAACTGCCGACAATGCAAAGACTTGCGCTCCGATGGCTTTGCCGAGCTCTTCCGCACGCGCGCGGGCTTCGGGGACGTCGATCTTGTTGCCGACCACGATTTCCTGCTTCCCCGCGAGGTTCGGCGAAAAACGTTCCAGCTCGCGCCGGATCGTGCGGTAGTTGGTGGCAAGTTCTTCCACGTCGCCGGCGTCCAGATCGATCAGGTGGACGATGGCGCGCGTGCGCTCGATGTGCCGAAGAAACTGATGGCCGAGGCCCTTGCCCTCGCTGGCGCCCTCGATCAGGCCGGGGATGTCGGCCATGGTGAAGGTACCCTGTCCGACGGCGACAATGCCGAGCTGCGGGACGAGGGTGGTGAAAGGGTAATTGGCGATCTTCGGGCGCGCGGCTGAACAGACCGAGAGGAGCGTCGACTTACCCGCGTTGGGCATGCCCACCAGCCCGACATCAGCGATCAGTTTCAGTTCGAGGCGCAGTTGCTTTTTCTGCTCGGGCTGGCCGCGTTCGAATTCCTGAGGCGCTTGGTGGGTTGCGGTGGCGAAGTGCTGGTTTCCGCGGCCGCCTCGTCCGCCGTAGACAGCAAGGTACTCCTGCCCTTCTTTGGAAAGATCGGCAAGCTGCTCACCCGACTCGCGGTCATAGAACATCGTGCCAACGGGGACAGGCACGCGCACATTGTCGGCGCTTTTGCCCGAGCAGTTCTTGCCCCGTCCATGCTCGCCGGCTCGCGCCTTGATGGTGCGCAGGCGGACAAGTTCAAGGAGTGACGTGGTGTGCCGGTCGGCGACAAAGACCACGTCGCCGCCTCGCCCGCCGTCGCCGCCATCGGGACCGCCTCGCGGGGCGAAGGCTTCGTGCCGGAAACTCAAGCAGCCGTCGCCACCCTTGCCGGAAATGACGGTGATGTCAGCTTCGTCTTTGAACATGGGTGTGGGATTTCTGTGTTCGAAAAGTCGCTGTCGATTGTTCGCTCTAGCGCCACGGATGTGTTCTGCGTAACGCGCTTCGCACAATAGAGTGCGATCAGGCCTTTGTCTTCTGTAGCGTCACGGCTACGCCGTGACGTCTTGTCCGAAAATCAAGCATTGGGTCGAAGACGTCACGCCATAGGCGTGACGCTACATTCTTATTCGCACTGCATTCCGCGGGGGCGCGTGACGCTACGACGCAAATCAACCATGGAACGCCTATCGCCGTCCCGCCACAGCTGCCGGTTCGACCACAGTGCGCCAGCCCCACTTGTCGGCGATGCGGCCCTGCACGACGTCGAGATATTTCTTCTGCAGCTTCGCCGTGACCGGCCCGCGCTTGCCTGAGCCGATCTTGATCTTGTCAAGCGAGCGGATTGGGGTGACCTCCGCGGCTGTTCCGACGCCGAAGATTTCGTCCGCGATATACAGGAACTCGCGCGGCATAGCGGTCTCGCGCACCTCGATCCCCTCCTCGCGGGCGAGGGTGATAATCGAATCGCGCGTGATGCCGCCGAGGATGGAATTACCGATGGGCGGCGTGTGGATCACGCCGTCGCGGATGACGAAGAGGTTTTCGCCCGAACCTTCGGCGACGAGGCCGTTGACGTCGAGCGCGATGCCTTCCGAGTAGCCGTTGGCGATGGCGTCCATTTTGATCAATGCGCCGCTGGCGTAGTTGGCCGAGCACTTGGCGAAGGCGGGCGTGGTGTTCGGCGCGTTGCGTGTCCAGCTTGAGATGGCCATATCGACGCCCTGCTCGAGCGCCTCGGGCCCGAGGTATTTGCCCCACTTCCAGACCATGATGAACATGCTGACCGGGTTCTTGGCCGGGTAAACGCCCATGGGGCCCGCGTTACGGAAGACCACGGGGCGGATATAGCATTCGTCGAATTCGTTGACACGAATGGTCTCGATCATCGCCTCGCGCGTTTCATCGATGCTGAAGGGAATGTCCATGCGATAGATCTTGGCGGAGTCATGCAGACGGCGGTTATGCTCGTCGAGGCGGAAGACGTTGGCCTTGCCATCGACGTTGTATGCGCGGATGCCTTCGAACACGCCCGAGCCGTAGTGAATCACGTGGGCGCTGACATGAATCGTCGCGTCGTCCCAATCCACGAACTGCCCGTCGAACCAAACCTTCTCGCACAACTTGTCCATCGTTCCTCCATGCATTCAAGCGGCCATTGACCGCGGTAGTGAGCGCCAAAGCCTCATTGTAGCGGCGCCTCGCGGCAGGCGCAAATAAAGCCCGGGAATTCACCACGTCACGCGTAAACACAGGTTTCTTATGTAGCGTCACGCGCCCTCGCGTGACGGGCCTACCATTGGTAGTGCAAAGACGCCCTTTATCCCGATCGGTCGAAAAATCTTCCTCTTGCCGCAGAGATGCCGATCGCTAGGCTATCAACCGCAATGCTCACCCGTGAACCGCTGCTGCATTCCGCCACCGTCACGCGCCAGATCGACTACGGCCACGGCTACTACGTTCTCGAGTTTGACTGCCCCGACCTCGCTGCCTCCATCGGCGTAGGGCAGTTCGTCAATCTGCGCGTGAGGAACGACTACTCGCCGCTCCTGCGCCGCCCCTTCAGTGTGTTCGATGTGCTCATTGATCGCGCCAACAATCCATCGGGCATCAGCCTGCTCTACCACATCGTCGGCGCCGGCACAGGCCTGATGGCGAAGATGAAGGAAGGCGAAAAGGTCTCGCTCAACGGTCCGCTCGGCAAGCCCTTCCCCTGGCCAACCGACGACAAAGCCGCCATCTACATGGTGGGCGGCGGTATCGGCACCGCGCCTTTTTTACTGCAAGCGAAGCGCTGGATGAAGGAAGCGCCCGGCAGAGAGTACGTCTTCATCGCGGGCGGGCGCAGCGACCACGACTTGAAATATATGACGCACTTCTCGCCACTCACGAAGCAGGGCCTCAACCTCATGCTCACCACCGAGGATGGCTCGGTGGGCTTCCGTGGGCGCGTGACCGACCCACTGCGTGGCGAATTGCAAGCGCGCGCGAAGAAGAAGCTCACGTCCGCGGTTTATTGCTGCGGGCCGACGCCGATGATGGCCGCGGTCTCGGCGCTCTGCGAGGAATTCGACGTGACCTGCATGGCCAGCCTCGAATCCGTGATGGCGTGCGGCTACGGCGTGTGCAACGGCTGCGTGTGCGCGATCGACGACGCGACGAAGGAGAAGGGCTGGCGCTACGCCAAGACCTGCATCGAAGGCACCTGCTTCGACGCGCGCAAGATCCAATGGAAGAAGATCAGCGTGTAGAGCTTATCCTCGAAAAAAGATGCGTTTTTGCGTGCGTCATGCCGACGAAAGTCGGCATCCAGGACCCATGAAAAGACAAAAAGTTAAGATGGATTCCGGCTTTCGCCGGAATGACGTTATAAACGCCAACCATTCATGGGGGCAGTAAGAGCCCTCGTATCACTCCGGGATCAGCACCAGCGCGCGGCGCTCGGCATCGGCTGCTGTCTTGACGTGGGTGCGGAAGCTCGCGTAATTCTCGACGTCGATACGCGCCGCCATGGTGCGTAGCGAGCGTTTGACGGTCAAAGTCCCGCCGTCGAGCGAATACGTTAAGGAATAGAGGAAGGGGTGCGCCGGGATCGCCACATCCTCGGGCATACGCTCGAGGCGGTAGCCCTCTGGCAGCTCATAGCGCAGGGTTTCCTCGAAGACGATGCTGTCGGAAATCACGAGGTCGAAGGCCCGGTGTTCCTCGCTGATGTAGCGTCCGAAAACGTCGCCCGTGTTTGTCAGGTGTGGCGTGAAGCGCAGGCCATCGCCTTCGGTCTTTTGCGCCGCGGACGCCATGGAAGCGTCGAAAGTTCTCAGGAAGGGTACGCCAAGCTCTTCGACCTTGACCAACTCGAATGCTCCGATCGAAATGCCCGGCATGAATGAGCCGACCGTCTGCTCGAGCGCGCGTTTGTTGTCGTTCGGCGTTGCCGTGCGGGCTTGTTCGCGATCGTCGTATCCATAGGCGCCGAAGTCCGTGACGTTTCCGGTCACCGTTGCCGAACCGTCAGCGGCGAGTTTCAGAGTTAAGGCTACGCCGCGCCGATCGCGGCTCTCGTCGCCCCCCGGGAGGCGAAGGAATGTCCACGCGCCGCTCGCGGGATCGATGGCCATGGCGGGCGCTTCGAACATGGCGCTCTCCAGTTCACCGAAAGGGGCGAGACGATAGGTCATGTCGATGAATACCTGTTCGCCCTCGTCTTCTATGAGGAGAAGGCGACTGCGAAGCATATCTGCGTAGTCGAGATAGCGCGGTTTGCGCGTCTCGATATCGGGGTCGTTGCCCGCAAACACATGCTTGTACTCCACTCCTGCCGCATCCAGCATCGCGGCCATCAGCGCGAAGCGGTCGCCGGACTTTTGTTCGACGGTGGTGTGCGGATTGGTGCCGCCGCCGGTGGTTCGAATCGTTGAATTTACCCAGGCGTAGAGGGCGACGGCCTTTTGGATGTCGCCGGCGTCGCGGTCGAGCACGGACAACGCTTGCATGGCAGCCTCGCGCACACGCCACGTTACCTCCGTGGCGCGCAGGGAGGAGCGCAGACGCCGCGCCGCACCTGTCCACGGATTTTCGCCCGGACGGTAAAAAGTCACCTTCGGCATGGTTTCGTCGCGTGTTGGCATGGCGGGTTCGGCCTTGCGGCTTCTCGGGCGGCGCATCTCCCAACTCAAGAGGACGCGGCCATCGTCGAGCTCGCGGCGAGTGAACGTAGCGCCCTCCATATTTTCTTCGCGGTAGTGAACGACGAAGTCCTTGGGCGTGACGACCACGAGGCGCGCGAGCGCGGTGGGGGTGCGAACGTCGCGATCCTCGAACTGGAACGAGACATCGTCGAGCACGCCCGGAGTGCTCGCGCGAGTGTACCGGCGGTAGGCCGTGTCGATCACTGCGCCCGGCTCGACGCCCGGGAACTCGAAGTTCGCGCCGGTCACCGTCACCGGTTCAAGCTCGGCGCCATCGCCCTTGATCGTGCGCGCGCGCAGCACTTCGCCGTCGATGCGCTGCCGCCCGTGGGTGTCGACGGCGTCTTGCAGCAAAATCTTCGTCACAGTCTGCCCATAGGCGACGAAGCTGCCGTCCTTCTCCACGTGCCAGACTTCTTCATCAAGCAGCCATCCGGCGGAAGCGAGCGGATAGTCTTGCGCTTTCAGCCAGTCGCGCGCCTGTAAGGGATCGAGGGCCGTCGAAAACTCGCTCAACATCTGCGGTGCTTTGCCGTCAAGCCGCGCGAGGTAGCGCCGGGCGTTGTCGTGGCCGGGGTTGCGCTCGACGGTTTTGAGCAGCGCTTCGCGCGCTTCTTTCTCCAAGCCATTGCGGTATGCGAGCATGGCCGCGTCGTAATAGCGGTTGGCCCTGCCGCGCTCCGGGCGCTCAGCAAGCGCCATGAGAATGGCGAAGGCTTCGGCAATCTTCCCCGACGCCGCGAGAATCGCTGCCCGTTCGCGTTGCGTAGTGGTCGTAGCGCCACCGAGGATTCGTTCCTTGGCCTCTATATATTCGAGGGCCGTGTCGAAGTCGCCGCCGTTGAGCGCGAGACGTTTGAGTGCGTCGAGAATGTTGGTGTTATTCTTCGCCGGGCCGTCTGCCAGTTGCTCATAGAGCTCCTGCGCCAGTTCAAGATCGCCGTCCGCTTCCGCCATTTCCGCGCGCATAAGCACCAATTGCGCAGGCCGCGACGAGGTCTCGGTGAAAGCTAGCATACGCTGATTGCGCGCCTCGGCCTGCCACTTACGCCGGTCGAAGAAAGCAGCGTAATGGGTCCGGTGAGCCCAGTGCGGCTGGATCGCCAGCGTTTCATCGTAGAGTTTGCGGGCGTCGCCATCGCGGTCTTCGCCCACGCGGATATTGGCGAGCTTCAAGCGCGACACCACTGCGCCGGGTTGGTTCGCGTTGAGCCACGTGTAACGCTCGGCGAGGATGCGGCGCTGCTCGGCAGCCGTGGCGACGCTTGTCCGCTCGTAATACATGGCGTCGAGGCAGGCTTCCATTAAAGGATGAGACTTGCGGTAGCCCTCCGCTTCGTGCCAGAGATCTTCGGCTTGTTCCGGGCTTTGCGCTCCAAGCAATTCCAACGCGAGTAAACAGCGGGCTTGCATTTGTACCTTCGGGTCTTTGGCGCTATCGATGAGTGACGCCAGCCGTTGGTAGCGATAGGGGATGGGCTGCGACGCGGGCGGGACAGAACCGCGTGGCGCGAAGGGCTTCATGTCCGTCGGATATTGCGAACGGACGGATTCGAGAGAGAGGCGAGTCTTCGGGTCGCAGATGCGGACGGTGGCGGCGCTCAGCGATCCGAGCTTGACCAGCAGCGTGCTCGTGCCTTTGGGTATCTGAACGAGCGCCGAGTCGTCGCGGGAATAATCGGCCTCGGGCCTGCGGTTGAAAACCATATTGCCGTTGAGCCAAACCTTCACGCCGCCATCGTTGACCTCGATGTCCAGCAGCGCTTCGAATGCGTCGCCATCGTTTACTACTTGTGTTAAGAGGAACCAGCCTGTGCCGTCGTGTTCGAACACGTCTTGTGGGTTGACGGTGGAACGCGAGGGGAGTTCGGGCGTCCACTTTGTCCAGCTTACCGGGCCGAAGGCGCCGCTCATGGTTTGCTTCGTGTCCACCCACAGTTCGGGCTGGAGCACGTCGTAATGCCTGTCCCCGTCGTTGGCGCCGAACGGCCCGGCGACAAGCCATTGCTGCAGGCCAAGGGTGGCGTTCTCGATGCGCCGCGCAGTGTCGAGGTCGTCGTCGACGAGAGCAGCCTCGTGCATCACCCCGAGAAAAGCGCGGGCGCTGAGGCCGAGCACGCCGAGGCGCTTGGCGTTGCCGGAGATGGCGAGTAGCGTTTTGCCCAGCGCGTCGGGGTTATCGGTATAGAAAAGAGTATGACCGAAATGATTGATATAGGTAAGCGTGGCAATGTCGTCGGGGGAATTCTGCACGGCGTCGAACATGCGCGCGGCGATCACGTTGTAATCGTTCTTCACCCACGGCTCGAAGTCAAAACACTGGTCGAGGATTTTCGTGTTGACGGCGGTTTGTGCGTGGAGCAGGCCAGAGAAGGCGAAGAGCATGACAAGTATCAATCGGGTCATATGATCTTCCTTCAGATAGGTCTGTTATTCGGGAAGAATACAACCACGCCGTCATTCCGGCGAAAGCCGGAATCCAGTCTTATGGACATTTTTTGGTCGCTTCTGGATACCGGCTTTCGCCGGTATGACGCCCTGTGGCGCGTGGGGTTCTTGGGAATGCAATACAACATAGGCCTTCGATCTTACGTTTGTCCGACCTTTGGCAAGCGGAAATCAGGCGCTCAAGCGCAGGAAATTGCGGAGCAGGTCGTGGCCGTGCTCGGTCAGGATCGCCTCGGGGTGGAACTGCACGCCCCAGATCGGGAGCTCGCGGTGTTCGATCGCCATCACCACACCGTCGTCGCTTCGTGCAGTGACGCGCAATGATGGCGGCAGCGTGTCCTCCTTCACCGCAAGCGAATGATAGCGGCACACGCGCAGTGGATTCGGTAGCCCGGCGAGGAGGCCGCTGCCATTGTGGGTGACGAGTGATGTCTTGCCGTGCACAGGTTCGGGAGCGTGGGTGACGCTTGCGCCGAAGTGTTGCGCGATTGCCTGATGGCCTAAACATACCCCAAGGATCGGCACGTGGCCCGCGAACGCCTTGATCACGTCGAGCGTCTTTCCGGCGCACTCCGGCGTCCCCGGCCCGGGAGAGATGCAGACGCGTTTTGGTTGCAATTGTTCAGGAAACCGTAGTCTCGAGTAGGTCGTCCTGAGCTTGTCGAAGGGCGGCCGTATCGAGAGACGGTCCTTCTCGTGTCCCGTATCTCGATACGCGCCTCCGGCGCTACTCGATATGACGGATTTTGAATGTGGCTCATCCAAAAGATCTACAACAAATGCGTCATTGCGCAGCACGGTCACGTCCTCGCCCAGCTCGTGGAAATACTGCACGAGGTTAAACGTGAACGAATCGTAGTTATCGATCAAGAGCATGGGGGAATTATGCTGATCTACTGGGCGATACGCCACGTTGTAAAGCCCCATATGATGGATAAAATATGGCAATGCTCCTGACCATAACGCCCAGCATGCTGATCTCGGCGCTGGTCATCTTCATCGCTCTCGCATTCTTCATCATGGAGCGCGTTCGTCCGGGGCGTGGTTTACCCAATTCTCGCGGTTGGTATGTGCGCGCCCTCTTCCTCAATCTCGCCCAATACGGTGTCGTGACACTGGCCGGGGTAACATGGGAAGACTGGCTCCACGGTTCTTCATGGCTCGATATCGCCTCCGTCATGCCATCGCCAGTTCAGGGAGTGTTGGCATGGTTCATCGGCACGTTTATTTTCTATTGGTGGCATCGCATACGTCACGATTCTGATTTTCTGTGGCGGAGTTTACACCAGATTCATCACAGCGCATCACGCATAGAAGCCTTGACGGCGTTCTACAAACATCCAGCGGAGATGATCGTCAACTCGGTGATCATCAGCCTGGTCTTGTTTACGATGCTGGGCGCTGACCTCGAGGCGGCTGCATGGTTCAATCTCTTCGCTGTTTCAGGGGAATTTTTCTACCACAGCAATATCAAGACTCCTCACTGGGTGGGTTATTTCATGCAGCGTCCGGAGCACCATTCGATTCATCATCAGTACGATGTCCACAAATTCAATTTTGGCGACATTACGTTGTGGGACAGGCTCTTTGGGACATTCAAGGATACACGAGAATTCGCGCCGCGATGCGGTTTTGACGAGGGCAAGGAAGAACAGATTGGGAAGATGCTCGTATGGGTGGACGTCAATCGAGCACAGGCTGCAAGAAGCTGATAAGGCGTCTTCAATCCCCCCGAATGACGTAAATCATTGCCTAGAACCCCTTAAGCGCACAATCACGCCACAAATTTTTCCTAAAAAGTTCAAGTCGCACCTGCGCTTTTCCCGATAAACATAGCAGAGGTGTTCTACCGAAGTCTTGGGTAACGGCAACGCACGGCGAGAGCCTCAAACGTGCGATGTCGTCGAACTCGGAGGATTCTCCTCTCCCCGCCCTGAGGCTCAGGGCCCGAAGCCACGGATGGCGACGGCAGAAGATGAAAGGATTCATCATGCGGACCGGTCGTGCCGCACGTCGGGACCGGATCCTGATGTCGCTCCCGGAGTCACGGCAGCAGAGAGTTCTGAGTCTCAAGTCATTGATCGACTCGGAACACTATGCGCCTGACATTGATGGGAAGCTTGAACTGGTGGTCGACGATCTGATCGACGAAGCCATCAAACTTCGAGCCTAGACATTCAGTATTCGGTCTGGCACACCCAGACGAGGCAACACGCGGGGTAACTCGCGTGTTGCCACTTTAGGCGAACGTCAGGTTGATTTTCATGTAGCGTCACGCGCACCCGCGTGACGGACTAGTTCAAAGACAAGACGCCATGCGAGGGCGCATAGCGCTACAAAAATGTCCTACCGCTTCTCTCGCGCCCGGATCACCGCTTGCGCAGCCGCAAGCCGGGCGATCGGAACGCGGTAGGGCGAGCAACTCACATAGTCAAGGCCTGTATCGTGGCAGAAGCCGATCGACGACGGGTCGCCGCCGTGCTCGCCACAGATGCCGAGCTTTAACTTGGGGTTGACTTTGCGGCCAAGCTTGCAAGCCATGTCGATCAATTGCCCCACACCCTCGCGGTCGATGGTGGCGAAAGGGTCGGTGGGGTAGATGCCCCGCGCCACATACTCGCGCAGGAAACTCTTCTCCGCGTCGTCGCGCGACACAGCAAGCGTCATCTGCGTGAGATCATTTGTCCCAAAGCTGAAAAAGTCGGCGTGGCTTGCAATCTTGTCGGCGATCAGAGCTGCGCGCGGCACCTCGATCATCGTGCCGATCATCATGGGCGGGCAATCTTTATAGCCCGCGATCAGGGTTTCAGCGCGGCGGCGCAGGCGGCGCAATTCCTCCTCGGTGCCGACGAGGGGAATCATCACCTCGCAATGGACCTTCACACCCGCCTTGCTCGCTTCGATGGCGGCTTCCGCGATGGCGCACACCTGCATGTCGTAGATTTCGGGCAGCACGATGCCGAGGCGGCAGCCGCGAAAGCCGAGCATGGGGTTCATCTCGTGCAGGCGTTCGGTGGCTGCTGTGATCATCTCCACCGAGACGCCGATGGTGCGCGCGACGTCCTTCTGCAAGATTCGCCCTTGTGGCAAAAACTCATGGAGCGGCGGGTCGAGCAGGCGGATGGTGACGGGCAAGCCGTCCATGGCCTTGAAGATGTCGACGAAATCGCCCTTTTGCATGGGCTTGAGCTTGTCGAGCGCTTTGCGTCTGCCCTGATCGTCGGCGGCGAGGATCATCTCGCGCATGGCGTTGATGCGATCCTCGGCGAAGAACATGTGTTCGGTGCGGCACAGCCCGATGCCTTGAGCGCCGAATTCGCGGGCTTTCGCTGCGTCCGGGCCGGTGTCGGCGTTGGTGCGGACCTTCAGCGTTCGCAGCTCGTCGGACCAGCGCATGATCGTGGCGAAATCATCATCAAGGCGCGCAGGTATCGTGCCTACCGAGCCGAGCATCACGTCGCCGCTGGTGCCGTCGAGGCTAATGACATCTTCTTCGCGTACTCTCGTACTGCCGATTTCGAAATACTTTTCTTCTTCATTAATCGTGATGTCCGAGCAGCCGGTCACGCAGCACTTGCCCATTTGGCGCGCCACCACGGCAGCGTGGGACGTGCGTCCGCCCCGCGCCGTGAGGATGCCGACGCTCGCCGCCATGCCCTTGATGTCCTCGGGGCTGGTTTCAAGGCGCACGAGAATGGTGGACATGCCGCGCCCGGCCAGTTCCACGGCCTTGTCGGGTGTGAAGGCAACCTTGCCGACGGCGGCGCCGGGGGACGCGGGCAGCCCCGTGGTGAGGACGGTTCGCTTGGCGTTGTGATCGAAGGATGGGTGCAGCAGTTGGTTGAGGCTCGATGCATCGATGCGCATCAGCGCTTCGTCCTTCGTCGTGATGCCCTCGCGCGTCATGTCGAGGGCGATGCGGATGGCTGCCCGGCCCGTGCGCTTGCCGTTGCGGGTTTGCAGCAGGAAGAGCTTGCTCGACTGGATGGTGAACTCGATGTCCTGCATATCCTTGTAGTGGCGTTCGAGCTTTTGGCGCACGTCGAGAAGTTGTTGATAGGTTTTCGGCTGGCGGAGTTTGAGCGCGCCGATGTCTTCGGGCGTGCGGATGCCGGCGACGACGTCCTCGCCTTGAGCGTTGAAAAGCACATCGCAGAAGAAGGCGTTCTCGCCGTTGGACGGGTCGCGGGTAAAGCCGACGCCCGTGCCTGAGTCGTCGTTGAGGTTGCCGAAGACCATGGCCTGCACGTTGACGCCTGTGCCGTAAAGGCCCGCGATGTGATTCAGTCTGCGGTACTCGATGGCTCGCTCGTTGTTCCACGAGCGGAAGACCGCTTCAATCGCCGTGAGAAGCTGCTTCCATGGGTCGGTGGGAAAGTCTTGTCCGGTGCGGTCGCGGTAAAGGGACATGAGCTGGCCGCAGAGTTCTTTGAGCGCCGGGCCGGGGACGTCAGAGTCCTTCGTGATGTTCAAGCGCTGCTTGAGATCATCGAACATATGCTCAAAGGCCTTGCGCGACACGCCCATCACCACGTCGGAATACATCGTGATGAAGCGGCGAAAGCTGTCATAGGCAAAGCGCGGGTTGTTGGTCTCTGCTGCGAGCGCCTCCGCCGTGTTGGGATTGAGGCCAAGGTTGAGGATCGTGTCCATCATGCCGGGCATGGAGGCTGCTGCGCCGGAGCGCACGGAGAAAAGCAGCGGTTTTGCGCCGCCGAAGCTGCGGCCAAGCTCGGCTTCCACCGTTGCGACGGATTTCCGCACATCGGCTTCGAGGCCGTCGGGGAGTTTATTGTCGGTGTTGAGATAGTCAGCGCAGGTCTGCGTGGTGATGGTAAAGCCGGGCGGAACAGGCAGGCCGATGGCCGTCATCTCGGCGAGGTTCGCGCCCTTGCCACCGAGCAAGTGCTTCATCGTCGCATTGCCCTCAGCGCCCTTCGCACCGAAGGCGTAAACATGTTTGGTTGGTGGGGGAGTTGGCATGGAAGGCTCCATCTTGAGAGTCCGGAGTCCGGCGTGCGGAGTCCGGTGTCGAACCCATAGAAAGCGGGTTCACTTATATGTCATTCCCGCGGAGGCGGGAATCCATGTTTTCTGGAGATTGCTACCCCCGCATCCTATGCAAATGACACAGCGCTACCGCCAGCGCGTCCGAAGCGTCCAAACTCGGCGTTTTTCGCAGGCTCAAGAGCGTCGTCACCATCGTTTGAACCTGTTCCTTGGTCGCGCCGCCGCGTCCTGTGACGGAACGTTTAATCGTAGTGGGCGCGTATTGATGAACAGGCAAGCCCGCGAGGTGGAGCGTTAGGAGCAGCGCGCCGCGTCCCTCGGCGGCTTTGATGGCCGTGCGCACATTGCGGCCTGCAAAGACTTCTTCGATGGAAGCTGCGACTGGCGTCCACTCTTTGATGATGGCGTTGAGTTCGCTGTGGATGGTGGCAAGTCGCGTGGGGAAATCGTCCACATTGTTGACGTCGATCACGCCATAGCCGAGCGCCGCCATGCGGCTGCCCTTGCGTTCGATGACGCCAAAGCCAAGGCGGCGAGTGCCGGGGTCTATGCCGATGACGCGCATGAAGCGAGAATGCCAAGGTCAATTCGGGGAACCAACACGTTTTCATTTTTGGGTGGACAGGAAAACATGAGCGACCAAAATCGATCTCTCATCGAAGAGCGAGAGCGTCCATATGGGATTCAGGATATTGCGTTGTCACAGTCCCCCAAGCGGCCCAAACGCACCATCGTTTTGTGCCTGATACTCGGGATAATGGGCATCTGTGGTCTGTATGGTTTGGTACAGAAGTTGATTACCAACGTTGACACACCTTCCGAACTACTTCCCGTATTTGATGTCTGGGGAATCACGTTCGAATTCATACCTTTCGCCATTG
>JABWBM010000147.1 GCA_013360495.1 Planctomycetaceae bacterium
CCGCCATACGCCCATTACGCCCAATCAAGTCTCATGGCTAACAATCGTTTTTGGCGTCAGTGCGTGTCTCACGCTCGCGGGCGTCATCCCCTACGGCGCGCCGTTCGCAGCCGCCTGCATCTTCGCCCAGATGGTGCTCGACTGCGCCGACGGCCAGCTCGCGCGCGCGCGGGGAGGCGGGAGCCGCGCGGGCCGCATCCTCGACGGTGTGGCGGACTACATCAACGCCGTCGCCCTGCACGTCGGTCTTTACCTTTACCTCGTGCAGCGCGGCGGCACGGTGCTCGGCTTCGAGGCCGAACGCTGGACAGTCGCCGGCCTCGTGATCGCAGCGGGCGTCGGAATGGCGCTCAACGCCGTCGCCTACGATGGTTTGAAGGGGCGCTTCAAGCGGATCACGGGCGCTGCCAAGGACGAGACCGACAAGCCCGAAGACATCGCCCGCGAATTGGCGGCGGCCACAAGCATCGAAGAGCGCGTGTTGTTGTGGCTCTATTGGCAATATTGCCGCGTGCAAAGCTCCGCGCGCAGGCCGTCACAGCGCATGGCGCCCGTGAGCGAAGAAGCGGCCGCGCTCAACCGCGAGAAATATCACTGGAACATGTGGCTCTGGTCGTTGATAGGCCCGACCATGCATTTTACGGGGATCGCAGCAGCGGCATTGCTTACCGTATGGAACCCCGAATCCATCGAGTGGTACCTCTTCGCGGCCATCGTCCCGGCCAACATCTTTATGCTCGTAATGCTGGCCTGGACTCGGGCGCTTGACCGTGACTCTCCATCGATGGGCAGCGCGCAGTAGCTCACGTCCCAAACACGCTGCGGCGCCGGAGAGCGAACACGCCCGCCAGCACGGCGAGTCCCAGCAACCATACATACGTCGCCCGCGATTGACCCATCGCGCAGCCGGCGCCTCCAACAAGGTCAACATTTGCGCCGTCATGGATGACCGCAACGTCACCGGTTTCGGCCGCGGCCGGGCTTACGACGAGCGCAAGCGCTTTCGACGTGCGATCCCCCATGATCGAATCCTCGACTGCGATGATGACGACGTACTGGCCGGCGGCTTCCGGCGTCCCGCCGATCCAGTGCGTTCCAGATGTTCCGGGGCCGTCGGTCATTCCGGGCGCGAGGCCGCTGATGGTGAACGCATATTGCCCGCTTCCTCCCGAGGCGCGGATGGTTTGACGAGTATATGCCTCCCCCTCTCTGGCATCCGGCAAGTAACTGGTAAGCACACGAAGGCCCGTGGCATTTGCGGGCTCAACAACGTTGAGCGGCAGCGGCACACTTAACTCGTGCGAGCTGAACCCGTCGGATTCCTCCAGCGTCAGGGTCACGGCGTACCCCCCAGCGCTGCCAACGGCCGGCGTACCGATGATTTGCCACATACCGCCGATTCTTCCGGCATTGAGTCCCGCCGGGAGCCCTTCCACGTTCCATGTGATCGCTGCGCTCATGCCGGACGCCGCCAGCAGGACGCTGTACGGCTCGCCTTCGTAAGCGTCCGCCAAGGTAGCGGTGTCGATCGCCAGCGAAGGCCCAAGAACGTCGAGCGTGATCGTGCAGGGAACGGTCACAGGCGGAGAGGTGGAATCGGTGACGTCGAAGCTGACGGTGTAGGACGGACCATTCTCCACGGCGGCGCATGACGGCGTCCCGCTTAACATGCCATCACTATCAATGTTCATCCCCATCGGCAATCCCGATGTGTTGCCAAAAGTGTAAGGGCCCGTTCCTCCCGTGATCTGAAGCTGCGTTGCGGGGTAGGCGACGCCCTCTTCCGCGGGAGCAAGCGATGTGGTCGCCGACAAGATCGGAGGAAGCACTTCGATTTCGACGTTGTAGACGGTCAACCCGAACAATTCCGGGCTGGAATCGTGAAAGGCGACGTCGATGATGTAGGGAGAATTCGCCGAACTGCCCGGCGCGGGCGTTCCCGTAATCGCGCCATTCGATGTCAAACTCATGCCCGGCGGGAGGCCTGCCGGAGCGGAAAACACGTAGGGAGCTATGCCGCCACCGGTGATAGTGAAACTTGATGTGGCGGAGACGTTATAGGGCGATCCCTCGACAGCAGTGATGCGGGGGGCGGGGCAGACGATCGGTTCTCGAAGTTCGAGATCCCAATAGGCGAATGTATCAACGGATATATTCATGTTGGGAGACGGGTTACTGGCATCTCTGATCCAAAGGCAGAGGTTGTAGATGCCCGGAGCGTTGAGGGAAACCGGCGTTCCAGTCACGCGCCAGTTCCCCGAAGCGGCCGGAAATTGCTCGACGATGATGCCTGCCGGCGGAGCATCGAAGGCGTTCCCAAACATATCTACCGTAATAAATCGAACGCGACAGGGGGGCTGGTTCGAGTAAAGCATCAGCGGAACATCATAGGGTACGCCAATCATCGCGGCGGGAGGATTAAGCGGGGAAACAAGCTCCGGCAGATCCGCCTTCAGCGGCGCGGCAGCGAGCGAAGCGGCAACCGTCACGCCAAGGGAAGGAAGGAAGAATTTCGCGCTTCGCATAATACCTCCTTCGGGGACGAAAGCGCCCCGCCGTGGGTGGTTGCACACGTTCCGGCGGGGCGCGGTAAGTCAGTCATTGAAAACGTCTAGCACCCCCAGCAAGGCAGGAGACGTCCGTAGCTACGAACCGTGCCGCCGATGCCACCAGTAACCTTTGACATGTTCTTCTTGTTCAAAACCTTCATTGTGTCGATCTCCTCTGATGAAACGAGACAGTGGAAAACTGCGCGCGAACCGTTCACGCGCATAAAGCGCATGGATTAGCGGTGGATGTATGCAGCATCGTTTTGCGCACACCACTCCTGCATGAAACTTCCGGCTTGGGAGTTGTATCCGACATGGATGCCAATGAGGTTGCAGCCATTCGCTTTCTTCGGCGCAAACCAAGCCGGAAAATCGTTGTAAACGGCTTGGTCATGATCGGTCCCCCACTCTCCGGCCAAGGGCGGGAAGGGCGCTCCATCGGTAAGGTGAACCATGAGGCCGATGTCGTCAGGATAGTCTTCACAGGCGCGTTTCAGTGCGCGCCAGGTAGGGGTGCCGGCCCACATGCCTTGATCCCTGACTACGTTGATCGCTTCTTGGCGTATTTCATCAGTGCATTGCACCAACTCGCCTCTCCAAGCGTCGGTATTAGGAGCGTCACAGGGATAATTGCCACCGGCAAGCCAGATGATGTCAAACCAAATATCGTCATCAGCCGCTCTCAGAAAATTGATCAGTTCCGTCTTAACAAGCATCAAGCGCGTCATATATGCGACGGCGTTACCATCGTAATCGATTCCGCCGCCAACATCGTAAACTCGCATGGATAACGAAACGTCAATGATGAAAATGTTCTTCACGCTCACAGCTTCGCCAAAGAAGGATGGCGGTTCCATCTCGTCGTTTTCTGTACCCGGATCACTCGGTTCGGTTGGGGGCTCGCCATCCTCGGTGCCTGGGGCGGTGTTGTCGTTGGCATTCACGCCGCTTGCGGCAGGCATACGCAGCATCCCGCGACCACTCGGGGCGTCAGCGCCGTCAGTGTCATTCGAGCGCAGTAGTTGTGGGTTCGTCGACGTGACGCTTGCCGAAGCGTCGATAGTATTGGTCGCAAAAACCGAGACGGCTGCCGCGACGATGAAGCTTGTGATCGCTAATTTGCAGATTGTTGTCATGATTCGTATCCCCACCTTCGTCGTTAGCCGCTTCGTCGCGGCGTACAGGAGATATTAAACCGAATCCGTTGCATATCGTCCGTAAGATTGGTTAGAATGCGTACCGGAAACGGTACGATTGTCGCCAGAACGCACCGGATTGGGGTCATTGCAATGGTCAAGGCAGAAACCGAACCCTTGGGAAGTGGCGAGCAGGCGAAACGAGATGCGTTTCGTGATCGCGTTTCACAACTTGTTGAAAAACATACACTTAGGGGACTTGCCCGTAAGCTCGACGTCTCCAATTCCAATATCACTCGCTACCTTCAAGGGGCGCAGCCGCCCGCGTCGTTCTGTCGTAAGTTAGTGGAAGAGCTTGGGGTCAATCCGGCGTGGCTGCTTACCGGCGAGGGAAGCGCTCTGCTTTCTGACGTTGCCGAGGGTACGTCGAAAACCGCTTCCAATATGCTCGAACTGGTGGAGGCCATGAGCGCGGTGACGCGCATGCGCCTTGGCGCATTGGCGGGCAAAGAGCATATGAAAGTATTGCGTGATCTGAATGACGCGCTGGTGCGCTATGAAGACCTTCGCGCCAAACTCGGCGATTATAGCCGCCAGTCGTTCCGGCTGCTGCTCGACCAGCTCAAGAGCGCGCTCAAACAGCACAACATCGACATGGCGGAGCCGCTGGTGCGGGCGGGAGAGCAGCTCTCCCGTCTGTGCGACGACCATGGGATCAAGAAGGAATTCAACCGCCTTCGCACGCACTTTGCCCATCAGCGCGGCAACAACGAGGAAGCCGCGCGGCTGATGCGCGAGGTGGTGTTCGACAATTATCTGCGCTGCGAGGACGAACTCGACGACCGGGGCTGCGACGACGCGCAGAACCTGATCGCGACATTGCGCCTTCAAGGACGGCTGCGCGAAGCGCACAGCGCAGCCGAATCGGCCTTGATGCATGTAAGGAAAATGCGTCGAAGCTCACACTTCGTCTTGCTTGCTACAGCCGGATGGCTCGACCTCGACCTCGGCAATATGCGGCGAGCGCTGGAACGTCTCCGAAAAGCCCTGGCCTGCGATCCGCAAGACCGGCATTTGGTCGTGCCGAATTACGCGCGGGCGGAATTCCTGTCGGGCGCGATGACGTGGAAACAGGTGTGCGATTACTGTCAGGACCTGCCCATCGCGGCGCAAATTACGCCCATGGCGCTTTGGACCGAAGATACCGGCGATCTGCTCGCCGCCCGGGGGATGCTTGACGGGCATACGAGCCCGTACGCGAAACAGCAAATGCTGTTCGTCGAAGGACTCTTGGCATGCGCCGGAAAAGACTATACGAAAGAGACGGGCGATTTACTGGCCCATTCGGAGTCTGCCGCGGGCAACACTCCAGTCATCACAACGCAAGTCTTGCTCTTACAAAAACGCCCGGAGGAAGCGCTCGACCTGTTCCTCGACATCGACCGGCGGCTGGCCGCGGAACCACGCGTCTCGTTGCCTGTCATTCCTTCCGCCATTCATCATCGCAATGCGCTGCGGCTCGACGATTGGCTGTTTCACCGGATTGATGCTGGCGCAAAGGCAGGGGCAAGCCATCTCGACGCGATCAAACATGCCCGCAAGCGCGCGCTCAAGTTCTTCCGGCGTCACATCAAGGCAGGATACGCCGTGTTCCGGAGCGCGCCGGAAATCGATGCCGCCACGCACCGGGAAAACCCTGGTATTGCGAAGCCATCATGAAACGGCGTTGAGTCCGGTATGTGAACAGCGGCTTCCGGTCATCCTACCGCTGCCGGAGTTTCCGCCACCGGCAGGAACTTGATCATCTCAAGCTCGTTCTGGAAACCGCGGCGGTAAACATAGCGCACCTCGTCCATCACGCGGCGCAGGAGCGAAAGCCCAAGCTCCCGGCGCGCGTGGGTGGCATGCTGGATGATGCCTTCCTCGGGGTTTTCCTTTAATTCGGCCCCCTCGGATTCGTCGTGGAGCAGCAGGCGCAGGCGCGTAGGGTTGATGTCAATCGTGACGCGGATGTTGCCGCGCCGCCCCTCGCGTTTGCCTCCGACGAGGGAAGTGGTGAGAGTCTCGTCGATGGCAGCGACAACTGCCCGCTGGTCGGTTGGATCGATCTCCGCCTCGTCCATGGCGCGCTTGAGAAAGTCGCGCATGGGCAGCAGCGAGCGCGGCTCTACGGGCAGTTCGATTTCGCGTAGCAGTTCACGGGCCATAAGAGCTTTAACCATGAAGCACGAAAACACGAAGGGAAGATGGATACAAAAGACTTCCGTCGTTGTCATCGGCGCGCCACGCGAACAGCTTGAGAGAAGACCCGCTTGTCTTTTTCCGGCGGCAGATGGTCTTTCTGCTTTCCCTTCGTGCCTTGTGGCTAAAAATTCTCGCTCTTACCCCCCCGAGAGCGCCTGCAGAATAAATACCTTCGCATCGGGCGCGAGCGGGTCGCTCAAGGTCGCGCGGTCGCGCACCATCTCGCTGCCGACGAAGATGTTGACGTGCTTGCGCAAGCTGCCGCGCTCGTCCACGATGTAGTCGGCGAGGCCTTTATGGCGCAGGTCAAGCTGCTTCACCAACTCTGCCACCGTCGACGCCTCGACGCTCATTTCCCGCAGCTCGGGGAAGAAGCGCTTCAAGTGATCGGTAAATTGCACCTGTGCCATGATGTCTTGATTGTAGCGAAAGTGTCGACTTCCATCACGAATGCACCATTATTGTTGACTGACCCAATCTTCGATTTACCGTTATCACCGGAATGTCAAATGGCTTCGCGAGAGGAACGAGCACGCGATAGCCCCGTTCGAGATAGCCCATCAAATCCATCATGCTTTCCCGCACCACCTGAAGCCTTGCAGCCTCTTTCGGCTTCATTCCGAAAAGCTCGAAAACATTGCGATAGTGCAGCACCTTCGCCCAGAAGTAGGGCGCTTGCCGGGGACGTTTTTCCATGAACATCGTGTGCGCTTGTTCGAGCGTCTCCAACGCTTTCTTCTGCTGACCCCGCAGACGCAGGAACTGCACGCGATAGGTCAGGAGCGTGAATTCCAGCGGGAAGGACACCTTCTCGTCAGGACTCAGACTGAGTGATGCATGGCGCTCTGCGCTTGGCGCAGCGCCGCCCTTGAGCTTGCCAAGAATATTCCGTGCATGCAGCACCGGAATCGTCTCCTTCATCTTCGAGGCTTCGAGATGCCTGAGCAGCCGCTCGATCAGGACGGGGTCCTCGAGTGTGATCGCCGCGCGCAGAAAGTCGAGCGCGATGTTGTTGTTGTCCTTCGCTCCCTGCCACGCGGCTTCGAAAGGCAGACTCGAGCCGATCCACATGTAAAATGAGAGCAATGCGCGCGTATAGTCGTTAGCTTCCCCGCGCTGACAGAGCCTCTCAAGCGTATGTGTGGCGGTCTCAAGCTCGCCAAGCTCGAAGTTGATCAAAGCGCCCCAGTGATAGAGCCGTAATTTGGTGTCCAGACCGCATTGATAGGCGTCAGCCATTGCAAGCGTGGAACGAATGATGGCCCGCGCCTCTGGATAGCGTCCCTCCGCTTCGAAGGCGGACGCTAACCGCGTGGCGCATTGGAAGAGCGCGTCGTTCATGCGGTCGGCCTCGGGCAGATAGCGGGCATAGAGGCGGCGCAGGATGGCGAGCGCCTCCTCCCCGCGTCCGCCGAGGTAGGCGTTGCGCTGCTTCAATTCGTCGAAGCGAATTTTGAGCGCCTCGTCGTCGCACAGTTCGCTGATCTCGTTGACGGCGGCGATACGCTGGTTACAAACGTTTTCGTCGAGATCCGTCAGAGCCTGTTCCAGGTCATCGAGCAATTGCTTCATCACGGGGTTGGCGCGCTTGCCGATGGTGTGCTTGAGTTCGCGGTAGCGTTCGAGGTTGTCGTTGAGTTCGCGTAATACTTTGAGGTGCTCTTTGCCAGCGAGCGCGCCGAGCCGCATGCGCGAGACGGAGTTCATCGCCTTGACGAGTTCGAGCATGTCACCGGCGAGGTATTCCGTAGATTTTGCTGTGTCGGAGAGTAACGGAGCGCCCTCGCCCGTCATCAGCCACGCCGGGTTGACGCCGAGCTTGTCCACCAGCGCACCGCAAAACGACGCCGGCACGCGTCTTCCCCGCACGTAGCGGCTGACATTGGTGCGCGTGGTGTCGGTGAGCCGGGCGACTTCCGCCTGACTCTTCTTCTCGACGATCTCCGCGATGCGTTGCTTGAGACCCTCGTCGTAGGCGTTCATGGCTGACCCCGCAGGAATTCCATGTGTCCGATTGGCACGAATACGAGGCATTTATTGTGCATCATCGTGGGCCAAAATGCTACGCTTCGGTAATTGGGAAATACCGATTTGCTCCAGGATTTTGTGTGTCCAACGGTTCGCTGCCCAGCCATTAATAGACATGGGGACGATGACATTGGCTGAATCGGCGGATATCGAAAGTCTCATGCGCTCCCATCAGGCGGACGTCTGGTGGTATCTACGCCTGCTTGGCTGTGAGCCGAACGAGGCCGACGATCTCACGCAGGAAACCTTTATTGAGTTGTTACGTTCGCATTTCGTCTGGCAGGGAGACGCCGAAACGATCCGCTTTTTGCGCACCGTTGCCCGGAGACGCTATTCCCGCTGGCGTGAGAAATTGGGCGCTCAGCGTGACATGAGCGATGTCGACGGCGTAGATGTGGCGTGGGACGCGTTCAACGAAAATGCCACAAGAACGGAGCAGCTTATTGCTCTTGACCGCTGTCTCGAAACGCTGGATCAACGATCGCGCCGAGCCCTGGTGTTGCAGTTCGACAAGGGGTTGGAACGCGAGGCCATTGCCAAGGCGCTCGGCGTCACGGCGATCAATATCAAGGCCATTCTGCAGCGCGCGAAAGCCGCACTCAAGGAATGTATGCAACGGAGGATTGGAACATGAAGAATCACGACGAACGGTATATGGACTTGCTTCTTGAGGAGCGGCTCGGTGGACGCAAAGCGCCCGACCTGGTCTCAGAAGTGCGTTCAAAATTCGATGCTGAAGTTGAGC
>JABWBM010000148.1 GCA_013360495.1 Planctomycetaceae bacterium
TTTCTCCGCGTCCTCTGCGTCTCTGCGGTGAAATCTTATCTTTATCTGTGGCGAAGGCGGATGGTTGGGCCGCCAGGACTCGAACCTGGAAAAGCAGTACCAAAAACTGCGGTGTTACCAATTACACTACGGCCCATTGCCAGCGGGCGGAGATTATAGCGCCGCCACCGCGCAGGTCACGCTTTGAGTTTGTGTCGTCCGGACATCGGTTTACCACACGTCCGGGTCGAAGAGCTTCTTGTACTGTTCGAGGGCGTAGCGGTCGGTCATGCCGGAAATGTAGTCGCACACCACGCGATGGGGGGATTCGCCCTCCTTGATGCGTTTATGGAAACCCCCGGGCATGAGGTAGGGGGCGGCGAGATAGCGCTCGAAAAGTTCCTTCATAAAGCGCGTGGCTTTCTCGATGCCGCGCATCACGCGCCGGTGCTGATAGAATTTATGGAAGAGCATGTGCTTGAGGCGCGCCACCTTATGCGACATTTCAGGCGAGAATGAGACGAGGCGCTTGCCCTTATAGTGAAGCACGTCGTCCAGTGTTTTGATCTTTTCTTCCTCAAGCCGCAGCGAGGTGTGTTGCAGCAGATCGGACACTTGAACATTCTTGAGATAGCGGACGATGTAATAGCGCAGCAGCGATGCCTCGGCCCCCGCGCCCGTGTCGTTGGCGTTCTTGACGGCCTCGGCAAAAAGCGCGGACTCGCAGGCAACATCCACGGTAAGAATGCCCGAATAGAGACCGTCTTCGGCGTCATGGCTGTTATAGCTGATCTCGTCGGCGAAGTTCACCACCTGCGCCTCAAGACTCGGGGACTCGCGCGCTTCGAGCGTGGCGAAGAGCGGCTTATCGTAATCCGTCTCGTGCTTCATCATCCCGTAGCGCGACTCGTGGGTCAGGTTGAGACCCGGAAATCCGGCATATCTCCGCTCAAGGAAGTCGACGATGCGCAAGGATTGGCCGTTGTGCTCGTAGCCGCCGTGGCCTTCCATGCAGTCGCGCATGGCGTGCTCGCCTGCATGACCGAAAGGCGTGTGGCCAAGGTCGTGGGCGAGCGCCACGGCCTCGCAGACCTCTTCGTTGAGGCTCAGCGCGCGGGCGATGGTGCGGGCGCATTGAGCAACTTCGATGGTGTGGGTGAGCCGCGTGCGGAAATGGTCGCCTTCCCAGTTGAGAAAGACCTGCGTCTTGTACTCGAGGCGGCGGAACGCCTCGGAATGGATGATGCGGTCCCGGTCCCGTTGGAAGCAGGTTCGGTAGTCGTGCTCCGGTTCGGGGTAACGGCGCCCACGGGACTTGGCGGCGCGCAGAGCATACGGCGCGAGGTGTTGCTCTTCGAGGTGTTCAAGTTTGGCCCGGTCGTTGAGAGGCATGCGGTTCCTACGACGATGTCACCAGCCACTGCAGGTAGCCGTATTCGACAAGGTAGACGTGGCCCGCGCGATTCTCGAACGCGACCACGCTGCTCAGGCGGAAGTTCGGGCCGACCGCGCTTTGCACATGTTCGCGTTCCTCGGTCGTCGCCACGCGCGCCCGGATGTTATGCGCCTTGAGGGGCAATTCGATATAGCTCACGTCATGGAAGACGAGCGTGATGTCTTGGCGCCGCGCGATGCAATCGGTGGCTTTGAGGGTCAAGCGCGAGCAGTCGCGGGTGTAATTGACGAGCGTGATGTCGTAGCCCTTGAGCTGATCGATCCATTCCTCGACGACAGCGGACACCTTCGCGGTCAGACGCGGGAACGTCACGCGCGCGTTGGACGCTTGCGCGACGGGGTTTCGCGTTCGTTTCTGGGTGGCGCGTTTCGGCATAGTGGATAACGCAGGTTAACCGATAGCGCGGCCAAGGGCGAGGGTTAACCGGAAGAGTAGGGGGTAAGCTGCGCATCGTCATCCAGGCGAAGGCGGGGATCCAGTCCTATGATGAATCGCTGGCTGGCACTGGATTCCGGCCTACGCGGGAATGACGGTTCGTGGCAAGTGCGTTGCAAAGCAACATTCTAAGTCAAGGCCTGAACATATGCCTCGCGACCCTGCGTTCGAGCCTGCCAGGCGTTGAGCGCGCGCTGATAGTCGGCTGGCGTGTCGATGTCGAAGCGAACGGCGGGGTCGTCAACCTCCACCAACTCCCCAACGGATTTGTAAGCCTGAACGAGACTATCGAGACCCACGGCGTCGCTCAACCCCCGGGCGGCTTTGATCGCCTCCGGCCCGAGCACGACCGGATGGCCCGACTGCCCGCGGTACGATGGTCTCACGAGCTGAGGAATGCCCGCTCCGCGGCTCAAGGCACGGAGCGCCAGCGCAGCCATCGTGCGCCGGTCCACAAGCGCGAAGTCGGCGGGAAGCACGGCCAAGAACTCCGGCCACTCGCCGAGATGATTCAGCCCCGCTTTGACGCTGGTGATCATGCCCTCCCGCCAGCGCGCATTGACCACAACCTCGCACTCGTCAAGCCAAAGCCGCTCTTGAATGGCGTCCGCGCCTGCGCCAAGCACGACGACGACGCGCTCGATCTCCGTGAGCGAGACCGCGCCGATAGCAAGGTCGAGCAACGTATGCGAACCGAAGCGCAACAATTGCTTCGGTTCGCCCATGCGCGAACTTTCCCCGGCGGCGAGCACCATGGCGGCGATATGCATGGCTCAAGTCTAGCCATGGAGGCCACGGAGAGCACAGAGGTATTTGACTCTCGACTTTGGACTACCGACTCTTGGTTTTTGACTACCGACTCTCGACTTCCGACTCCCGACCATCTCGCGCGCGAGGTATAACCCTGCCATGGCGTTCAGGCTTTACGATACGCGGCTGCAGAAGCAGGTGGAATTCACGCCCCTCCATCCCGGCGAGGCGCGCATCTATAACTGCGGGCCGACGGTCTACGGTATCCCGCACATCGGCAATTTCCGCTCGTTCTTGTTCGCCGATTTGCTACGCCGCCATCTCGAATGGCGCGGGCTCAAGGTCACCCAAGTCATGAACATCACCGACGTCGGCCACCTCACCGAGGACGACGTCGCCGACGCGCAGGGCGAGGACAAGCTGCAGAAAGCTGCGCGCGACTTGGGCTGGGACCCCTTCAAGGTAGCGCGGCACTTCGAGGAGATCTTTCACCGCGACCGCAAGCGCCTGCGCATCAAGGACGCACACGTCTACCCGCGCGCAACAGACCATATTCGCGAGATGCTGGTACTGATCCAAAAGCTCTTGGACAACGGCCACGCCTACGTTCCCGAAGGCAGTGGCGAGGTGTATTACGATCTCGCGAGCTTTCCGAAGTACGGCGAGCTGTCGCACAAGAACGTGGACGAACTGGTCGCTGGCGCGCGTGTGGAAGTGGACGAGAAGAAGCGCAACCCCGCCGACTTCTTTCTCTGGAAGGTCGATCCCGGCCACCTGATGCAGTGGGACCCGCACGACTCGAAACTCTGGGAAGGGTTCAAGGGCGGCCAGCCCAAGCTCGACCCGCGCATCAAAAAAGGCTTTCCCGGCTGGCACATCGAATGCTCGGCCATGTCGATGAAGTATCTCGGCGAGACATTCGACATTCACACCGGCGGCGAGGACAACATCTTCCCGCACCACGAATGCGAGATCGCCCAGTCCGAAGGTGTGACCAACAAGCCTTTCGCGCGCCACTGGATGCACACGCGCTACTTGCTTGTCGACAACAAGAAGATGAGCAAACGCGCAGGGACGCTCTTCAACCTCGACGACCTCGTGACTAAAGGCTACGGCGAGCGGGAGGTGCGCTACTCGATGCTCGCCAATCACTACCGCCAGCCGATGAACTTCACATTGGAAGGCCTTGATGCCGCTCGCGCGTCGGTCGAGCGGCTGGAGAATTGCCGTGCGCTGCTAATGGAACAGGCGGTCATTCCGGCGCAAGCCGGAATCCAGTCGTCTGTCCAGTCCCTCGCCGGCAAGCTCAAGCACGACTTTGGCGAAGCTCTCGACGACGACCTCAATATGCCAAACGCTCTTGCTGCGCTTTTCGGCTTCGTGAATGAGGTCAACAAGCTCAAGCCCGTGGGCGCGGACGCAAAGCTCGCACTGGATGCTCTCGACGACGTGAACCGCGTGCTTGACATCTTCGATGCAACGGCGAAGTCGCACCTTGTCACGAAGGACGACGGAACTGCGCTCGTCGTCAGCGCTGGAACGATCGATGTTGCCGGATTGCTCGCGCGAACGTCCCATGACGAAGAGAGCGTGAAGCTGCTCGTCGCCGCGCGCTTCGATGCCCGCGCGAAGAAGGACTTCGCGACGTCCGACCGGATTCGCGACGAACTCAAGGTCCGGGGCGTCATTCTCGAAGACACCAAGGACGGCGTGCGTTTCAAGTTGCCGCAGTGAGACGCATGGGCTTCTGAACGCTTGATGACGTTGCAGAAATCGCCATCACTACGCAACGTCATCCCCGCGCAGGCGGGGATGCAGAGCCAATCAATGACTATCGCAGGGGCTGGATTCCCGCCTTCGCGGGAATGACATTACATAGCATCACTTGCGATTCGCCTTCCAATCCTGTTAGGCTCGCGTCACCGTGAGTAGCGAGCGACCACAATCCCAACGGCACAAGCGCGTAACCATTCCCGCCATACCGGAAGCGATCTCAGCGCAGGTCTTCGTGCCTTTCAGCAAGGTGCCGCTGCTGGCAGGCCTCGTTGGTGTGCTGGTAGGGATCGTCGGCGTCGTGCTCTTCGCTCTGACCCATCTCGGCTACCGCTATTTCTTCGGCTCGGTGGGAAACATCGAACAACCCGAACCTGGCGGCTCCGCGGTGTTGGAGAAGAGCCATTCGTGGCTCGCCGAACTCGAGAGCATGCTCCCCACATCTGGAAGCGAGGGGCCGGAGTTGTGGGTGTACGTCATCGTTCCAATCCTGGGCGGCATTCTCATCGCGCTCTGGACGAAGCTCGCGCGCGACAATGGCGAAGGGGGAACCGAAGGCGCCATCGACTCCTACCACCAAAAGCGCGGCAAGTTCGCGCCCGGCATGTGGTGGAAGAAGCTCGTCGCCAGTTGCATCACGCTTGGCACCGGCGGTTCCGGCGGACGCGAAGGTCCCATCAGCGCCATCGGCGCAGCTATCGGCTCCAACGTGGCCGAACGCTTTCGCCTGACCGTGCGCGAGAGGCGCATCCTGCTGGCAGCAGGTATCGCGGCCGGCGTGGGCGGCATGTTCAGAGCGCCGCTGGCCGGCGGGCTGCTCGCAGCGGAGATCCTCTATAGTGATAGCGAGTTCGAGCCGGAGGTGTTGATCCCCGCCATGCTTTCGAGCGTGGCGAGCTATTGCGTGTTCTGCCTCAACTTCGGTTGGGGCTCGCTCCTGAGCGGTGTCGCCGGCGATTACACCTTCGCCAATCCGGTCGAACTCGCGGCATACGCGGCGCTCGCCGTCGTGCTGGTGCTCGGCGGACTGATGTATGTGCGTATCCTGCGCGCGATCAAAGCGCTCTTCCGCAAGGTCCCGGCCACGATTCGCCCGGCTGTCGGCGCGGGATTGGCGGGCGTCGTGACGTTGGTGATTCTGCTGATGGTGAACGAGAATGCGGGGATTCTGCATTCGTTGATGGGCGATGGATACGGCGGCCTGCAAAGCGCGCTCGACGGCACGGGCGTCTGGTACGTCTTCCTGATTCTCGCGGTGGGCAAGATGCTGACATCGGCGCTTACGATCCAGAGCGGCGGGGCAGCCGGCTTGTTCGCGCCATCGATGGTGATCGGAGGCGCCATCGGCGCGATGTCGGGAACGCTCTTTGCCATGCTTGTGCCCGATTCGTGGAACATTCACGTGCCGGTCGGCGTGTATGCCCTCGTCGGTATGGCGGGCTATTACGCCGCGACCGCGAAAGCCCCCGTCAGCACCGTCATCATGGTGAGCGAGCTGACGGGGAGCTACCACCTGCTGCTTCCCTCCATGTGGGTCTGCACGCTGGCCTTCATCCTCTCGCGCAAATACCGCATGTACGAAACTCAAGTATCGACGCGCAAAGAAAGCCCCGCCCACCGAGGCGATTTCGCCACGAACGTGCTCGACGAAGTGAAGGTCGTCGACATCCTGCCCGAACTGACGGAGGTCGAGACCGTGCGCGAGGACACGCCGCTCTCCGAGATTCTCTCCATGAAGACCTCCCGACAGGCTTATTATCCGGTGCTTTCCCGAGCAGGGAAGTTTGTCGGCATCTTCTCTCTCAATGACCTGCGCTCGGTGCTCGACGAGCAGGAAGTGTGGGAGTTTCTTGTCGCCGCCGACATCGCGCATGGCGAGGTGGTGACCGTTCGTCCGAGCGAAACGCTCTCCCGCGTCGCACAAAAATTCGCCGAGACACAGTTCGAAGAATTGCCCGTTGTTGACGACACGGACGAGAAGCGCCTGCTCGGTATGATCAGCCGCCGTCAATTGAACAGCGCCTATATCCGCCGGATGATGAGCTACGATCAGGCGAGAAAACTCGACAGCGCGCAGGCCGATGCGGCCACATAGCGCTCAAAAAAACGCGACAACCAGTGGTGTAGCGTCACAAGATGCGTTCGGCGTAACGCGCTTCGCGCTGCCTCGCGCCCCTCATACCGATCCTAAATTGGAAATGTGATTTCCACCGTCATTCCGGCGAAAGCCGGAATCCAGACGTGACAAACGATTTCTCATAGTCGCTGGATGCCGACTCTTAGGATCGGTATTACGTCCTCTGGCCCGCTCCGCGGGCATGACGTCCGTAAAACCGAAATCTCTTCGAAGGTTGCTATACTACCTGCCTATGGCCGGGCAGCCCTTATCCGAGCGCGAGGAGTTGATCAACTGGCTGCTGGCAAGTCTGGCGTTCACCAATCGCACCGTCAATCCCAATAGGACCCGCGTCCTCGCGCATCTCGTGCCGAAAGACACCGATGCCGGAAGGTTCGCGGCGCAGTGTTCCACGGTGGCCCTCGCCCCCCTTGCCATGTACGAAACGCTGCGATCCGAGGCGCAAACCCTGTTGCATGACGCTCGAACGACACTTTACGATCGCCTCGAACTTCTCCATTTCGTCGCCATGTCATACAACTGGCAGCGCGAATACCGGCTCGCGCTCGACACGATCGAGCGCGCTCTGCCGGAATTCGATCACGAGGAATTTCCTATCCCCCATGCCTCCCTGCTGATGGTCTTGAGCGTAGCCCTGCGCGAGACCGGCGATGCCGCGGGGTTCCTGGATCACACGATGAGCGCGATCGACATCTACCGGAGGAACGATTTCCCGAACGGAGTAGGCACCGGGTTGATCTCGCTCGCCATCGCTGCCAGCGCCCGGGGCGACTTTGAGCGCGCGAAAGCCGACTGTCTCGAGGCGCTCGCCATCTTTCGCGAGGTTGGCGTACGTACGAACGAAGCCTTTGCTCTTGGAAACATGGGGCTCTATTGCCTGAGTACGGGGGACGACGAACAAGGGGAGGCGTACTTGAATCAAGCCATCGGCATAGGACGCGACATTGGCGCGCCGAGGGTATTCCTCGCATATGCCATACACCTTGCCGAAGCATGGATTCTTGCCATTCGCCGCAAAGTCGCGGACATTCGCTCAGCCCGGTGCGACCAAGCCGATAGAGCGAAGTTACACGAGTCGCTCGCACTCCTCGCGGAGCTGGAGCCGAAGATTCCGCGTCGCGATGATTTCACGTGGAACGACCTCTTGCTTCTCCGCGCTGTGTGCGAGCATCTGCTGGGTCTTTGCGAAGACGCGCGGACCCATGCGGCGCAGGCGCTGGAACTCGAATCGACCATCGCTTCTGACAAAGGCTTGCGGATCCTCCGCGTCGACGAATTGCTTGCCGACGCGCGTATTATCGCGGGACAGGAATAGTGCGGAGTTCGGGGTGCGGCGCGCGAAGACCCTAGGCCGTGCCGGCGCGGCCTGATGTTTTGTCGCGCAGCGCGAGGATCAGTTCGATCTCGCCGAGCTGCAGCCCGGTTTCGCGGCCGATTTCCTGAATCGACATGCCCTTGTCGAAGGCGTCATACACCTTGCGGTGCGCGCGCGAGGTCAGCGCCTCGGTGGCGCTCTTGAAATCGACGATGCGGCCCTCGCCCTTGGCGTCGGCCGCTGCCGACTGCGTCTTCTCGATGGCCTGTTGCAAACGCTCGGCGGTGGCAGCCGCCTCTTGCGTCAGGCGCGTGAGCGTTTCGCTGCGCTCGTGGGCGCGGCCGTCGATTTCGTTGGCAAGGCGGTCGAGCGTGTCGACCGCTTGCTGCATGCGCTGCCAATACTGCTCTTCGCGCATGACGGGGTTGGTCATTTCGCGCTCGCGCTTTTCGCTCTTCTTCAATGAGTGCCACAATGTGAATACCAGCATGGCGACGCCGCCGGTGAGAAAGACGACGGAGGCAATCGTGCTGAAGGAATCGCCGGCTTCGAGAATCATGCCGTCCCTCCGCGGCCGCGCTGGACGGCCTGTTCGAGTTGCTGGGTCTTCACTTCGGCGTCTTCGAGCAGGCGGATCAGAACGCGCGTGCGCGTATCGAGCCTGCCGAAGAGTTCGCGGGACGTTTCTTCAAGTTGAACCATGCTGCGGTCGATGCGCTCGAGCGCGCGGAAGTCGAGACGGTCGGCCTGGGCTTGTCCAGAGGCTTGAGCAGCCGCACGCGGCCGAACGATCCGCGGCAACGCCACGGACGCGAGAACGAACACAAATCCCAGCACGATAAAGAGCAGGTTCGTAAGGTCGCCCACGCCCATCTCCACCAACGAATGAAATGATGGCGGGTAGTGTAGCGGCGTTCCCGGAGTATTGCCAGCGAATCATGGCGGCGCGAATGTGACACGCCAAAGCCGTCTTTCTTGTCATTCCCGCGCAGGCGGGAATCCAGAGCCAACCTTGGACTTATGGTAAGTTCTGGATCCCCGCCTTCGCGGGGATGACGAGAGGCTCAATATCCCGACTTTACACGCGACGCGCAGAAACCCGTATAAGACTGGATTCCCGTCTACGCGGGAATGACAATGGGCGCCCTATGTCAGCAACTATGGCATATGTCACAGGCGCTACGGGCTTCGTCGGCTCCCATGTCGCGGATTTGCTCGACGCCCAAGGCGTTCCGATGCGGCTGCTGGTTCGTTCCCGCGCACGCCTCGACAGTCAATATCATAAAAATACGGAAATAACCGAAGGCTCTCTCGACCAGCCGCCCGAGAAGCTCGCCCAGGGTTTAAAAAACGCCACCCATATTTTTCACATCGCGGGGTTGATCGGCGCCATCCGTCAGGAAGAGTTTGATCATGTCAATATCGAAGGCACGCGCAATCTGATCGAAGCTGTGCGCATGAGCGGAACGATGCCCCAACGTTTCGTGCTCGTCAGCTCCCTCGCGGCCCATGGGCCAAGTTCATCACATAAGGAGCCGCGCCTCGAGCATCACGAATCGGCGCCTCGCACGATGTATGGCCGCTCGAAGCTCGCGGGCGAAAAACTCGCGGTGGAACTCTGCGCGCGCTACGGTATTCCGTTGACGGTGATCCGGCCCACGGGCGTTTACGGTCCGCGCGACCGGGCGACCTTCGAGTTGTTTAAATTCATGGCGCGCGGAATCGAGCTTGGCGTCGGCGGCGGTCCGCGTCACTTTGACCTGATCCACGGGCGCGACCTCGCGCGCGGGATCGTGATGGCGGCCCACTCGGAGCGCGCGATCAATCAGGCTTATTACCTCACCGACGAAGGGCGGCACGAGCTTGGCACGGTGCTCGGCATTTTGCGCGATGTGATGGCGCCAAAGCTCAATATCCGCCTGAATATTCCGGTGTTCATGGCGGCGAGCCTCGCGCGCATCAACGACGCGTTGCAGTCGATGACCGGGACGCTGCGGCTCCCGAACAGCGACAAATTGGAGGAATTGCTCGCGCCGTCGTGGTGCTGTTCCGGCGAGAAAGCGCGGCGCGATTTCGGGTTTGCTTGCGAGGTGCCGCTGCGCGACGGCCTCGCCGAGACGGCGAAGTGGTACAAGGACGCGGGCTGGTTGAGGTAGGGGGCGGCGTAGCGCCATGCGCCCGACTCGACTGAGCTCGTCGCAGGCTCGCATGGCGTCTTTCATGTCATGCCCGCGGAGGCGGGCATCCAGTCTTTTCTTTGTCTCTGGATCCCTGCCTGCGCGGGGATGACGTCACGCGTGGGCGCGTGGCGCCACAATCAAATCACGTAGAAGAAATACAACGCGACGGCGTTGGCGACGGTGAGCGCGAGAATCAGCGCCAGCTCCTTCCACATGCCGAGCAGCGAGCGCCATGACAGCGTCTCGATCACCTTCACCACCGCGAGTTTTTGCCCCACGCGCAGCAACTTACGGTTGATGCGCACGCTGCGGGAAAGATCGGCGCTCATGCCCGGTAATGACTGCTTTTCGCGGCCGATGGTGACGCGCAGAAAAATAATCGCGTCGATCAGCGTGTAGATCCAGATGCCGGCCAGCGCCGCGCTGACCAGCACGCGGTAGGCAGTGAATGGATCGTCTGTAACGGTTAAGAGTCCGGAGTGCGGAGTGCGGAGTCCGGAGTCCAAGAGTATTGAAGCGAAGCAAGTTCCCAAAGTCATGGGTTACCGATCGTCAAGCGGCTGCTTCCGTAGATATGCGGTAAAGCCGGCAATGAGGGAAATGATTTCGTCAAGATTCGCGTACGATCCGGCGAAAGCTTGTTGCTCGAGATAGCCGACGTCACATGCGATATAGCGAAGCGTTTGCGCTTCCGTGGCGGAACCACGCGCGATATCAAGAAAGCGGGAAAATCCTTGTCTGTTCCTCGCGCGAATCCTTCTGCAATGTTCGCCATGATGGAGATGGCTGCTCGACGAAGTTGATCACGCAAACCGAAATCGCGAGCCAAAGGGCCATGGGTACTCATGCGGTACACTTCTCGTACGAAAACACAAGCCTTCTGCCAAGCTTGTATTTCTTCGACTCGTTTGATTCCGGCCATAGTCTTTCTTCGACCCCGCACCCCGGCCCCCGGACTCTCAGGAAGAACTCTTGGTCTTCCGACTCCGGACTCCGCACTCTTCTACTCCCCGCGCTTGTTTTCCGACTCGCGGCGCAGGGCCTCGAGAAAGGGCCCGAACTTGGCGGCGTTGCCCTTGTCGAAGGCGACGAGTTTCTCGTGAGCGTCGCGGATGAGTTTGATGCGCCGAGTTTCGTTGAGCCAGCCGGCCTCGAGCTTTTCGAGCTTCACCGGCGGCACCTTCACGGGTTTATCGCGGATGGTGAGAATCGCTTGCAGGCCGAGCGACTGCATGGCGCGGGCGCAGGTTGGGTTCTGGTTGACGACGGTGATCGCGATCGCCGGGTTGTCGAGCCCGCGCGGGGCGTCCTCGCCGGGAAGCTGCACCGTCATGAAGCCCGCAAGCGTCCCCATAAACGTAGAGTCGAGACCTGAGCATGGCCCGAGGTCGAGCACCAGGGCGCGCGCGCCGCTTTCGATCTGCGCTTCGACGTAGCCGCGGAAGGGGCCGGCGGTATTGAAGTTGCCAAGGCCGCTCACGCGGGCGTAAACGGTATCTTTGTATCGGGCGATTTCGATGGATTGCGTCATGGTTGTTTAATGGTGCGGAGTGCGGAGTCCGGAGTGCGGAGTTGAAAATAGCGCGAAGTGCGAAAAGAAAAACCAGAATGCCGCTCCGTCTTCATCTTCCGCATCCAGCACTTGGTACCGATTACTTTTCAGGACTCCGGCCCCCTTGCTTGACTTGCGATTTCTGACTCCGAACCCCGAACTCCGCACTGTTATCACGATACCCTCAACCCGCTGGCCACCGGCTTCATTGGCGTCAGTGGCGCCACAATACCTTGAACCTCATCGGAGACCGCGAGCAACATGCCGTGGCTTTCGACGCCGCGCAGGTTTCGGGGCTTCAAGTTTGCCACGATGACGATGGTCTTGCCGACAAGATCTTCGGGCGTGTACCACTGTTTGATACCGGCGCAGATAGTGCGCGTTTCTTCGCCGAGTTTTACAGTCAACTTCAACAGACGGTCGGCATTGGGGTGCGGTTCGGCGGCGATCACCTCGGCGGTTTTGAGCACCACCTTGGCGAAATCGCCGATGTCGATGGATTCAGGCGGCGGCGGAATGTCGTTCATAGGATTCCTTAAGAGTCCGGAGTCTGAAATCGAACACTAGCACGGGCGTCGCGCCGGTCAACGGGCATTTGGAGCCATGTGCAAGGTGCAGCGTGCAAAGCGCAAGGTCAAGAACCACAAATCGCCATGGTGTTTTGCCTGCCTTGCACCCTGCACGTTGCACTTTGCACGATCTTCCTTTGCGCCTCTGCGATGAAAATCTTGCTAGAGTCGTAGCCATGGACCCGCTCGCCGAGCTTGAACGTTTGAGCCCATCGCACGTGAACCGCCTGTGCATCGCCCTCGGTTTCGGCGCGGGTGTCGCGCTCGTCGTCGACATGATCGTCACGCTCGCAGCCGGCGGCTATTACCAATACGTCCGGCACACCATCGGCTTCGTCTGCATCGCGCTCGTGACGTTATGGTATGTGCGCACGTCGCGCCGCGCGCTGACGCTGATCGGCGAGGGCGCGAAGGCCTTGGTAAACAAGCACGCGCCCGCCGAATGGAGCGAGGAACAAAAAAGGCAACTGCTTCAGCAGCTGCCATACGAATCGCTTGCGCGAACCTTCACGCTCTTCGGCATGCGCGCCATGACCGCGAAGCTGCGGGTAGAGCTGATGAAGGCGATGCGGTAAGTATTACAAGAACCGGTAAGCATCGGATCGGTGAAGAACGTCGGCGATATACACCGTCTTGGCATCATCATCGATGTTGTAGAGCAAGCGATAGTCGCCGAAACGAATCCGATATCCGCCAACCGATAGCTTTTTATGGCCATGAGGACGCGGATCGTTTGGCAGGTCATTCAAGATGTAGGATTGAATTTCTTTGCAGAGACGCGAGTGGGTTTTCTTGAGCTTCCTGAATGAACGCTCTGCATGCGGCAGAACTTTCACATGGTAGGGCATCAATCGTTACCCAGCTTCTTGAAAAAATCGCGCGCCGACATGGCGCGATCTTTGCCTTTCATCGCATACTTGACGATCATCGAGTCTGCCTTATCGAATGTGTCTTCAGAAATCGTGATGTATCTCATCTGTCCGGAACGCATGGCCGTAAAGCCGCGAATGTTTTCAACCCAGGGAGCTTGCTCGCCGTCACGGGCATAGCTTTCTATTAAATCCACGACAGCGGAATGAAGGTCTTCCAAAGCCTTCCGCTCCGATCCCCCTTGGCCTACGGCGCCCGGAAGGGCGGGAGTCGTTGCCCAGTAGACTGCCTTCTTGTGTTCCAATACGACGGGCAACGACGTGTGCCTGGCCCTTTCGATGACAAGACGCTCGCCATCGGTGGTCACCTTGAGCGGTGTATCCCGCTCAATGTTCAGCAATTCGAGAATCGCCTTGTCGAGAACAAGGGCGAGGGAGTTTCCGTGCTTTTTGAGTGTCTTGACCATGTTTTCACGCCCTTCATAGGGTCATACATAATGATACCAATGTATGACCACGTGGCAAGCATCACGAGCCCGCCGCATGTTTGCGGAAATACTCCGTCAGCGCTTCTTTGCTCATCGCGCCGGCAGCGACGTCGTTGACGACGCGAGCAAAATCTTCGGGGTCGGGCGACATCTGGATGCCGTTCGCGCCGAAAAATATAAGCGCTGCGTAGGCAGCCGTCCGTTTATTGCCGTCGACAAAGGGATGATTTTTGGCAATGTGAAAGCAATACGCCGCCGCCATGTCAAAAATGTTTTCGTGGACATACTGACCGCCGAAGGACTGCATCGGTTGCGCGAGCGCCGACTCGAGCAGTCCTTGATCTCGCAATCCCGGGGAACCTCCGAAATGCCTGATCATGTCGCCATGCAATTCGAGCACGTCGTCATATGTGAGGAACGTGTATTCGCCGTTCATATGCTACCTCGCAAGAATCTCAAATGTCTTACCGTACTTTTTGAGAATCTCTTTCCGCAAGGCATTGAATTGGGGGCGCGGGATAGTCCGCACAGGCTTGGCGGTCATGAGTTTGTCCGCGACTTCTACCTCAACCATGTCCCCCGCCGCGATGCCGAGCACGTCGAGCGCGGGTTTGTCGAGCAGGATGGCCGCGGAATTGCCGACCTTGCATATGCGTTTCATGGTGACGAGCTTCCCGCCGATCAATTGGTAGCGAGGTTCCGGCGTCTTTGCCTTCGCGCGGCCACGTTTGGAAGCGGTTTTGCGGGACGGAGCGCGCTTGTGTTTTTTCGCTATCGACATGGCAATTCTCCTTGGTGATATTAAACGAAATATTCGGCCATTATAACAATGTTATAACGAACCGCACAAGCGCGCAGTTCAACCGGATGTGTCTGTCCCTGGCCCATTCTCCTACGCCGCGACCACGCGCTTTCTCGACCGGACGCTCACCACGCCGAGGATCGTCGCCAGCAGGCCGACTCCGGCTGCCGCGATCTCGCCCCAGGGGCCGGGGGCGTAGGTGCGCGCCACGTCCTGCACCGTGCGCGTGACTTCGGGCCGAAGTTCGCTGCGCACGCGCTCGGTGATCTCGCGGGTATCAACCACGCCGTCGTTGTTGATGTCGATGTCGCGCGTGGCGATCACATCCACATGAGGCGTCGTGACACCCCAACGGTCGGTGGTATCCCACAGACTCGCGCAGCCGGAAAATAGAAGTGCAAGGTGCAATGTGCCAAGCGCAAGGATTCTCATAAGATGTTCCTTTCCTTGCCCGCCGATCGAAGAGGGTTCAGGGATCAGGGGTCGGGGGTCAGGAAGAGTAAGAAATAATGCGTAACTTTCTTTCCTATTGACCCCTGACCCCTGAATTTCATGCCATAGCCGTGACGATCCCCACCACCGTGCCGATCAGGCCGACGAGAACGACGCCTGCGGCTGCGATCGAACGCAGCGCGACGACCGTGTCGCGCACTTCGCCGAGGATGCGCGTCTGCTCTTGCATATCGGCGTCGAGCCGCTCGACCAATGTTTCAAGCCGGAAGATGCGGTGGTCATGCTCGCCGAGCAGTGTTTTGAATGATGGTGTGTCGCGTTCCATTGTATTTCCGTTGCGGTTATTCAAAATTTCTATCAATTGACGATCCAAGGGGTCAGGGATCAGGGGTCGGGGGTCAGGAAGACGTCAGGGGTGAGTTCGTAAGCACAGGAGAAATTCTTGCTGACCCCTGAACCCCGACCCCTGACCCCT
>JABWBM010000012.1 GCA_013360495.1 Planctomycetaceae bacterium
TGGTTGTGTGGGCGACGCGGGATTTGCGGCGAGCGGAAAGCGTTGGGCGTTGTCATTCTTTGTAATGATCGCATCCGCCACCGTGTCTTTATCTTCCTTGACGACGAATTGATCGTCTACCTTATTTTGCTGGGATGAGACGGCGTCCGTTACGGTCGTGGCTGCTGTATCGACGGGGTACACCTTTTGAACACCATTGGGTTGAGGAAGTGGGTTGTTCGCCGGGACATTGAACAGGTATGGTGATCCGCCACCATACCCTCCTGGTACAGCCCCGTTCGATCGGCCCCATGCAAACGAAACGGGAATGGACCGGAATTGGGCGCCATCATACTCGAAGGTTTCAGGGTTGTCCGTGTCGAGCGTGCCATCAACCAGACCATTGCCATCCGTCGTAACATTTGGGTCCGGAGCTTCGCCACCTTCAAAGCGAGGGATGCCGTCCACCGCCCGAAGGAACCACTGCGACATGATCGACGTCATGGCTCCGTGGTAAATATCGAACGTAGCCGAGAAGCCGGTAATAAAATACTCGCCATGGTCGGCGATACCATCCGGCGGGTTTTCTTTCCGGTCAAGCAGGCTATGAATAAAAACAAAACCGTCGGTATTGTTATGCACCCAAAAGGTGTTGTTCGCCGTGTTGGGAACCGGTGGGGTCACCGGATTGGCGAAGTCCGGGGCATCGCCCGGGAGATCGTTGCTTTCGAGCGCCTGGTTTCCCCCACTAGGATCGTGAGAGCCATCCACGGATCTTCCAAAGTCGTAAATGTTTTCTGCATAGGAGTCATTGTCATAATCGAAGAAAAACGCATATTTATCCTCGGCAGAATCGAAAAGATAAATTGGCAACGGAAATATCGGGATCGGCGTCGAGCGCGGCGCGCTGTTGACCACCTTTGCGGAATCACCGTTGAATTCGAGGCCGCTGCCACAGGCGCTCAAAACGACGCCGACGCCAATGAGTGTAAGAGCTGGTTTGATCATACATCTCGCCTTTTCATGCGCTTCTGGCTTCCTTGGCCGCGAGCCATAGTGATCTGCGGCTTAGGGCTGCAATGTCACCAACCGGGAGCAGAGAGCAACCGTCATGCCATAAGATAAAACTATGCCTAATCGTGCCTAAAATGCCATTTCCTGCCGTTTTGCTTCATCACACTATCACATGCTGGAAACTTTGTTGCCAGCTTCGGAAAAGCGATATCCGAGGAAGCGCAATGTAGAGAATCAAAATGGGATGCCATCCGCATGGGATACGTCGAGGAAAAAACAAAAGGGGGGCTCTCAAGAGGGGATACTGGGCTCCATGGTATGCGATAGGAACCGTGGCGTCAAGCCACCCGCGACGTTTCGATCAGCGGCTCAAGCGCGGCTCGAACGTAATCCGGGACGCGCACCGGACGCATGCCCTGCTCTGCGGCAAGAAACGCATGGGTGGTATGGCCGTCGCAGAGAAGCTCGCCTGCGCGAAGAACCTGATAGCAGAGCTTGATGCGTGATTTACCAAGTTCTTCGATACGCGTGCGAACAGTGAGCAGGTCGTCGTAACGCGCCGGTTTATGGTACGAAGCTTGGGCTTCGGTAACGGCGAGCACGATGCCTTTGTCTTCCATTTCCGTATACGGGAGCTTGAGCGAGCGAAGCATCTCGGAGCGGCCGACCTCGAAGTAGACGAGATAGTTCGAGTGATAGACCACCCGCATCTGATCGGTCTCTTCGTAGCGCACGCGAACGGTCGTTTCGTGAGGCATGGCCGGGGATTGTAGCGAATGAATGGTATTTGCCACGGGAAAAGCCTTGCGTGTAGATGCCGTCATACCAAACTGCCCTCCTTGAGTAACGTCACGCCACAGGCGTGACGGACCAACCAGAAGACAAATGTCATCCCCGCGAAGGCGGGGATCCAGAGTCCCAGAGTGGACTGTTGAAGGGCGTAAGACTGAAGACTGGATTCCCGCCTGCGCGGGAATGACATGAAAGACGTCACGGCACAGCCGTGACGCTACCAGAGAACGGAAAATGTCCTATGGCTATCGACACCATCGCCGTCATCGGTTCCGGCACCATGGGCCACGGCATCGCCCAGGTCGCGGCGCAAGCGGGCTACACCACGTTCATCTATGACATTGACGAAGGCCGCGTGCGAAAGGCCATCGATACTATCCGCGACAACCTGAGCAAAGGCGTGGAGAAGGGCAAAGTCGAGGCAGGCGTGCGCGATGCGACGCTCGCGAAGTTGAAGGGAACAGCGAATCTTAAGGAAGCGGTTGCCAGCGCCGATCTCGTGATTGAAGCGGTGCCTGAGCAACTCGACCTCAAGCGCAAGGTATTCAACGATCTCGATACTGTCTGCAAGCCGGGTTGCATCTACGCTTCCAACACGAGCTCACTCAGCGTTTCCGCTTTGGCAGACGGCGTCAAGCGCCCGGCGCAGTTCATCGGCATGCACTTCTTCAACCCCGTTCACATCATGGCGTTGCTCGAAATCGTCGTGGCGAAGCAGACCAGCGACGCGACGCTCGCGGCGGCCAAAGAAGCCGGCAAGCGCATGGGCAAGGAGTGTATCGTCGTCAAAGATTCGCCCGGCTTCGCCAGCAGCCGCCTCGGCATCGTGCTCGGTCTCGAAGCTATGCGTATGTTCGAGCAGGGTGTTGCGTCGGCGGAGGATATCGACAAAGCGATGGAGCTTGGCTACCGGCATCCCATGGGGCCGCTCAAACTCACAGACTTGGTGGGCCTCGATGTTCGCCTTGGCATCGCGGAATACCTGCATCGCGAGCTGGCGAGCGAGGCGTTCAACCCGCCGAAGATCCTGCGCGATATGGTCGCTCAGGGAAAGCTCGGCAAGAAGAGCGGCCAGGGGTTCTACAAATGGTAAAGTCTCGACCATGGGCGTTCATATCTTGACTCCGCACTCCGTACTCTTCGAACTATGCCCGAACCCTGGTACAGCGATGGTCTCAAGTTCAAGTGCGAGGGCGTCTCGTGCGGCGACTGCTGCTCTGGGCGCTGGGGAACCGGATACGTCTGGGTGAATCGCGCCGAGATGGAGCGTATTGCCAATCACTTGGGTATCGGCTTTGACGAATTCACGCGAAATTACGTTCGTGGCGTTGGCAACCGCTTCAGCCTGATCGAAAAGCGCAACCTCGACTGTGTCTTCTACGTCGAGGGCAAGGGGTGTTCGGTCTACGAGGCCCGGCCCAACCAGTGCCGTACCTATCCTTTTTGGCCGTCCAATATTGAGAGCAAGGCCGCTTGGGAAGAGGAAGCCGATGCCTGTCCGGGTATCAATTGCAAGGGCTGCGACCACTATTCGCGCGAGCGCGTCGACCAGCTCAAGCAGGCGTCTCGAAGCGCCGCGCCACTGACCGACCCGGTGTAGTTTCACCTTTCGACACGTCACGTCAGCGGTCAACACGCGCTGTTCTTCTTATGGTAGTATGCGATTGTCATGGCTTACTATGATCGCGATTACTACCGGGAGCAACCGCCCCGTTCGATGAACTGGCCGAAGCTTGGGGCGGTTGGCAAAGTGCTCCTTGCCTTGGTGGCCGGGGCATTCGTCGCTCTCTTTGTGGTCACACAGGAGTCGAATCTTGGGCCGTTGGCGGCGTCGGGCCAAGTTCCCTGGCTGAGTGAACTGGCCCTAACGCCCCATGCGCTGTTGCCGCTTGAAGACGGCTGGCCAGCGCCGTGGCAATTGCTAACGGCGGTTTTGATCCCCTTAGGTATCCTCGATGTTGCGTTGGTATGTATCTGCTTCGTCTGGCTCTTTGGCGCGACGATCGAGGCACCATTGGGTTCGCGACGCTACGCTACCTTGTTAATCGCGGCAGCCTTGATCGGCAATGCAGCCTCTGCCTGTCTCGACCCGCTGTTGGTGAGATCGGGAGTGATCAGCGTTGGCTTTGCGCCTTTGACCACGGCGATCATCCTCGCGAACGCGCGCATCAACGGCGAACGGCGGTCGTTTTTGGGGTTGAAGATATCCACCATCATGTATGTCTTTGTTGCTATCGGAGCCCTTCTTGCGATCAATGGCTACATGCGCGAGTCGCCATTTCCCGGTCCGCGGGTGGTGTCATCGATTCCGGCCATGGTAGGCGCGGGCGTATGGAGCGTGCTCTATACGCGCAGAGTTCGCGATACGCTTGTGAAGCCCGACGAAACAAATCAGGAATTTCTCGAATACGCACGCCAATTCAAGGTTGAAAAGGAGCGGACAGAATCCAGCCCGAACAAGGGCGAAGGACAAACCACTCGCCATCTGAAGAAGCTCGAATCGCGCAAGACGCAGGAAGAACAGAACGTCGACAAGCTTCTCGATCGCATCGCCAAAGAAGGCATATCGTCGCTCACGCGCAGCGAACGCGCGTTTCTCGAACGCGTCAGCCGCGAGAAACGGGAGGGCGGAAAGTGATCTCTCCGCGTTCCATGGCGATGTTTATGGCGCTGCCGCTGATCGCGCTGGTGTGCGTTTCGTTGATGTGGTGGAACGAACGCACTCGCTCATTGCAAGGGACGAGAGAGCGCGAACGGGCGCTCTTTTCGGAGGTGATGGCGCTGCTCGAAGCGCACTATGACGGGCCAGTCGACAGGGAACAATTGCTGGCGGGCGGCCTGAGTGGAATCGCGGAAGCGGCCAAAGATCGCTACACAATCGTGTGGACGCCCGAGGAGGCAAAACAGGAAACCGAGCGCTCCGAAGGAAAGATCGTTGGCATCGGCGTTGTCATCGAGTGGCGTGAAGGCGCTTATCCCTTCGTTCGCTTTGTGGAACCCGGCGGCCCGGCGCATAAAGCGGGCATTCGTTCGGGCGATCAGATCGCCGCCGTCGATGGAACGTCCACGAAGGAACTGGAAAACAAGACGCTCGTGGCGCTCGTGCGGGGGAAACTTGGCACGGTGGTGAAACTGACCATCGATCGAGCAGGGCAGAGCCTTGAGTTTCCTGTTACAAGAGCAGAGGTCGAGCTTCGTTCTGTGCAAGGAACGCGCATGCTCGACGGTACGACCGTCGGCTATATGCGTATCGAGAATTTCAGCCTCGCAACACATGACCAGTTCGAACGCGCTTTCGCTGAACTCAGGCAAACCGGGATGACAGCGTTGATTCTCGATCTGCGCGACAATCGCGGGGGCGTCCTTGACGACGCGGTGAAAATCGCAGATGGATTTATTGAAAAAGATGGCTTACCGATCGTTTCGACGCGTTCCACGGACGAAAAACTCGAGCGTTGCAAAGAACTTGGCATCGCAATCGACAAAAGCAGCGCGGGCGAGGTCTATCACTCCAAAGATGGCGGCTCTGTTGGCGATATCCCGCTCGTATTGCTCGTGAACGAAGCGAGCGCGAGTGCGTCGGAAGTGCTCGCGGGAGCGCTACAGGATTATGGCCGCGCCTTTCTCATCGGCACGAAGACCTATGGTAAGGGGAGGGTGCAAAAGGTTTTCCCGCTGCCGTCGAGCAAAGACGATCAGCCCTATCACCTGAAAATTACGGTCGCCCGCTACTACACGCCCCTTGGCCGCGGCCTGAACCGGAGCAGCCCCCGCGACGAGCCTTCAGGTATCGAGCCGGACATCGATTATCCGGTGAGTGCCGCGCAAAAGCTCGCCATTCTCCGGCGTTTCGAGATCGAGAAGTACGAGACTCCCGCGAACGCCGATGCACTCTCTTTGGAAGAGGATCGAAAGGCGTGGGCAACCCCTGACCCACATATCGAAGCGGCGTTGCGCTACTTGCGCGGCGAGAAAATCTTTGTGCCAGCGCTTCCCGCCACGTCCGGAGATTGAAGCTCCCCGCTGCGGCGTTCTTTGACGCGCGCCGGCGAGAATCGCTTTCCCATCACCGTCCGGAAAACGTCAACGCCATAACTTTGCGTGAGATTCGAGCAACGCGAGTTGCTCCGCAAAGGCGTGGATTTTCGTTCCGGGAGGCGATTTGAAAAAACAGGCAAGATAATCCAGCATGCCGGATTCCCCCGCGCGCCGCGCACGATCAACGAGCCGCGCAAGGTCAAGCACCAGCGGAGCCGCGAGCGCCGAATCGCATCCCTGCCAGACAAACTGCATGCTCATCTTCACGCCAAGGAAGCCCTCGAAGTGGATTAAGTCCATGGCGGTCTTCCAGTCGCCCATATCCGGTGCGTAACCGATATCCGTGCCCAGATGTGTACCGGTCCCGAGAATCGAACGTAACGCCTCATCCTTTGATGCGAGCTTGGTCTTACGCGCTTCCGGTTCGCTCAATGTCTTGCCGTCGGCATTGCCGAGATAGTTGTTGGCGAGCCAACTCGTCACGTTAAGGTTGCGGCCGCGGAACATCGGCGCCAAGGTCGTCTTGACCAATGTTTCGCCGGTTTTGCCGTCCTTGCCCGCGTGCGGGAGCTTCTGCTTCGCCGCAAACATGGCGAGCGCGGAAACGTCATTGGCCTGACTGGGCGTGAAGTTGACAAAGGAGGCGTTCGCTGAAAACGCGCTCCAAGCATAGAGCATCGACTGCGTCGCGATACCCGTGCGGTTGGCGCGCAACGCAACGGCAAACGAAACATCTTCCTTATGCACGTCGCTCAAAGGGATGGATGGCTCGGTGCTGGCGAGATTGATCACGACAACATGCTCCGCGCCGCTACGCTCCTTGAATGCCGCGAGCGTCGAACCGAATGTGTCCGCGAAACGCGCGTAGCCGCCCGGAGGCGCGCCGTTCCCATCGAATGGCACCGCACGATCTATTTTCGCCCCCGTCGCGCGCAAGTCATCGCGAAGCTTCTCCACCAGCGATGGCGGCAGCACGCCACGATCTTCGGCCAGCGCTCTCGCCTTGTCTTCGAGCGGCGTGGCGACGATATCGCAGCCGCCGATGGCAATGTCGTCGAGGTTGGCAAGTTCCGTCTCCGTAAACATCTCTGTGGCCGTGACAAGACCGGTGGCCGGGGCAAGACCGTGTTGAAGAGCATGCAACCCGGCGATGGTGCAGGTAGCGACGTTGCCGCGCGCGCCGATCAGATAGATGCCGAGCCGGGCCATGCTTATTCCTCGTCGAACACTTTCGCGTAGCGATCCATCGCGGCCGCTACAATGGGCGGGACGCGCGTGGCGCCTTCTTTCGAGGGTACGTTGTCAGCCTGCCAAACGCCGGGCGCGATGGAAATACGCCCCCCACCGAGGGTATCCAATGTTCCAACCGGCCGAACACCGCCTTCACCCCGGCCCGCCATCACGTTGTCCGTCGAAGTGTCCGGCGATACCAGTGTACGCGAAAGTAAAGCCTCCGCCACGGCGTTAGCTTCGGCCAAGTCGGCGGCGGTTTTCAATATTGTCGATGATTGTTCACGCAGTTCGTTCGGAGTTGGTTGAGCCTTCACCTCTGCGTCGCCGACATCGAGACCAGTTGCCCGCGCTGCGTTCACTGCGGCAACTTGACGTTCGGCCACAGTGTTTGTCCCATTCTCTGCCCCTGATGCGGCTTCAAGCCCGGCCTGACCCGCGGCGCGAAGCTCGTCGATGGCCGTGCCGCGTTGATCCCAAAGGGCCGCGTAGGCTTTCGCGGCCTCGCGACGCTGGTCTTCACTCGCTGAAAAGACAGAGCGGCGAAACTCGTCGAGCACACCGCGCAATGCGGGCGGCGTCCCGGCGGCATGTGATGCCTGATCGTTTCCGTTCATGGAAAGGGTGGGAGATTGATCGTTGTGCGAGGTAGTGGCAAGCGCAGCGAGAATTCCCGTCAAGAGCACCAAGCCGAACACATCGCGCAAGCGAAGCAGCGGAGCGAACCGTTCTGATCTGACGGTATGAAGGGTCTTCAACGCATCGACGTGGGCCGTAGGGGTATCGGTAAGGAGCAGTTCAACCGCGCCAGATTCCTCGCCATAACGCTCGGCGAATAACGCAGCATCGCGCACGTCCGGGCGTTGGAGCCTGCGCACTACGAGCGATAACACGATCACGCAAATCCCGATCGAAGCGAACGCCTGCAACGGCGACGCATGAAGCACCGCCAACACCATGACGACGACGGCGAGAGCGACCGCAAGGGAAATCACGCCCGTACGAATCGCCCAACGCAGGCGCAATGTGCGGTGCAGCCGCAGCAATTCGCGCATCGCCTCATTACTCTCGTGTGCCATAGAACATTCAACGTGTTCGGAAGCCGCCGGTTCGATCATCCCTTGTGCGCCCGGAATACGAGCGTCACGACGGTCTGTGGCGGCGGGAGCAATCCGGCTTCGGGGTTTGGGATGTACACATCGGGAATCGCGCCGTGTTCACGGGGGTTGTCGATCACGCACGAAGGGTCGCGCCACAGCCCGACGATCGAGTCGCGCGTATCGGCGGCGTATATCTCGCGGCCAAGGTCGTCGCGGAATTCACTCAGAGAACCGGTGAACGTCCAGGGACCGCGGGCAACCTTTGCGTCGTCGATGGTGTCGTAAAGCCAGTCCTCGACGGGGCAGCTCTCGGCCTTGCCGTCTTTGTCCTTCCATTGCACGGCGATATCGACGGCGGGACCGTCGGGCGTTTGATCATCGCCGCGAAAACGAAGTTTCTTCTGGCCGCAGCGTAAGCCGAGCAGTTCCAACCCTTGATGCAGATCGCGCGCCCGAGCGCCGGCAACGAAGAGCGCTTCATGCACCGGACCGCCCGCTCCGACGACCAAAAACTCCAACAGGCGCGTCTGGCCGCCGAGGACCTGAGCCTCGACCTCTATGCGCTCATCGCCTTCGAGAAAAACCGTTACGCCGTTATCAAACCGTACCACGTCCTTGCGCTGTTCGACGGTTATAGGTTTCGCTTCAGGTTGAGGCTGCGCGGGTTCGGCGGTAACGAAGTGCGTGAGCAGCGCGGCTGCCGGCAGGCCAATGCAAAAGGCGATGACCAATCCTTTGTTCATACCACTTTCTGTGCGGACTCTTCATTTATAGTACGTTGGGGCACTTCAATCTGACTGGAAATCATTGCTTCATCAGGTCAGGCGCCACCTCGGTCCGCCATGCTCGCCATACACCAAGCTGGCGCTCCCGAACGTCAGGCGCGGCTGCCGCATCGAACTCCGGCATGCGCGCCGCAGCGTTTGATCCCGGGGTCAACATCGCCCAGGCACGGCCCAGAAAATGCATGCCGTCAGAACGCATGTCCATATCTTCGGCGCCAAGCATGGCGACGATGCGCTCAAGTATCCCGATCGTGATGCGTTCACGCGCGGCAAGCGTATGATTCGCCGCGAGCCAGCGTATGTCGCGCGACGCATTGTCCACCAATCCGGCGATCAGGTCGTTGTCGGCGGGATCATCGAGAGAGATCAGTGTCTTGAGCGCGTGAATACCGAAATCGTCGTCAGTTATTCCGCCGATGGTGACGAAGTCGCGCAGCTTATCCCGGTAGGCCGCGTATTCGGCTGGATTGCGTTCTCGGGAAAGCGGTGAGAGCGAGACCAGTTCGATGACCGCGAGTTTCCCCCGTAGCGTGGACGGGAAAGGCGAGGTAGCGAGGCGCAGGGCAACATGTTCTCCACCGTTGCGCAGGCGCGATTTGGCGGCGGCAAATCGCTCGACATTGTCGCTATCAAGCTCCGCCAGCAAGGTCGCAAGCTCGTCATTCGCGACCGGCGTACTCGGGCGGACAAGCAGTCCGGGGCGAGCGGCCTCGAAATCTTTGACGATGCGATATTCGTCGTCAGGCATGCGCTCTGGCGCGCTCGTACACGCGGCGAAGAAGAGCACGACAATCGTGGTGGCGGGAAGACGTGCCATTGTGCGAATGATAGTTTGTGACAGAAAAACGTCGAGCGTCCACACGACGCAGCGCGGATCAAGTGAGCACGGGAACGGCAAAAGCGCGCTGCCACGACCGGCATGATCGCACACCCGATTACCACCAGGAGAAAGCGCGGCTAGGACCGCTCGCCCTACTTCTCCGCCCTCTCCGACGGTGTGCGTGTGAACGCCGGGATGCCCGTGATGTGTGAACCGATCGCGAGCGAGTGTACCTCGTTCGTGCCTTCGTAAGTTTTCACCGAGTGCAGGTTGCACATGTGGCGCATCACCGGGTATTCGAGGCTGATGCCGTTGGCGCCCATGATCTCGCGCGCGGCTTCCGCGATCTCGAGCGCGACGGCACAGCAATTCATCTTCGACATGCTCACCTGCCAGTGCTTCATCTCGCCTTTGTCCTTGAGGCGGCCAAGCTGCAGGTTCAGACACTGCCCCTTGGTGATCTCCGTTAACATCTTCGTGAGTTTGTGCTGTGTCGTCTGATAAGCCGAGAGCGGCTCGCCGAACACCATGCGCTGGTCGGCATATTCCTTGGCCGCGTGATAGCAGGCAGCTGCGGCACCCAGCGCGCCCCAGGCGATGCCATAGCGCGCTTGCGTGAGGCAGCCGAGCGGGGCTTTCAGCCCCTTGCCCTCGGGCAGCATGGCCGAGGATGGGACGACGACGTCTTCAAAATAGAGTTCGCTGGTAACGGATGCGCGCAGCGAGAGCTTCATCTTCTGTTCCTGCGCGGTGAAGCCCTTGGTCTTGGTGTCGACGATGAAGCCGCGGATCGAATCCGGGTCGTCGCCCTTGGTCTTGGCCCATACGATGGCGATATCGGCGAGGTTGCCGTTGGTGATCCACATCTTGCTGCCGTTGAGTACCCAGGTGTCGCCCTTCTTCTCGGCGTGGGTGCGCATGCCGCCGGGGTTGGAGCCGGCATCGGGCTCGGTGAGGCCGAAGCAGCCGATCTTCTTGCCGCTCGCCAGTTGGGGCAGCCATTCCTGGCGCTGCTCCTCGCTGCCATAGGCGAAGATCGGGTACATTACGAGGGCGCCCTGTACGGAGACGAAGCTGCGGATTCCGGAGTCGCCGGCCTCGAGCTCTTGCATGACGAGTCCGTAAGCGACGTTGTTCATGGCGGAGCAGCCGTATTTCTCGGGCAGGTTGCCGCCGAGGATGCCGAGCTCGCCGAACTTCGGGATGAGTTTCTTCGGGAAGCTGCCTTTTTCGTAGTGCTCCGCGATGATGGGCAGGATGTGCTCGCCGACGAATTCGCGCACGGTGTCGCGGATCGTCTTCTCCTCGTCGCTCAGGAGCGAGTCGAGGTCCATGAAATCGGGCATCGCGAATGAATTGGCCATGTTCTATTGCTCCTGATGGTGAACGGCGAAGGTGGACCAGTCCGCGCCTCCCCCGCAAGGTCAAATGAGTCTAGCGGCCATTGCCCGTCAGGACAACACGGCGTTGATGCGCGCAATGATCTCGTCCAAAGGCTCGTCATGCAAGGTCGTAAGGCCCACGACCGGAGTTGAGGCTGCGATAGCGTTCAATACTTTTGCCGCGTCGTCGCCGCGCGGAGAAAAGCACAATACCGTGGACAACGAGCGCTGAACCGCTTCCGCCCGTGGCAGTATCGAACAGACACGCTTATCCTTCCCAGAAAGCAGACACAAGGCCGCGAGCCGCGCATCGGCTCCACATACCCCCTTGCTCATTTCTCCATAGAATGGCGTAGCGAAAGCTTTCGCGCCCCCTCCCTCGACAACCAGCGCCACCAGTTCGTCGCTGAGCACATTCGCGAGCTCAGCCTTGCGCGCCAGCGTGGTTTTTCCCGCGCCGGATTCGCCCGCGAAAACGAGCGCGCCGTCCCTTGTCAGCACGCCACTCGCGTGAAGCAAGACGCCCGTACCACGCCGCAGCAGTGCCTCACTCACCAGCGCGCGCAACAGGTTGTCGATCGGATGCAGTGTTTTGAACAATACCCGCGCATGGACGGTCTTGCTGCGCCAGTCGACTCGCGCTTCGAGACCGGGCATGGCGATCGCCGACTCATGCGCGCCTGTATTCGTAATGCGCGGCGGGCCTTGAAAGTCCTTCCCACCCGTTGCGGCATCCGCTTCGACATTAAACCCCTCGCTCGCACCTCTCTGAAACGACGCGTACTTTTCATCCGCGGCGGCGCAGATTGTGTGCGCGATGCCGCGCAGCGAGATATTGAAGCCGATACCGGCGATACGAAGCTGGAGCTGCTGCATCATTCCGTGCGGTGCTTGCTGCATGAACTCCTGCCGCGTTGGGCATCGGTGATGGCCGTTTGAAGCGCGCCCACATCCGGGTAACGGTCGGCAAGCGGGAGCAGTATCTCTACGGCTTTTTTGTATTGCTCGTCGGCCTGCTTGATCATGGCATCGGCGTCGGCTTGCGTCTTCATATTGCGTCGTTCAGCCCACAAACGGTCGCCTTCATCGATGTGCGTTTTCGCCTGACGATACAGTTCCCGATCTTCGGCGCTCAGGACTTCGAGTCCCGTTGGATCGGTCTGTGGCGGATCCTCCAGCGGTGGGTCTTCGATAGGCGGATCGAAAACCGGTGGATCGACGACAGGCGGCTGATAGGGCTGGTCCGTGCCGGGGTTTGGAAGCGGAGGCTCATCGGACGGGCGGCGCAGGGAAAGCTGATCGAGCGGGTTGTCCGTCAACGTGACGTCTTTGCCCGTCAGTTCTTTGAGTACGGCCGGATCTCGCAGCGGACGCGAGGGCGCGCCGCGGTCCGATTGAGCGTGAGATGCGGGCAAAGGTTTCGCCGCCACCCAGGGGAGAGTCTCCGGCGCTTCCGTGATAGGCGTTTCGTCAGCGCTGCCAAACGCGCCATCGGGCATGGTGATGAAGGCTGCTACGCCAGCAGCGATCAATCCACCAAGCACGATCAACAAATTGATGCGGTTGGAGAGCCGCACGGTTTTGGCCCGTTCACGAATCTTGATAATCGTTTGTTTCCCCATACGTTTACTTGCTCTCAAGCCGGCGCGAGACGTCGTTGAGCACCACCTGCTGGCGGCGCACGACGACGAAGAGCGCCGCGACGATGACTCCAAGCGCGATGGCGACAACGATAAAGAGCGTCGATGTTTGGCCACTATTGCCGGATTGTATCGAGGATGTTTCAGTGATGACCGGCGAACCACCCGACGTCACAACGCTCGTTCCCTCGCTGGTGAGACCATCCGGGCTGCGCATCACTCCTGCTGGCTGCGCGTATTCGGCCATGATTTTACGAAGAGCGGCTTCGAGATCGGCAAGCGAGCCGCTCCAGTTATCCGTTCCCTGCGCCTTGAAGTGATTGAGTTGTGCTTCCTTGCCGCCGAGGTCCTGCGCCGCAACCTGACGGGCGAGAAATACGACTGGCGAGGGTATGGGCTTTATCTTCTTGACGTAGGTGTCGTAGATTTGCAGGGGCGGCGACGCCGTGATGATTTCCACGACGGGTTTCGGATTCGCGAAGTTCTGACCCTGCAAAGCAAGCCCCAATATGCGATCGGCGTTGTATGGCCCTTCGCCGAGCAAGCGCCTGCCGATGAATACCGCGGGTAACGCTTTCTCCACTTGGCCACCCGCCGCCCGGATGTCGGCGATCAACTGGTCATACTCGGTTTTATAGCGATCCTCATGCACGAAGCGCAGATCGACCTGATAGAGCATGTCGGGATACGCCGATGCGCCTCCCGCGCCTAAGGCCTGCGAAAGCGCCTTCAGGCCTGCCGATTCGCCTTCCTTCGCATACACCACCAGCGAACGAAGCAGCTCGGCGCTCGCAGCGGATGTCACCTCAAAACTGACGATAAATTGTCCGGCGTCGATCTCATTGATGGTGACATCAATCGTGTCTTCGTATTTTCCCGGTTCGAGTTGTAACGGATTGATCAGAACATCAAAGCCCATCTTCCCCTTGGAATCGGGCAGGCAGGGCGCGGCGAACACGCCAACGCCCCGGCGCGTGTTGACCTTGAGTTGATCGTCACGCTTGGCCCCCTCGACACGCACGGTCTCGCGAATGATCCCCGGCGTGTTTAAAACGCCAAGGTCAAGCCGCGAGGGAAGAAGGCGGTACTCCGCGAATAATGCGGGAGCCATGAGCGCCAATAGGGAAACAGTCAATTCTGTGGTGAATCGCATTCGGTCTCCTGTACGTCAAATGAGAGTCTACATACATATGGCCCCGCCTTCACCGCGATTTCGTCCCAGATGGACGCCTTTGTTTCGTATTCATTTACATGGGACTGCCTCTCGCCGCAGCTTCCCCTGTGCCTGCGGCCTTCAACCTGTTAAGGTAGCGATATGCGAAGAACCACCGACCGGAACCGGACCGTCGTGATAGCCCTTTTGGCGCTGATTCTTGGGCTTGGCGTTTTCACGATCACCACGCAGCCGCAGCTTGACGCACAATCGGGCGCAGATGACGATGAGGAAAAGATCGATCTCGTTATCGCCGCCACGGAGGCGCTCTACCGCGGCAAGTACCGCGAAGCCCGCTCATACGCCAAGGACCTTGCCAGTGACGCGCAGGAGCGTGATCTGGCGCTGTGGATCGACGCGCGCTCGAGCCTCGAAGGACGCGACCCACACGAAGCCATAACGTTGCTCGAAGGAGCCAAGGTATCGAATGGTTCCAGCATCGTACTGCTGACTGAATACGGCTATGCACTGCAGACTGTGGGCCGCTATCAGGATGCCCTCACAATAGGCGAACAACTCATCACGATCGACGGCAAGGACCCGCGCGGATACTGGATTGCGGGCGAGGCGCTTGCCTCCACAGGCGAGCACGACAAGGCGAAGGCCCGCTTCACCGATGGCTCCGCCCACGGCGGGAACGTGCGCGAATACCAAAAGGGCATGGCCGAAAATTGGGAAAACGCCGAAAAGCTCTATGCCGCCGGCTGTTGCGCTTTTGCGCTCAACGATCTGCACAAGGCTCAGGATCATTTCGACAACGCCCGCACCTGGCACAAACGCCACACAGCAAGCTGGCTGCGGCTTGCGCGCCTCTTCTATGAAACCAACAAGGATGAAAGCGCGCGCGGCAACTACTGCCAGCCCGTTCTCGATTACAACCCCAATTCGGCGGGCGCGAATTTCTGGGCAAGCCTGACCTGGGCGTTCCGCTGGAATGGGCAGAAAGCGCGCGAATCCCTTGACCGCGCGATCCGCGCCAATCGCTACTATGTTCCGGCGCTTGCGTATCGCGCAGGCTATTTCGTCAATAACCAGCAGTTCGACAAAGCCGCGAATGACGTGGCCGCCGCGCTGGCGGTCAACCCGAACTCGCTCGAAGCGCTGGCTGCGAAGGCCATGCTTGCTCACGTTTTGGACAAGAAAGAGGAGTTCACGGCGGTCGAGCAACACGTCGCCTCCTTCAATCCTCGCGCAGGCGTGTTCTATCAGGCACTGGCCGACGGCCTCGCCGGCATGTTCCTCTTCGACGACGCCCTGAGGTTTTATGAAAAGGCCGCGGCGCTGCAGCCCGACCTGTGGACGATTTATCAGGGATGGGGCCGAACCTGCCTTAACCTTGGCGACATCGACAAGGGCAAGCAGCACCTCGAGACGGCGTTCAAGAACGATCTGTTACGCAACAATCTGTTCACCAACAATCTGCTCGAACTCCTGGGCAGTTACAAGAACTTCACGACCATCGAGGATCCGCAAGGGCGATACGTCCTCCGCCTGCATCACAGCGAGGTGCAGGTCATGGGCGAGTACTACAAACACTTCCTCGACAAGACCTTCGACGAATTGACCGCCAAGTACGACGGTTTCAAACCCGCCAAGGTCATGGTCGAAGCGTTCCACGTCCACCGCGACTTCGAGGTACGAACCGTCGGCATCACCGGCCTGCCGGCGCTCGGCGCATGCTTTGGAAAGCTCGTCACCCTCGACAGTCCGCTCGCCCGCGACCCGGGCAGCTACAACTGGGCCTCGACCTTGCGCCACGAAATGGACCACGTCTATCAGCTTCAGATTTCGCACGGGCAATGCCCACGCTGGCTCGCCGAGGGCTGCTCGGTATATGAGGAGCGCCGCTGCCGCCCCGAATGGGAGCGGCACATGGAGCAGCAACTGTACGCCACCTACTCCATGAACACCCTGCCCAAGGTGAAGGAATTCAACGAATGGTTCGGCGATAGCTCGCGCGTGCTCTTCGCCTATTACCTCGCCTCGATCATGGTGGAGTTCATCGTCGAGAACTACGGCGGCTATACGCCGGTGATCGCGATGATTCAGGAGTTCGCCCGCCATCGCACGCCGGACGAAGTGTTCTCGGGAACGCTCCAGATCGACACGGACGAATTCGACCGCAAATTCCGCGAGCATGTCGGCAAGAAGGTCGGAAAGATCAAGCTCTTCCCCGCGATCGAAGTCGACCAGCTCGACGATCTCAAGGAAAAGGCCGAAGACGGCGACGCCTCGCCCGACGAATTGGTGAAGCTCGCACGCGCGCAATACCAGCAGGGCAATGCCTCCGACGCGCGCATCTGGTCAGGCATGGCAAAAAAATGGGGCATGGACACCAAGGAGTTGAGCTATCTGCTCGGGCGCCTCGCCCTCACCGATCCGCGTCTCTCGACGCCCGAAGAACAGGCAAAAGCCGAAAAGGAATACCTGACTAAGGCTCTCAATCAGGGCCTCGAGGACTACGATCTCTACATGCGCATGGCGCAGATTTCTCAAGCGGAACAGAACGCCGCTGCCGTGATCTTCTTCCTCAACGAGGCGCGCCGCGCTTTCCCGACCAATCCGCAGCCCCTGCAGATGCTGATGCAGTTCTATATGCAGGAGCAGAACATGGAGCGTGCGCGGGAAATCGCCGAGCAACTGGTGATGCTCAACGAGAACGACCTGCGGACACGCGCCTGGCTGCTCCAGCGCTACGAGGCGCTCGGCGACCCGGTGAAGGCAGCCGATATGGCGCTGCAGATGATCTGGGTCGCGCCCTATGTTCCCGAGCCTCACCGCGCCCGGGCCGAGGCGCTGCGGGAGCTGGCCGATTACGCGGAATCCCTGCACGAGTGGGAGATGCTGCGCCGCGTTTACCTGAACTCGAACTATCAGGGCGATGATCGCGTCCCCGGCGAGATCAGCGCGCTGATCGGCATGGCGCGAACCTATCTCGACATGGGTGACACGGACAAAGCCCGTGAAAAGGCGCTCGATGCGGTAGCGCTCGACAAGAACAACACCGCCGCCAAAGCCCTGCTCGAAGAAATCGACGGCGACGATATCGAGGAACATTTCGAGTAAACAGAAACAACGCAAAGATCGCGTCGTCGTCACAGGCGCTTCGTTGAAGGCGTGATACAACCGCCCTCAACCCAGCCGATGCTGCCGTCCGAGAAGTATTCACGTTTCCAGATTGGCACGTCCTTCTTCAATTCGTCCACGAGCATCTGCGCTGCCGCGAAGGCCTGCGCCCGATGCGCCGACGATGCTGCTACGCCAAGACTCGCTTCGCCGATGTTGACGCGACCGATACGATGAACGGCATAGAGATGTTTGATCCCGTGGGTTTTCGCCGCCAATTCCGCCACTCGCAGGAATTCGGCCAGCGCCATGTCGCGGTAGCATTCGTACTCGAGATATTTCACCCCGCGGCCTTCGTGGTGGTTGCGCGTGATGCCGAGGAAGATCACCACCGCGCCATTCTCGTCGGCGCTGACCTTGCCCGCGAGGCTGTTGGTGTCGATGGGTGAATCGATGATTTCGACGGCGATGGGCATATACGAAGTATACCAAACGAAGACGCCCCGCGAGCGCGTGAGGCAAGCGCGAAGCGCGTTACGCCGAACGCATCTTGGGCGCTACGCCGCTGATGCGGTTCACGCGTCCGCAACGCCACGGCGCTATAGTCGCAACGGCATTACTTGCCCTTCGTGTTTGCTACCAGATCCAGAAAGCCCTGCTCGTCGAGGACTTTGACGCCAATCTGCTCGGCCTTGGCAAGCTTGCTGCCGGCGCCGGGGCCGGCGACAACGTAGGTCGTTTTCTTGCTCACCGAACCGGCCGCCTTGCCACCATAGGATTTGACGATGGCCTCGGCCTCTTCGCGGCTGAATTTTGTCAACGATCCTGTGAAGACGAAAGTCATACCGGCGAAAGCATCCGACTGTTTCTCCACAGCCGGGCCGCTACGCGGCTCGACACCGAGCTTGCGAAGTTTTGCGATCAAGTCGCGGTTTTGCTTGCGCGCGAAAAAAGACGAGACGGACGCCGCCACGATTGGGCCGATGCCTCGGGCTTCCTCAATGGCTTCCGCGGGCGCGTCCACGAGTCTATCGATACTGCCGAATTCGGCGGCCAGCAGTTCAGCCACGTGCTCTCCCACATTGCGAATGCCGAGCGCATAGATGAAGCGCGAGAGCGCCGGCCGCTTTACGGCTTCAATGGCGTCGAGCAGATTCTGCGCCTTCTTCTCGCCCATGCGTTCGAGCGTGAGCAATCGTTCCTTGGTAAGCGTGAAGATATCGGCCGGCGAATGCACCAGTTCTGCATCGGCGAGTTGCGCCACCATCTTTTCGCCAAGACCGTCGATGTCGAGCGCGCCTTTCGACGCGAAGTGTTCGAGCCGCGCGCGAAGCTGCGCCGGGCAGCCGAGGTTCGGGCAGCGAATCGCCACTTCGTCTTCTGGCCGCTCGACTTTTGTGCCGCACGCCGGACAGGTGGAATGAGCTTGAAGAATGTTATAGCCGGGGCGTCCTGCTTTGCGTTTTGTCACCCCCACCACCTGCGGGATCACATCACCCGCGCGCTGCACCTCCACCGTATCGCCGGGGGCCACGTCGAGCCGGTCGATTTCGTCCTGATTGTGGAGCGAGGCATTTGAGACGGTGACACCGCCCACATGCACGGGCTTCAAGCGCGCCACAGGCGTAATCGCCCCGGTGCGGCCAACCTGCACATCGATAGCTTCGACGATGGTCGTGGCGATCTCGGGCTTGAACTTCCATGCGACGGCCCAGCGCGGGCTGCGGGAGCGCTCGCCCAATTCGCGCTGCTGCGCCAATGAATCAACCTTGAACACCAGCCCGTCGATCTCGTAGGGCAGCGAGTGGCGCTCCTTCACATGGCGCTCGTAGTACCGCTTAGCATCGTCAAGCGAGCGAACAGCCTCACAACGGTCATTGACCGGGAATCCCCAGCCACGCAGTAATTCAAGGGCTTGCGATTGCGTATCCGGCGGCTTCGTTCCTTCGATCTTCGCAATCTGATAGAGAAAAATATGCAGCGGACGGGAAGCCGTGACGCTCGCATCCAGTTGCCGCAAGGAACCGGCTGCAGAGTTGCGCGGGTTGACGAAAATGTGGCCGCCCTCGTCTTCCTGCCGCTGGTTGAACTTGACGAAATCTTCTTTGAAAAAGAGCACTTCGCCACGCACCGAGAGCACGTCTGGGATATTCTTTCCCCGCAGCCTGAGTGGCACACCGCGAATGGTTTTAATGTTGGGCGTCACGTCCTCGCCAGTGGCACCATCGCCACGTGTGGAAGCGATTGCGAGCACGCCATCCCTGTAGACGAGATCGACGGAAAGACCGTCAAGCTTCGGCTCGGCGGCAAGTTCGAACCTCCCCAATTCCTTCTCCATGCGCCGGTAGAATTCGGCGAACTCGGCCTCATCCATGGCGTTGGCGAGGGAATACATCGGCGGGTCATGCTCGACCTTGGCCATGTCCTCGCGCACGGCTGCTCCGATACGCTGGGTCGGCGAGTCAGGTGTCGCGAGCTCAGGATGCGCGCGCTCAAGCTCTTCAAGCTCGCGCAATAGGCGGTCGTATTCGGCATCGGAGATGGTGGGCCGGGCAAGGACGTAATAATTGTGGTTCGCATCATTGAGCGATTCGCGCAATTCGGCAGCGCGTTTGGTCGGTGATGCAGCAGCCTTACCCATGGCGGCTAACGATGCGTCGGACTTTTGAGTGCGTCAAGTGGGCGTTGCGTCAAGTTCGCGCGCGATCAACGCATGAACCTTATCGCACAATTCGTTCGGGTCGGTTGCCTTCACCGTGGCGGCGTCGACCGGCTCCAAAAATGTCACACTGATATGCGAGCGCGCACAAAGGAGCGATCCCTTGGGCAAAGCTTGCGCCGTTCCGCGGATGACCACCGGAACAATGGCAACACCCGCATCATGCGCCAATTGAAATGCGCCACGTTTGAACTCACGCAGCTTCCCGTCGGGCGAGCGCGTGCCTTCCGGGTAGAGCAGCAGCGAGTCGCCGCGCGCAAGACGGCGGGCGCAGGTTTCTATCATGCGCCGGATCGATGCCATGTCGCCGCGCGCGAGTGGAACGTAACCCGCGAACCACATGGCCCAGCCAAGGACCGGGAAAAAAAACACCGAGCGCTTGGAAACGAACTTGAACTGCTGCCCGGTTCCGCAAAGCGCAAAGATGTCGAGTTGAGAAGCGTGGTTTGCAACGTAGACGACAGGAATACCACGGGGGACAAACTCTCGTCCCGCCACCGAGAAGCGCCATAGTGGGTTGCTCTGAATTGTCAGCCAGCCCCATGCAATAGCTCCGGCATGAGCAATGCGGCCGCCCAAGCGCGGCGACCAGAACGTCAGAATGGCCACCACACACGAGCAAGCGCCGCACGCAACGCTGAGGAGAATAAACCACGGCCAGAAAAGGATAGACACAAGGAATAACTGGAGGCGGGACGCAGCCGAAGTAGAAGTCTGTGCCATCATAGGCAATCTTACGCGGCAACAACCCAGGGTACAAGACGTCCCGCGAGGGCGCGGGGGTTGTTCAAAAGTCACTTTACCGCGCCCCGCCGTCATGCCGACGAAAGTCGGCATCCAGTCCTTATGCGGGCCACTGGATACCGGCTTTCGCCGGTATGACGTTTTAAGAGGACTATTGAACAGCCCCGCGAGGGCGCGGGGCGCTACAAACTTAAATCCCCGAAACTGTTCCACCCGCTATGCGAACACGGTTTGGCCGTTCTCGTAACGTACGCGGCCGTCAGCGATCATGTTGATGGCCTCCGGGTATGCTTCGCGCTCCACCAGCATCACACGATCCATCAATGTCTGCGGCGTATCGTTGGGCTCCACTGGCACAGTCTTTTGTAAAATGATCGGGCCGTGATCGTATTCGTTATCGACGTAATGGACAGTGCAGCCGCTGACTTTCTCGCGCGCCTTGATCACCGCCTCGTGAACGTGGATGCCGTACATCCCCTTTCCCCCGAACTTTGGCAGCAGGCCGGGATGAATGTTCACCGTGCGGCCAATGTAGCGGTCAGGGAGGTGAAGTAGGCACATAAACCCCGCCAACACCAGTAAATCGGGTTTGACGGCATTGATGCGCTTGAACACTTCGCGGGAAAACGAACGTGCGTCCATGAATTCCCTGCGTGGGACGACATTGGTTGGGACGTTGGCGCCGCGCGCGCGGACAAGCCCGAAAGCGTCAGGCCGCGAGGACAGCACGCCGCGAATATCAATGGCGAGGCTGCCATTGCGCATCTGTTCAAGCAGATTTTGGAACGTGGTGCCGCCGCCGGAAAGGAGAATTACGGCGCTCAAAGGTTGCACGGCGCGCATAGGGACTTTCAGGGGCAAACGTAGCGCCGTGCGCCCTCGCATGGCGTCATCCCCACCAAGAACGCATCGCGCTCCAACCAATCCGTCACGCGAGGGCGCGTGACGCTACGACGCTAACTCAGCGCCAGCTTGACGTCGCCTTCTTTGAGCACCTTGTAGCAGCGCTCGCACAGCCGCACGTCGAAGTCGTGGCTCAGGTGTACCGTCTCCCAATGATTCCAGCAGCGCTCGCAACGTTCATAAGGCGAACGTTCGGGAAGAATCGCAAGGCCCTGAATTTCCCCTGCATCGGAAGCGCCCGCAGGACGGCTATCGACGACCTCGACTTCGCTTACGCCGATGATCGAGGCAAGTTCTTTCGCCTCGAAGGAGTCGCGCAGCAGTGTCTTCAATTCTGGTACTTCCGTATAGAACGTGACCTTCGCCGTGGCAGAGCTACGCAGGGAACGGGTTTTACGCAAGGGGTCGAGCAAACGCTCAACCTCCGCGCGAATCATGGCCACGCGTTTGTAATTATCTTCCAGGGCGTTTTCGCGCTTGAAATCGCTGGCGAGCGGGAGTTTGGCGAGATGCACCGACCACTTCGCGCCGCCCGTGCCCGGCAGGAACGACCAGACTTCATCGGCGGTATGCGGACAAATCGGGGCCAACATGCGCGCGATAGCGCTGGTGAGGTGATACATCGTCGTCTGGGCGCTGCGGCGCTCGTCGCTGTTCGGCGCGTCGCAGTACATGCGGTCCTTGGTCACGTCGATGTAGAAGGCCGAAAGCTCGACATTGCAGAAGTCCACCAGCGCGCGGATCGCGTTATGGAATTCGTACTTCTCCATGGCAGCGGTATAAGCCTCAACGGTGGCGCAGAGGCGTGAGAGCGCCCAGCGGTCAATCTCCACCATCTTCGATGAATCGATCGCGTTTTGCTCCGGGTTGAAGTCGTTGAGGTTACCGAGCATGACGCGCATGGTGTTGCGCAGCGTGCGGTACATGCCGCTGGTTTTGTCGCGGATCAAGTTGAGCGTGACAGGCACCGGCGAGGATGTGTCGATGCTCGCGAAGTAGAGGCGGAACAGGTCGCCGCCCACTTCGTTGCAGCCCTCGTCGATGGGGAACATGTTCCCCTTGGATTTGCTGGCTTTCTCGCCCTTTTCGTCGACGACGAAGGCGTGGGTGAGGCACTGCTTGAAGGGCGCTACGCCCTGCGTCGCGACGGAGAGTAGCAGCGAAACCTGGAACCAGCCGCGATGCTGGTCGTCGCCTTCGAGGTATATGTCCGCCGGGAAACGCAGTTCCGGCTCTTTCAACACGACGCTGCGGTGCGACGCGCCGGACTCGAACCAGACGTCAAAGATGTCATAGAGCTTGTTGAGCTTCTTGCCTTTGAATTCGTCGGGGCGTGCGCTATCGGGCAGGAGTTTCTCCGCCGGCCAGTTGGCGTCGTCGAACCAAATGTCGGTGCCGTGCTCGCGCACGAGGCCGATGACATGATCAAGCGCTTGCTCGGAGATGCAGACCTTGCCGCTCTCCGGTTCGATGAAGGCCGGGATCGGGATGCCCCAGAAACGCTGCCGCGAGATACACCAGTCCGGGCGGCTCTCCACCATGCCGGAGATGCGTTTCTTGCCCCATGCCGGGAACCACTTCACCTCTTCGATCTGGCTCACCGCATTCTTGCGTAACGTTTCGCTGGCACCCTGCCCCTTGACGTCCATCTGCACGAACCACTGCTCGGTGGCGCGGAAGATCACGGGCTGGTGCGTGCGCCAGCAGTGCGGATAGCTGTGGGTATATTCGCTCCATTGCAGCATCAGGCCGTCGTGTTCGAGACCGTCGATCACGAGCTTGTTGGCCTTCAGATAGTGTTGTCCCTCGAGCCGTTCGATCCATGACAACTGGCGGGCGTCCTGCTGCTTGCGGCTAATCTGTAACTCGTCATCGAGACGCTGCCCCTTGTAATAGCACCCCTTCTCGTCCACGGGACAGATGACGGGCAGATTCAACTCGACGCCTAGATCATAGTCTTCGGCGCCGTGGCCGGGGGCGATGTGAACGACGCCCGTGCCGTCGGAGAGCGTAACAATGGTCGAACAGACCACTGGCTGCACGCCCGCTTCCGCCGACTTCCAACCCGGCGAGAACTCGGCCATGTGACCAGCGAGATCGCGCTTCAGGAAAGGGTGCTCATAGGCAACGCCGAGCAAATCTTTGCCCTTGATCGTCAGCAGCGGCTCGAACTCCTTCTTCCCCGCAAGCCCGAACACCGTCGGCCCAAGTTGCGCCGCCATCAAGAGCGCCTCGTTCCCCACACCGTAGAGCGTGTAGTCCGCTTCGGCGGAGACAGCGCACGCGACATTGGCAATCAACGTCCAAGGCGTCGTCGTCCAGATGACAATGTAAGGCTTGCGCTTGCCGGCAGCTTTCTTGATCTCGTCCCCCACCGCGATGGGAAAGCGCACGTAAATGCTCGCGTCCTTACGATCCTCGTATTCAAGCTCGGCTTCGGCCAGCGCCGACTGCGCAGCCCAGCTCCAATGGACGGACTTGCGCGCGCGCTTGATGTAGCCCTTGGCGTAGAGATCCTTGAAGCATTCGAGGGTGGCCGCCTCGTACACCGGGTCGATGGTCAGGTAGGGTTTCTCCCAGCGGCCAAGCACCATGGCGCGCTTGAACTGCTGGCGCTGGATATCGATGTATTTGTTGGCCGTGTCGAGGCAGCGCTTGCGCACATCGAGAGCGCTCATACCTTCGGGGATCTTGCCGCCAAGTTCTTCGAGCACCTTGTTTTCGATCGGCAAGCCGTGGCAATCCCAGCCCGGGATGTAGGGCGAGTCAAAGCCCTGCATGGTGCGCAGCTTGACAACGATGTCCTTGAGAATCTTGTTCATGCCCGAGCCGGTGTGCGTGTTGCCGTTGGCGTAGGGCGGGCCGTCGTGCAGGATAAATTTCTCGCCGCCCGAGCGCGCTTTGCGGATGGCGTCGTAGAGGCCCTTTTCCTCCCAGCGGGCGAGGGTCTGCGGCTCGCGGCTCGCGAGGTCGGCCTTCATGGGAAAATCCGTCTTCGGCGTGAGGACGGTTTCTTTCAATGATACGCTGTCGCTCATGGCTTCGTCTTCATCTCCGCGCGCAACTTCGTGACCAGATCCTTCGCTGAACTTCCATCTTCCAATTCGGCTTCGTCAATCAATAACACCGGAATATCCGGTTCGTCGATACGATAGTGGAGGCCATTGGCGGCGCAACGCAACCGTTGCTTCCCATCCTTGCCCGCGACCAGCGTGAGCGGCTGTCGGCTCAAGGGATCGACGAGAATATCGAGCAACTGCTGGCTCAGCGCCATGGCGTCCTCCGGTTTTCCGAACCGGCGCACTATAGGAAGGAAACGGCGCTCGTGGTAGCGGAAGATGCTTCGTTGCTCCTACTTCCCGCGGATCTTCGCCACCACCGCGTCGCCCATTTCCTTCGTCGAGACGACCTTGACGTTCGCTCCGCCTTGGGAGGCGATGTCCTTGGTGCGGTAGCCGTCGGCCAGCACCGCGTCCACGGCGTCCTCGATCGCTTTCGCCGCGTCGAGCTTGCCAGCCGAATAGGTGAGCAACATCCCAGCCGAAAGGATCGCGGCGAGCGGGTTCGCGATCCCCTTGCCCGCGATATCCGGCGCTGAGCCATGCACAGGTTCATACAGTCCAACGCGCCCGCCGATGCTCGCGGAGGGCAACATGCCGAGGGATCCGGTGATCTGCGCGCCGATGTCTGACAAAATATCGCCGAACATATTCTCCGCCAGCAGCACATCGAACTGGCGGGGGTACTGCACCAGTTGCATGGCGCAATTATCGACATACATATGGTTGAGCGCGATATCGGGATAGCTATCTTTGCCGAGCTTCGTGACCGTCTCGCGCCAGAGTTGCATCACTTCCAAGGCATTGGCTTTGTCGGCGGAGCACAGTTTCTTCTTGCGCTTCCTCGCCGCATCAAAGGCCACCTTCGCCACGCGCACAATCTCGGTTTCGTGATAACGCATTGTATTGAAACCAAAGCGGCCCTTCTCATCCGCGCCGTAGCCGCGCGGCGTGCCAAAATAGAGACCGCTGACCAATTCGCGCACGATGAGAATGTCCACACCAGTGAGCATCTCCGCCTTGATGCTGCTGGCACCGAGCAACGCGGGAACCGGACGCACCGGGCGCAGGTTGGCAAAGAGGTCCAGCCCCTTGCGCAGATGGAGCAGCGCGCGCTCAGGCAATTGATCAGGCGGCAGGTCGCCGAACGCTGGATCCCCCACCGCGCCGAAGAGAATCGCATCAGACGCTAGACAAAGCTTGAGTGTCTCGTCGGGCAGCGGCTGCTTTCCCGCGCGCACCGCCGATGCGCCAACCAAGGCGCTTTCAGACTCCACCTTAAAATTAAAACGTTCGCCCGCCGTCTTGAGCGCCCTCAACGCCTCGGCGGTCACTTCCGGCCCGATGCCGTCGCCGCCGAGTACGGCAATGTTGAGTGTGTCGGTCATTACATTCTCCTGAATGCGAGGAGACTAACGTCTATGCCGCTGCGTTCAAGGATGGACGTGAAGACCTCCTTTTCCCGGCGGCTTGTTCGTATACTGTAGAGAAGGGAGTCCGATGATCCTTCGTGGAACAGCATTGACGTGCGCCATGATCGCTGTAGCAAGCAGCGTCGCCCGGGCGTCCATCGACGACAACCGGCCCTTCGTTCGAGTCCCCATATCCAATCCCGCGCCTGATCCCTTCCACGCTCCCGCGCCGACACCGGACGACCTCAAGGTGCGCGCAGCCGTGGATCGAGGCCTCGCCTTCATTGTATCGCTCCAGCAACCCGATGGATGCTGGCGGAACGACGCCGGCCAGAAGATCGGCGAAGGCTACGTGCGCAACGAACTTGATGTCCCGCATATCGGCGTCACTGCGCTGTGCTGCATGGCGCTTGTCGCTGGCGGCAACGCCCCCGATCAGGGGCGCTACGCTTCGAACGTCCGCCTTGGCCTCGATTTTCTGATCCAGAACCAGGACCGCTCTGGCCAGATCAAGGTACTCGGCTCGCGCATGTACGACCACGCGTTCGCTACGCTTTTCCTCGCCGAAATTTTCGGCATGACCCGCGATTCTCGTATCAAGAAAGCCCTGCAGGAGGCGACTGCCTTTATCGTCCGCAATCAAGTCGGCGTCACCATCAAACCCGACGGTGGCGGCCCCGAAGACGGCAATCAGGCCGATCCCGAACGGGACAAGGCAAGAACCGGCGACAACTGGGGCGGCTGGCGCTATGAGCCCAAACAGCTCGACGCCGATATGTCGATCACCGTCTGCCAATTGCAGGCGCTGCGGGCTGCGCGCAACGTCGGCATCGCGGTTCCGAAGGTATCGATCGAAGCGGCCCGGGAGTACGTCGTCGGGAATTACAACGACGACGACGGCAGTTTCGCCTATCAGCCGCAGTTCAGATACAACCGCGTCAGCTTCGCGCTCTCGGCAGCCGGCATCGTGGCATTGCAGTCCGCCGGACGTTACGACAGCTACCGCGATGGCGACAGGCTGATCGACCTGCGCAAGGCGCTCAATTACCTCCATCAGCAGCGTCCGGATCAAGCCTCGAATTTCCAGCCGCGCAATTGCGCCTTTGGCTTCTGGTACGGCCACTACTACGCGGCCCAAGCAGTCCATCAATATAAGGAAGTCAATCCCAAGATGTGGCAGGTCTGGAACGACAAGAACCGCCGCCATTTCCTTGCCATGCAGCGCGGCAATGGCTCCTGGATCGACGAGATCGGTACATGGGACGAGAAGCGCAACGCCTATGCCACCGCCATGGCCTGCTTGATCCTGTCCATTCAGAACAATTACCTGCCAATCTTCCAGGCGTAAGTCAAAAAACCCGTGTACGTCACGGGCAAAGTCCTCGTTTCTTGCGTAGCGTCACGCCTATGGCGTGACGTCTTTGAGCCAACGCTTGATGTACGGACAAGACGTCACGGCGTAGCCGTGACGCTACAAGAAAAGGCGACTTCGCATGTAACGTGAGAAATCACGTCCTGTCGTTGACGGCTTCCCCCCCACAATCCATACTCGCGAAGCTTAATCCGCTTACAAGGGGTGTCTCATGGCCGAAGCGCCGACGTTGATCGAACTCAAAGGCGTCAAAACCTACTTCCACACCGAGGGCGGCACCGTCAAGGCCGTCGACGACCTCACGCTTAACATTAAGGAAGGTCAAACCCTCGGCCTCGTCGGCGAGTCCGGCTCAGGAAAATCGGTCACCTCGCTCACCATCATGCGCCTGCTCCCCGAAGTCGGCGCCGCCATCGAAGCGGGCCAGATTTCCTTCCTTGGCCGCGACCTCGTGAAACTTCCCGAATCCGAGATGCGCAAGGTGCGCGGCAAAGAGATCAGTATGATCTTCCAAGAGCCAATGACCTCGCTTAACCCGGTGTTTACGGTCGGCGATCAGGTGATGGAAGCCATCCGCCTGCACCAGAAGACGAGCAAGGATGAAGCGCTCAAACGCACCATCGATCTGTTCAAGGAAGTCGGCATCCCCGACCCCGAACGCCGCGTCAGGAGCTACCCCCACGAAATGTCCGGCGGCCAAAAGCAGCGCGTGATGATCGCCATGGCGCTGAGTTGCAACCCGAAGCTCTTGATCGCTGACGAGCCGACCACGGCTCTCGACGTCACCATTCAGGCGCAGATTCTTGACCTGCTGCGCAAACTGCGCGACGAGCGCGGCATGTCCATCCTCTTCATCACCCACGACCTCGGCGTGATCGCCGAGATCGCCGACGATGTCGCGGTCATGTTCCGCGGCAAGGTGGTGGAGTTTGGCAGCGTGCGCCAGATCTACGCTAACCCGCAGCATCCCTACACCAAGGGTCTGCTTGCCTGCCGCCCGCGTTTGGAAACCAACTACCGCCGCCTCGTCACCGTCGCCGACTACATGGACGTGAAGACCAATGAACAGGGCGACTTCGTCATCACCGAGAAGAAGCTCGATGAATCGCGCAAGCAGGCGCTGACCTCCAAGGGCCGCGGCCGATTGCTGCACCCGAAGTCGGAGCTCGAGCGCATCGGCCACCCTTATCGTGAGAGTGAACTTGCGCCGGGAACCACCTGTGTTCCCGAAAACGAAAAACCCATGCTCGCGGTCGAGAATCTGAAAGTGTATTTCCCCATCAAGAAGGGCGTTTTCGCGCGCACCGTCGATCATGTGCGCGCCGTGGATGGCGTGAGCTTCAACGTCTATCGCGGCCAGACGCTTGGCCTCGTAGGCGAGTCAGGTTGCGGCAAGACCACTGCCGGCCGGGCGATCCTGCGCTTGATCGAGCCGACCGAGGGCAGAGTCCATTTCGACGGCTCAGACTTCCTCGCATTGAAAGGCGAGACGCTGCGCACCATGCGCCGGCGAATCCAGATTATTTTTCAGGATCCCTATAGCTCGCTTAACCCGCGCATGACCGTGGAGGCGGCGCTCACTGAGCCGATGAAGGTCCACGGCATCGGCAATTCGCGTAACGACCGGCGCGATCGCGCGGCGAACCTCTTGACCGAAGTGGGCCTCCTGCCCGAGCATCTGCGCCGTTACCCGCACGAATTCTCCGGCGGCCAGCGCCAGCGCATCTGCATCGCGCGCGCGCTCACCGTCGAGCCGGACTTCATCATCTGCGACGAATCGGTCTCTGCCCTCGACGTGTCGGTGCAGGCGCAGGTGCTTAACCTGCTCAAGGACCTGCAGGAGGAACATGGCCTCACTTACATCTTCATCAGCCACGACTTGAGCGTCGTCAAATTCATGTCCGACATGATGGCCGTGATGAGCGACGGCAAGTTCGTCGAGTTCGGCCCGTCGGAGGCGATTTATGCTGCCCCCGCGCAGGACTACACGCGCCGCCTGATCAGCGCCATCCCGAGCGATTCGCTGGAGAAGATCGAGAAACGCCAGCGCGACCGCGAAACCGCGCGCGCAAAACGCATATCGACGATCAGTTAGAGAATCTTTACCGCAGAGAAAGATAGATCACGCAAAAACGCCAAAACGCAAAGGAAGAGGAAAGAATTGGTTCAAAGCAAAGAAATGAAGATTCTGAAAAGTTCAATCTATTTAGCGGTTTGAATTTTTATTCCTGAAATCTTCGGAGTTCACATTCCAACAATCTTTCTTATCGGCGTTCACCACCTTCATCTCTGTTCCATAATCTTCCTCTTCCAAACACTGAGACCTCTATCCCTGCGCGGCTGCCAGCGTGGTAGGATGGTGCCAAATGGGAGGAGCGATGAAACTTCGAACCCTCTTGTGCTTCGCGCTGGTCATATGCGTCGTGTCGAGCAGCGAAACGCCGCTCTTGCTCGCGCCGGCGGCGGAAAAACCTGCTACGCCCGCGTCGTCCGAAATGGTGTTGAGCTTGAGCGGCGATCCGCGAACGCTCGACCCGCGAATGGCGGGAGACGTCGTGTCGATGACTCAATGCGGCATGGCGTACGAGACGCTCTATGAATACGACTACTTCACACCAGACAGGGTTATTCCCTGTCTCGCCCAAGACATGCCGAAGGTGAGTGCGGGAGGCAAGCAGCTTGAGATCACGCTCAAGCAAGGCGTACGCTTTCAGGATGACGTCTGCTTCCCCGATAGCAAGGGGCGGGTTGTCACGGCGGGCGATTTTGTATTCAGTGTTCTTTCGCTCGCGGCGCAGCCCGATCCGGTGGGCTGGTGGGCGCTCGAAGAGAAAATCGAAGGACTTGACGAGTGGCGTGAGCGCGCCGTGGAAAAGCCCGATCTTCCCATGAGCGTGTGGGGTGATGTGAAAGGACTAAAAGCCAAGGACGAGCGCACTATTGAGATCATCCTGACCGACCCGAACCCGCGTTTTCTCCACACGCTCTGCATGCTTTACCTTGCCGTCATCCCAAAGGAGGCCATCGAGCGTTACGGCGATGAGTTTGAAAGGCATCCTGTCGGTACCGGACCGTTCAAGCTTGAGGCGTGGGAAGCAGGACAGGGGATTGTCTGGAGGAAAAACCCGAACTATCGCGAGGCACTCTTCCCCATCGCGCCCGCCGGACATACGGATAAGCGGCGTTACGAGCAGCTTGAAGGGCGGCGATTGCCGCTCCTCTCAAAGGTGACATACCGGATTCTCGCGGAGGAGATGACCGAGTGGCAGGACTTCCTCGCGGGACAAATCGACGTATGTTCCATTCCGATAGACAAATATGACGAGGTGTTCACGAAGGATGGACGGCTTGGGCCGTTGCTTATGGGCGATGGCAAGTTTGTCAACTTGCACACACCTGATCGCCCGGTCATCGAATACATCTCGTTCAATATGACGCACAAATCGATCGGGACTCCTGCCGGGGAAAAGGGGGCGGCGCTGCGTAAAGCCATTGGCTTGGCCTTCGACAGACAAAAGTATATCGATGAACACCTCAAGGGCCGGGGAACGGTTGCAACGGGTCTGATTCCCAAGGGCATTGTCGGCTTCGACGAAAAGCAGCCTTACCCATGGTCAGTCTATTCGGAGGAGAAAGCCCGCGCCGTCCTTACCAAAGCCGGCTTCAAAGTCGAAAAAACCGGTTCGGGGTGGAAGACAACCGACCCCGACACGGGCGCGCAGCCGGAAGTGACAATCTTGACGCGAGGAACGACTGCAGCTTCGAAAAACATGGCGGCATTCATTGACGATATCGGTCCGAAAATCGGCGTGAAAGTCGCCGGGGAGTGTATGGACTTCGCGAAGTACCTTCGAATGCAAGAAGAAGGCAAAGGCCATGCCTATGATAGCGGGTGGATTCTCGATTACCCCGACGCCGAAAACATTTTGCAACTTTTGTGGGGAGAGAACGCTAAGGAATTCGGCATCAATTCGTCCCGATATACATCGAAAGCGTACGACGAACTCTACATACGGATGCTCCCCCTCGACCAGACTATCAAATCCCAGTGCGCGAAAAAGATGGAGATCATTCAGAGCATGATGAAAGTGCTTGCGGACGACTGCCCGATCATCCCTCTCTATTTCGATCGCTCGAAAAGTCTTTCGCACGAATGGGTCTATCCCTACGAGTCATGCGATTTCTCTTTCGCTACAGCCAAGTACCGCTTCGTGGACGAAGATATACGCCTCAAAAAATCCATCCTCTGGAAATAGCGTTGCCAGCACTTCTCGCGCACGATGTTTCATCGCTGTTCAAGCGTTGGCGCGGTCGAGGGCGCGGTAGCCAATAGCCTCCAATAAATGTTCCGTAGTCACGCGCTCTGATCCCGCGAGGTCGGCGATGGTGCGCGAGAGCTTTTTGATACGTGTATAGGCGCGGGGCGACATGGAGAGCGTCTCCATCGCGTGTTCGAGCAAGCGCCGCGACTCGGCGTCAAGCTCCACAAACTTTTGCAACATCCGGTCGCTCATGCGCGCATTACAACTCACGGCCATACCCGCGAAACGCTTTTGCTGGATCGCCCGCGCCTGCGCCACTTGCCGCGCCATAGTGGCAGTATCCGTCGTGCGATCGTTGCTTCCGAGCTGGCGGTAGTCCACTGCTGCAACCTCAATGTGTATGTCGATTCGATCCAGCAACGGTCCCGATATGCGATTGCGATAGGCCGCAATCTGGCGCGGCGTGTCTAAACACCGGCGGTGAGGGTGGCCAAGGTAGCCGCAGGGGCAAGGATTCATGGCGGCAACCAGCATCACCTGCGCCGGGAAGGTGACGGCGCCTGTGGCCCTACTAATAGTGACGACGCCGTCCTCCAACGGCTGACGCATGACTTCGAGGGTCTTGCGGTTGAACTCCGGCAGCTCGTCGAGGAAGAGCACGCCGTTATGGCCAAGGCTCACCTCACCCGGGCGCGGCGTCGTGCCACCACCCACGAGACCCGCGTCACTGATGGTATGGTGAGGCGAGCGGAATGGACGCGTCGTGACCAGCGGCTGTTCCCTGGAAAGCTTGCCCGCGATGGAATAGACCTTGGTCGTTGCTAATGCTTCTTGAATGGTCAGGTCGGGCAGGATGCCCGGAATGCGCTGGGCAATCATCGACTTGCCCACACCAGGATTGCCGACCATGAGCAGGTTGTGGCCTCCGGCAGCAGCGATGACAATGGCGCGCTTGACGCTCTCCTGCCCCTTCACATCGCTGAAATCCGGGACTTGAGGCGTCTTGTCGCTCGCGAAGTAACTGGCGACGTCGGTGCGGTAAGGCTCGATGGCGTAGCTTCCATTAAGGAAGCCGACGACTTCGCTCAAGTGCGACACCGGGTAAATCTCAATGCCATCGACGACGCCAGCCTCGATAGCGTTGCCTTCTGGAACGATGATTCCTTTGTAGCGCCGACGGAGCAGCTCAAACACCATGGGCAATACACCCGCAACGGCGCGTACGCGCCCGTCGAGGGCAAGCTCACCGAGAACCGCGTAGCGGGAGGCGACGTCGGCGTCGATCTGGTTGGAGACGGCGAGCAGACCCACTGCGATGGGCAGGTCGAAGCTCGCCCCCTCCTTCCGCAGGTCGGCTGGCGCAAGGTTGATGGTCAATCGCTGGACGGGAAAATCGTAGCCGGAGTTCTCTATCGCGGTTCGCACGCGCTCTTTCGCCTCGTTCACCGCCTTGTCGGGCAGGCCGACGATTTGAAGCGAGGCCAGCCCGCGCGTGCCATCAACCTCGACCTCGATGGGAACGGCCTCGATACCCTGGAATGCCGCCGATTTGATCTTCACGATCGTGCCGTTGGCGCGCGGCTTTGGCCGCTCGGCGGCTTGTTGCGCTCCATCCCGCACGGTTTCCTGCGTCGCGAATATCATAGCACCCTCCCCACATGAATGCTGGAAGGATACACAATAGATATACTTTTGTCCAGTGGAAAAAGATGTTTTTGTGGTGCGTCAGGTTGCGAGGAGCAATCCCGCGAACCAGGCCGCCGTCATCATCAGCACGTGCTGATACACGCCCTTACCCTCGCGCACGGTCTGCCCGTTGTTCCAGAGCCAGACCGCCATGCCGAATGCCCAGAGCATCAGCGCGCCGCAGAGAATCCACATGAGCGTCACATCGAACGCGGGCGACATCCCGCCGGGCAGAAGAAGCAACGCGGGCACGCTCAAGCCAGGCACAAAGAGAAATGGCACGATGATTTTGGTCGCGCGGTCGGGGCCGTACTTCGAGGGCAGCGACGACACGCCGAAGTGCTCGTCGGCATCCATGTCGGTAAAATCTTTCGTCGCTGTCGCCCCGAGCAAAAAGATCAGCGCGGCGCCCCCTATGATCCACGGTGCGGCCACATTAAGCGCGCCCCACAGGCTCCAGCCCGCGACGACCATCAGCGCCGTTGGCAGCCCGTGGGTCAGGGTCGCGATCCAGTCAAAGCGCCGTAAGCGTAAGGGCGGCGCGGAGTAGATCACGGTCGCGAATCCGGCAGCGAAGAACGCGCCCATCGTCTCTGGCTTCGCGTCACTCGCCATGACTGCGAGCAGCAGCGCGCAGGCATAGCACGTTGCTGCAGCCACCGCGGCGCCTGTAAGCCCCATCTCGCCCATGGGCAACGGGCGCTTGGGTTTGGCATAGACGTCGATGGAGAAATCGCAAATCTGGTTGAGGGCGTTGCTCGCGGCCTGAAGCAACAGCGCAGCGCACGCGATCGAGACAAGTGTCACGAGTTGGTCCGGTTCGGGCAGCCGCGAAACTCCGGAGTTTCGTAGCGCGAGATAGCCGCCCATGAGAGTTGCCAGCGCCGGGGCTGGTAGCGTCGAAACACGCGCGAGCCGGATATACGAGCCGACGATGCGAGGAAGGCTCATGTCGGGCAGCGTGCGTGTGCGGTGAATGGTCATAGGTTTAAGCGATGCCTGCCCGGATGTCTCCGGAAGCGTTGGGAACGATTGTATGGATTTTTGAGGCCACGGTGTGAAAAACTTGAAGCTGCGGACACCAAGGGGCCGTCGTGCATCACCACCACGAGGCTATTGGCCGTGGTTAGGCGTCCTTCCCAAGTGTGTCAATTCACTATGTCTATGACCATTCACGGCTAAACGCCAAAACCCGCGTGGTTCGCAAACATAGGAACCATGCGGGTTTATGGTGGTGGGCGCACAGGGACTCGAACCCCGGACCCCATCCGTGTGAAGGATGTGCTCTAGCCAACTGAGCTATGCGCCCACATGATTGTCAATTCGCTCGCTGCGAAGGATGGGCATGATACTTCAACCCGCCAATCGGTCTACGGGAAAGAGCCGCTCGCGTGCATTCCGCGTTGGTTGATCGTAGCGTCACGCGCCCTCGCGTGACGCTACGATCACGGACAAGACGCCATGCGAGGGCGCATGGCGCTACGCCCCCTATGCCTTGTTCATCTTTCAACCAATGCGGAATGCGCCCGAGCGGCCCCAACCGGTCTTGCTATCTCAACATTTCAGCGTGCCTCCACCTTGCGAGCGCGCTATCATCGCCGCCGGAGGAATCATATGAACAAACAATGGCTGTTATCGGGCGCGTTACTCGCCGTTATGGCGGCGCCCACCCTCGGCGCCGAGGACAAACCCGACGCCAACCCGAAAGCGCCCGCCAACGGCGAGGCATCTGACATCAAGAAAATCACGTGGAAGGACTCGCTCACCGACGCGCTCGCCGAAGCCAAGGCCCAAGACAAATGGGTCATGCTGATCGTCGGCAATAGCGGCTGAGGGCCCTGACGAAGCCTCGATAAAAGCGTCTGGTCAGACGCGAAGGCCGCCCAGAAATTTCACTCGCTCTTCGTCCCGCTGCGCGCCGAAGGCCGGGACATTTACACCAATGAGAAGTATAGCGACATCAAGGATCTCATTGGCGGAGCAATGCGCTACTTGCTGATCGTCGATGCCGACAAGCGCAAGCTCGCAAGCACGAGCAGCGCTCCATTCAAGACCGTATCCGAGGCCATCGCCTGGGCCGACGACATCGCGTCGAGCATCAAGAGCGTCGATGGACTTGAGGAGAAGGTCAAGCTCCACCCCGGCGACGTTCCCGCCACAAAAGCGTTGGCCGACGAGTGCTTCAAGCTCGGACGCTTCGAACGCGCGGTTGAACTGTATGAGCCGTTGATTCCGATGCTCCCGAAAGAAAGCGTCGTTGATACGCGCATCCGCTTCGTGCAGGCGGTCTGGGCTACCGAAGTCGGCAATGCCATCCACAAGGCTCAAACCGACAAAGACTTCCAGAACTTCGGGAGCCACCTCGAGAAAACTCGCGCGCACTTCAACGCACTGCTCGACGACCTGCTGGCGGCGAAGGATGAGCGCACGTTTGAACTCGTCGCCGATGACGACTATCCGATGATGATGATGCTTTTCGACGATGCCGGATTGGATGCCGTCGAGAAGATACTCAAAGCATTCCCTGACCATAAGGACGCCGGGAAACTCCGTGTGCAAACGGCTTCTATGGCGATCTTTAACGAAGACGACAAGATCGCGGAACGCGGAAAGAAGATGCTTGAGGATTTCGTCAAGAACGGCAAGGCCGACGACCCTCAAGTGAAACAGGCTCAGCAACTCCTCTCTCAATACGACATCTTCCGCAAGATGCTCGATGACATGAAGAACGCCATGCCCAAGGAAGCGGACGATGGCGACCAGGAGAACAGCAACGTCGAACCGCCAGAAAACAACAGTGACGGCAAGGAAGAGAAAGATTTCTAACAGGGTGACCGGAATCCCATTCGTGGGGATGTAGCGCCACAATTTATTGTGGCGTCTTCTGACAAAGTATCGATCTCTCGTGGGGCCGCCACGATAAATCGTGGCGCTACGGGGTTTCCGGTCCCCCTCTAATACCAAACCCAAAATGGTTGTTGGATTTACCCGTCATGCCGACGAAAGTCGGCATCCAGCGACTATGAGAAATCGTTTGTCACGTCTGGATTCCGGCT